>JACPAT010000140.1 GCA_016180655.1 Candidatus Methylomirabilota bacterium | reverse complement strand
GGCGGCCAGGGTGGCGGGATGATGGGGATGATGGGCGGCATGATGGGTGGCGGCATGGGGGGCCACGGCATGAGAGAGGGCCGGGGCGGCCGGGCGCTGTCCCACGAGGGCCCGCTCATCAGCATCATGCTGGAGCACAAGCAGGACCTCGGCCTGAACCCGGAGCAGGAGCGGAAGCTGCGTGACCTGCGGACGGAGTTTGCGAAGGAATCCATCCGGCGCGGCGCAGAGATCCAGGTGGCGGAGATCGAGCTGGACTCGCTGCTGGAACAGGACAAGTGGGACGTGGCGAAGATCGAGCCGAAGGTGAAGCAGATCGCCAGCCTGCAGAGTGAACTGCGCCTGGCGCGGATCAAGACGCTCGAGGCGGGCCGCGCGGTCCTCACGGCGGAGCAGCTCGAGAAGCTGAAGCAGGTCGGCCACCGGATGCGGGCCATGGGCGGCCCCGGCCAGCCCATGGGGCCCGGCGGTCCCATGGGCCCAGGAATGATGATGGGCCCGGGCATGATGGGGCCAGCCCAGCCCATGGGACCAGGGGGATCCATGGGGCCGGGAATGACGCCGGGTCCCGGTGGCCCGCCCGCGCCGCGGCAGTAGCCGCCGCGAATCCGTCTAATGCCTCGTCACCTAGCCCTTCCGTGCGCCGGAGGAGATTGACAACTAATATAGCCTAGACTACATTCACGAGTAAAAGTTTCTGGACAGTTAGGATAGAAGCACTGTCTCGGCGCTCGGAAGTGAAACTCGCCATTAAACGCCGGATCCCACCGGCCACCTCCGGGCCCGACGAATTCCAGCCTTGGCAAATATCCTACTAGGGGCACCACCTGGTCCCTGATCTTGTTGTTCCCAGCACACGTCTACCTATAGACCGGACCCCACGAAAGTTGTCCTTATGCAGGCGAAGAGATCGCTCACCGCGAGCACGATAGGGATTGCAGCCCTGACGGGAGGGATCTTCATCCTGGATCTTCTCACACCGTTAGGCACGGTGGAATGGATCCTCTACGCGGTCCCGGTACTGCTGGCGTCCAGGCTGTCACACCGCCTGGCCCTTCAGGTTCTGACGGCGGCATCCATAGCCTTGATTATCCTTGGCTGGCTCTACTCGCCCCCAGGAATTTCACCCGGAATCTCCCTTGTAAATCGGGGCCTGGGAATAGGGTTCCTCTGCGTCACAGCAATGCTCCTCTTGGGGCGGAGGCGAGTTGAGGACCGGCTCCAGGAGACCACGGAGGCTCTCCGGGCAGTGTTTCAAGCCTCACCCTTGGCCATTGTTTCCCTTGATCCCGAGGGCCGCTTGACAATGTGGAACCCGGCAGCCGAGCGCATCTTTGGCTGGCGGGAAGCCGAGGTGCTGGGGCAGCCCCTCCCCTTCGTACCCGAGGCAAGACGGGAGGAGTTCACGGCCTTGCGTGAACGGGTGCTCCGGGGCGAAATGCTCGCCGGGGTCGAGCTCCGCCGCCAGCGGCGAGACGGGACGCCCATTGACGTCAGCCTCTGGGCCGGACCGCTCCATGATGCAAGGGGCGAGATTGTCGGAATCATCGGCATCGTTGCCGATACCACGGAGCACAGGCGAGAGGAGGAGCGGCTACGGCTGCAAAGCGCGGCTCTCGAATCTGCTGCGAACGCCATCATCATCACCGACCGTGAGGGCCGGATCCTCTGGGTGAATCCCGCCTTCACCCACCTCACAGGCTATACCTCAGAGGAAGCCGTGGGGCAGACCCCGCGCCTCCTGAAGTCGGGGCGGCAGGATCTGGCGTTCTACCAGAATCTCTGGGCGACGATCCTCGCTGGCCGGGTCTGGCATGGGGAGACCATCAACCGCCGGAAGGACGGGAGCCTCTACACCGAAGAGCAGACCATCACCCCGGTCCGGGACGCGCGGGGCGAGATCAGCCACTTCATCGGCATCAGGCAGGATATTACTGCGCAGAAGCAGGCGGAGCAGGCGCTGATCACGCGCACCCGGCAGCTCGAGGCGGTCCGGGCAGTCAGCGCCGAGATCACTCGCGAGCTGGACCTGCCCACGCTCCTCGGGCTGATCCACCGTCGGGCGGCCGAGCTGGTGGGGACTGCCTCGGGTGCCGTCCTCCTCTGGGACGAGACGGCCCAGGTCCTCGTCCCGCAGGCCTGGCACGGGATCGGCGACTGGTTCAAGGAGGTGCGGCTCAGGCTCGGGGAGGGAGTTGCCGGGAGGGTCGCGGAACGGCGGGTGGGGATGATCGTGAATGATTACCGGAGCTGGCCGCACGGCGTTGCTCTCACCCTGGAGCACACCGGGATCACCGCCATCCTCGCCGAACCCCTCCTGTACCGGGATCGGCTCCTGGGGGTGATTACGATCAATGCCGAGGGCACCGAGCGGTCGTTCACGAAACACGACCGCGAACTCCTCGCCCTCTTCGCCGACCAGGCGTCCATCGCCATCGAGAACGCGCGGCTGTACGAAGAGATCCGACAGAATGCTGCCACCCTGGGCGACCGGGTAAAGGAGCGGACGGCCGAGCTGGAGGAGGCGCTGCGGGTCAAGGCACAGTTCCTGGCCAACATGTCCCACGAGCTGCGGACGCCCCTGAATGCCGTGTTGGGCTTCTCGGAGGTCTTACTGGGACGAGGAGCGGGCGACCTCGCCCCCAAACAGGAGCGCTACCTCCGGCAGATCCACGAGGGAGGCAAGCGCCTCCTGGGGCGGTAAGCGAGTTGGTGACCGAGGTGCTGACCCCCCTGGCCGTGGCCGCCCAGGCGAGGCAGGTGGAGATGGTCCCAGCCCTCGATCCGGGCCTCCCCACCGTGGTGGCGGATCGCGGCAAGCTCGCCCAGATCCTGCATCACCTGTTAACCAACGCCATCCGCTTTACCCCTGCGGGAGGGCGGGTCACGGTGCGCACCCGCCGGATCGGCACGCGGGAAGGGGAAGAGGCCGAGATCGCGGTCGAAGACACGGGGATCGGCATCCGTGCCGAGGATCGGGAGCGGATCTTCCGGGGCTTCGAGCAGGTGGACACCTCGGATACCCGCCAGTACGGGGGCGCGGGGCTGGGCCTGACGCTGGTCCGTCGGCTCGTGGAGCTCCACGGGGGCCGGGTGTGGGCGGAATCCGGCGGCGAGGGACAGGGGGCTCGCTTCATTGTGCGGCTCCCACTGCTCACCGCCCCGCTGCCTCGGCGGGTCCTGATCGTGGAGGACGAGGCGCTGCTCCGGAGGGAGATGGCGGAGACCCTGGGGGCCGCCGGCTTTGCCGTAGGGGAGGCGGCCACCGGGGCCGAGGCGCTGGCCGCCCTGGCCGGCCCGCCCCCCGATCTCCTCATCCTCGACATCGTCCTGCCCGATCTAGACGGGTGGGAGGTGCTGGCGCAGGTGCGCCGCGAAGGACGGACCCGCGGCCTCCCGGTCCTGATCATCACCGGGCTGGAGTCGATCCGGGCCGATCAGGCGCTGGCCCTGGGGGCCGACGAGTTCCTGGCGAAGCCGGTCTCCGCCCAGGTGCTGGTGGACACCGTGGGGCGGCTGCTCCGGCAGGCCGCGGCGCATTGAAGATTGGTGATTGAGGATCGGGTCGGATGGGACGTTACAATCGACAATCGACAATCGAAAATCGTCAATCGGAACGGCCTGCCTGTATCCTGATCGCAGATGACGACATAAAGATCCGCGAACTCCTCACGGAGATGGTCGAGGGCCTCGGGCATGAGGCCGTCCCCGTGCGGGATGGGATCGCGGCGCTGAATGCAATCGCCGCGGAGCCGCCGGACCTCGTCCTCTGCGATGTCAGCATGCCCGGCCTGAACGGCTTCGAGGTCTGCCGGCGGCTCAAATCCGACCCGGCCACGCGGCTCATCCCGGTGATCCTCATCACAGGTGTCGGTGAAGAGTTCAAACTCCAGGGGATCGAGGCCGGGGCGGATGATTTTTTCGCCAAACCCTTCAGCCTGGGGGAGTTGCGCGTCAGGATCCGGGCGGCCCTGCGGATGAAGGCCTTCACCGACGAGTTGGAATCGGCCGAGGCGGTCCTGTGCACGCTGGGGAAGAGCATCGAGGAGCGGGCCCCCTCACCTCCGAGGAGCGCGTCAGGATGCAGCGCCATCCCCTGGCCGGCGAGGAGATTTGCCGCCCGCTCCGCTCGCTGCAAGCGGTGCTGCCCATCATCCGGCACCACCATGAGCGGCAGGACGGGGCGGGTTACCCGGACGGCCTCCGGGGGGAGGTGGTCCCCCTGACCGCCCGCATCCTCCAGGTGGTGGATGTCTATGACGCCCTCACCACGGACCGCCCGTATCGCCGGGCCCTTCCGCCGCACGCGGCGTTGGACACGCTGGACGCCGAGACCCGGCGAGGCTGGTGGGACCCCCGGGTTGTCGGCGCGTTTCGAGGTCTTGTGCCACGAGCGAACCCTGGGGAACGCGGACGGAGGGTGGGGACTCCCTGCGTGCTCGTGGTGGAGGATTATCCCGTCAACCTGGAAGTGGTCATGGCGATGCTGGAGGCGGAGGGCTGCCGGGTCGGCC
>JACPAT010000282.1 GCA_016180655.1 Candidatus Methylomirabilota bacterium | reverse complement strand
CGCCGAGTGCGGTGTCCGCGTGGGTCGGCTCGCGGGGGTTTGGGCCCTCCGGGCCCAGCCTGTCCGCTACAGCAAGAACCTTGCCGCCGGATTAGGGGGGGACGACTGCTCTTGCTCCGGGCTCCCCTCTCTGTTAATATATCTGTTGGGGTTCAGGAAAGGGAACAGTGGGATGGGCCACATTTACCAAAAGGTCCGCCTCCGGGCAGAGAAGGCAATCACCATTCGAATGCTGGTGGACACGGGTGCGACCTTCTCCGTGATCCCCCCGGACCTGGCGAAGCTGTTGGGGATCAGTCGCCCTCGACGGTCGGTGAAGGTTCGCCTTGCGGACGGTAGGAACATTCGCCTGGGCGCCGATATAGCCATTATCCAAGTCGACGGGCGTGAAGCCCCCGCGACAATCCTCGTCGGCAAAGTTGATGAGCCCATCCTTGGCGTGGAGGCTTTGGAAGCCTTGGGTCTGGTTGTCGATCCAAAAAGAAAGCGGCTTTCTCCATCCCGGCCCTATGCGGTGCGTCTGGGCGGCTATCGCTGATCTCCTGCCCCACCCCTTGATGTATCCCCACTGCCTCCCGTCCATCGACCGCATGCCCCACACAACCCCAGCAAGGTGGGCCGCAGGTGAGCAGGCGCGCGCCCTCGACCGTGCCTCCCATTGCTGAAGGATCGACGCCGGTGATGCCACGCTACCTGCTCATCCTTGGGGGCAGCCTCGCCGCGATATTCATGTGGTCGGGGATACACCCACGCGAGGTCGGGGCGTGGTGGTTGGAGGTCATGCCGGTCATCATCGGCGTTCCGATCCTCGTCGCCACCTACCGACGGTTCCCCCTCACACCACTTGCCTATGTCCTGATCTGGCTCCACGCCATCATCCTCACCATCGGCGGGCACTACACGTATGCCCAGGTGCCGCTGTTCAATTGGATTCGCGACACGTTCAACCTGTACCGCAACCATTACGACCGCGTTGGACACTTCGCCCAAGGGTTCGTCCCGGCGATCATTGCGCGTGAAGTCCTGCTCCGGACCTCGCCCCTCCGGCCGGGGAAGTGGCTTTTCTTCCTGGTCTGCTGCGTTTCCCTGGCCATCAGCGCCTCCTACGAGCTGGTCGAATGGTGGGCGGCGCTTCTCACCTCACCCGAAACGGGGACGGCATTCCTGGGGACGCAGGGTGATGTGTGGGACACCCAGTGGGACATGACCCTCGCCCTGGTCGGGGCCATCCTCTCACAACTCTCCCTCGGTCGTCTTCACGATATCCAGCTTAACCGGCTGGCCACCCCTTCCCCGCAGTCTAATGGCGATTGACAGCCCAGATCTGCCATCCCTGCACTTTCGAGGCTGTGAGCTGATTGCTGATGGCTGACCGCTGTCGTATAAGGAGGTCGTGACCATGAAAATCACTGCCAACGGCATCAGCATCAACTGCAGGCTTGAGGGGCCGGCCTCCGCGCCGGTCGTCACGCTGAGCCATTCGCTGGCGACGAACCTTTCGATGTGGGATCCGCAGATCCCCGCGCTCACGTCCCGCTATCGCGTCCTCCGCTTCGACACGCGGGGTCATGGCGACACCGACGCCCCCGGGGGCGCCTACTCTCTGGACCAACTGGCGGAGGACACGCGGGCGCTCCTCCAGGCCCTGGGGATCGCGCGGACGCACTTCATCGGGCTGTCCATGGGCGGGTTCATCGGCCAGATCCTGGCCCTCAGGTATCCCGAGATGCTCCAGAGCCTCGTCCTGTGTGACACGACCAGTCGGGTCCCGCCCGAGGCCAAACCCGTGTGGGACGAACGCATCCGCGTGGCGCAAGCGCACGGCATGGAGCCCCACATGGAACCGACGATCGAGCGCTGGTTCACCGGTCCGTTTCGGGGGCAGCACCCCGACGTCGTTGACCGCGTGCGCGCGATGATCCAGGCGACGAAGCCGGCGGGCTACATCGGCTGCTGCCACGCCATCGCGGCGCTCGATCTTACGGACCGCCTGCCGGCCATCGCCGTGCCGACGCTGGTGATCGTAGGAGAGGAGGATCCCGGGACGCCCGTCGCCGCATCCAGGACGATCCACGAGCGGATCATGGGGTCGGAGCTGGTCATCCTCGCATCGGCCTCGCACCTGTCCAACATGGAGCAGGCCGAGGCCTTCAACCGGGCGATGGCCACGTTCCTGGCAAAGCACTGATCCCTGAGTCGCGGAGGTGGGGGAATGGATCGCACCTTCTTCATCATCGGGGCATTGCTGGCGGCGCTGGGGGTGGGCGCAGGCGCGTTCGGGGCCCACGCATTGCGCGCGCGCCTGGCGCCCGAGCTATTGGCCGTCTTCGAGACCGGCGTGCGCTATCACCTGATCCATGCCCTGGGGCTGCTGGCAGTGGCGTGGGCGGCGACGCGCTGGCCGGGACAGGCCACGCATGCCGCGGGCTGGTTGTTTCTGGCGGGAATCGTCCTGTTTTCCGGAAGCCTGTACGGCCTGAGCCTGAGCGGTATCCGCGCGCTGGGGGCGATCACGCCCCTGGGCGGGGTCGCCTTCATTGCGGGATGGTTCGCGCTGGCCTGGGGAGTGTGGCGGGGGTAGTCCTGAGTGGCGAACCGGGGGGCGCTGAATGCGAAAACCGAGCAGAGGCGGCCCGCCTATTTCCCACCCCGAAGCACGCTCACGACCCGGGCCTGGATGGACTCCGAAGCGGCGCGGTCGCCGAACATCCCCATGCGAACCTTGACAGTGGTGGTATCGGTGCCGGTCGGTTCCACCTTCACGACGACCGACGTGTCGTCCGCTCGCCGCGCCGTGATCGTCCCGCTGAGGGCATCCTTCTCCGTCTTGATCACCCGGATGTTCATCTGGTTCAGCGCGCTGACGGCGGCCGACCAGACCCGCTCGTAGCCCCCGGCGTGAACCTGGGAGAGTTCTCCCTGGATATACGCCACGGTGCCGGCCCCCGCCCCCGCCCCCGCGCCCACCAGCAATACAGCGCATCC
The DNA here is from genome assembly GCA_016180655.1 of Candidatus Methylomirabilota bacterium. Classification (GTDB taxonomy): domain Bacteria; phylum Methylomirabilota; class Methylomirabilia; order Methylomirabilales; family 2-02-FULL-66-22; genus 2-02-FULL-66-22. The sequence goes on along the minus strand of JACPAT010000282.1, from coordinate 20,547 downwards.
CTCAAGCACCGGAAACAAGAGCAGGACCCCACCCAGCAGCCACGGCTGCCAGCTTCGCCACCTCGAAGCCATTATTGCCTCCTCTCTCACGAGCCAACCCCAGCACGCCCTGTCGCCGCGGTATCCTCGGACCGGCTTTCTAGCCCCCTTCCGCGGCCTGCTCGCCCAGCAGCACGTCGAGAGCGCGGCGGCGATCCTTTCGACGGCGCTCCGTGGCGACCTGCTCGCGGCCGGCGCGTCGCTCGCCGTGGCGGCGGTCCAGGATTACCCGCATGTCCTTCCGTCCCCCCAGGGGGGGAGCCAGTTCCCGCTGCATCTGTGCGCAGTGGCGGCTGATGATCAGGGTATACATGGACCCCCCAGAGGGTCGATTCAGGTTCCATCGGTCCCGATCCCGGCGATCGGTCCGGATTCCGGATCGTGCTCGCCCACGCGCCTCCGATCGGAGCCGCCAAAGATGAGGCCCCCACCTTGCCTGCCCTCCCGGCGACTGTCAAGGTAAGTTTCTTTCCGAAGGAGAGACATTGCCAGGCCGGCCGTGTCGTGCGGGTTCGTAACCGTCCAGGGCTACACACCCAGGCGGGCGGCCAGATTCTCCAGGAAGAGCTTGGACTCGCGGTACTGGGCATCCAGGTCGGGCACCCCGCCGACATCCACCGCCACATAGCCAGAAAAGCCGTGCTTCTGGAGGGCCAGGAACACGCCGTCCCAGTCCACGCTGCCCCGCCCCAGGGCATGGTGCTGGTTGGTCTGCCCGTCGTTGTCCGAGACGTGGAGGTAGTACACGCGGTTGCCCAGTTTCTCGACGCTGAGGGGGAGGATCTCCTTCTGCGCGTGCTGGTGGCCGGTGTCCAGGACGGCGCCGAAATTCTCGATGTCCACCGCATCCATCAGCCGCAGGAGGGCGTCGGTGTTGCTCACGATCTCGCCCACGCGGGGCTCCAGGCAAAATTTCAGGCCGGCTCGGTCCGCCTCGTCGGCGCAGGCCCCGATGCTGTCCGTGAGCCACCCCCACAGATCGTTCCAGCGGAAGGCCGGGTCAATCTTCACCTGGAACCGCTTCCCAAAGCTGATGGCCTCCTGGTAGGGCGCCTCGCCCACGAACTCCAGGGGCGGGAGATAGCTGTCGGTCTGGATGGTCTCGCAGCCGAAGAAGGTGGCCGTCTCCACGGCGAGCTTGAAGAGATCCAGCGCGTGGACCCGCCGGCCCTTCTCCGGGTGGACCAGCTCCGGCAGCACCGGGCAGAAATTCACGACGCGCACCCCCAGGTCCTCGCAGCGCTTCTTCAGCTTCTTCCGCTCGTCGTGCACGGCCCGGAGATTCTCTTCCCGCACTCCTTCCAGCTCCACGTTGGCGAAGCCGAGAGCGGCCATCTCTTCCACCGCCCGGTAGGTGTCCGGCAGGCTGGGCGGGTAGCCGTACTTCGAGATGGCGTACAGCCAGCAGCAACTGATCTTCATGGTGGCTCCTCGTCGGTGAAGGACGGCGCACTCGAGACCCGTCCGGTTGGTTTTCTCCGGATCGTCCGCAGCCGGCGGAGGCCCCGCCGGCGAAATTTCCACCTCCGGGCGAAAGAGTATGCTCGCGACGCCCCGGCGTCAAGGTGGTTCTATGTCGGCGGAACCGGCAATCGCCTCCATTCGCGGGGGGCCTGGCAGCATCTCCGCATGGCGGGGGGGCTGTCGAGAGAGCCTCAGTAATCCGACCGACCGCCGGAGGCGTCGTAGACGGCCCCCGTGACGAAGCTGGCGTCCTCCGAGGCCAGGAAGGCGATGACCGCGGCGATCTCTTCTGGCGCTGCCAAGCGCCCCATGGGGATCTTGCTGGCGAGGACCGCCCGCTGCTCGGGCGTGACCCGTCTCGCCATGTCGGTGTCGGTGAGGGCCGGGGTCACGCAGTTGACGGTGACGCCGTCCCGGGCCACCTCCTTGGCGAGGGACTTGGTGAAGGCGATGACCCCCGCCTTGGATACCGAGTAGGCCGCCATGTTGGGGTTCCCCTCTTTGCCGGCGACCGAGGCCAGGCTCACGATCCGCCCCCACTTCCTGGACAGCATGGCGGGCAGGACGGCGCGGCTGCAATAGAAGACGCCGTGCAGATTCACGGCCAGCACCCGATGCCACTCGGCGTCCGGGGTCTCGTGAACCGGGATCACCTCGCCCAGGATGCCGGCGTTGTTCACCAGGATGTCGATCTGCCCGAAGCGTTGTAGGACCGACTGCACCGTGGCGGCCGCCTGGGCCGGTTCGCTCACGTCCATGGGGCAGGCCAGGACCTTCCGTCCGGCCGCCTCCAATTCCTTGGCCGCGACCCCGGCGGCGTCCCGATTCACGTCGGCGACCACGACGGTGGCTCCCTCCGAGGCCAGCCGGGTGGCGATGGCCTTCCCGATTCCGCGCGCGGCACCCGTGACGATGGCAACCCGATTGGCGAAGCGCATACGTCCCTCCTTCTTCACCTCACGACTGTGGCTCGAATCAGGTGGTCGCCGACAGAACCTGGGCAAGATGACGGAGGGATGATACGCGACGCCAGGAGGAGGGAGCAACCGGCTTTCTGGCTTGGCACGGTCTTCAGGACAGCCCCGGGATTCGGTTGCCGGGTGCGTGTCACCGGTGTATTCTTGCCCCTGCCGTCGCCATGACCCGATGTGCGACATCAGACCAAAGGGGATGCCATGCAGCCACCCACGCTTCAGGATGTCTATCGCGCTCGCCAGATCATCAGCCGGTACCTGGCGCCCACGCCGCTGGTCCGCTCTGCGGCGATGTCCGAGGTCCTGGGGTGCGACCTGTACCTCAAGCTGGAGACGGTCCTGCCCATCGGGGCCTTCAAGGTCCGGGGCGGGATCAACCTCATGTCGCAACTGACGGAAGAGGAGCGTGCACGCGGCGTCATCACGGCCTCGACGGGGAATCACGGCCAGTCCGTTGCCTATGCCGCGAGGACGTTCGGGGTGAAGGCCATCATCGGCGCGCCCGACGGGGCGAATCCGGACAAGGTGGCGGCCATGCGCCGCCTGGGGGCCGAGGTCATCCTGCGGGGGCGGGACTTCGACGAGGCGCGGGAGTGGGTGGAGGAACGGGCCCGCCTGGAGGGGTACCGCTACGTGCATCCCGCCAACGAGCCGCTCCTCATCGCGGGCGTGGGGACCGCCAGCCTGGAGATCATGGAGGCGCTCCCCCAGGTGGACGTCATCCTGGTTCCCATCGGTGGCGGCAGCGGCATCAGCGGCCACTGCCTGGTGGCCAAGCGCATCAGCCCCACGGTGAAGATCATCGGGGTCCAGGCGGAGAAGGCGCCCTCGGTGTATCTGTCCTGGAAGGCGGGGCGGAAGGTCCCGACACCGGAGTCCGCGACCTGGGCCGAGGGTCTCATGACCCGGGTCCCCTTCGACCTCACCTTCGGGATCATCCGGGAGCACGTTGACGACATCGTTCTGGTGAGCGAGGAAGAAATGCGCCAGGGGGTCCGCTTCCTGCTGGAGGCCGGGCACCAGCTCGCCGAGGCGGCCGGCGCCGCGCCGGCGGCCGCGGCGCGGAAGCTGAAGGATCGCCTTCGGGGCCAGACCGTGGTCCTGATCGTCAGCGGGAGCAATATCACGCTGGAGCAACTGCGACGGGTCCTGACCGACCCGCAGCCCTGGTAGGTGTGCGATGGCGAGGCCCGGAGATCAACTGCGCGAGCGGTTGCCTGGCATCGCGCTCTTCCTGGCGCGCCTGTATGTCGGCTACTGGTTCCTGGCCACAGGTTTCGGCAAGGTCGGGCGGGGATTCCTCCAGGGTGGCATGCTCTTGCCCCAGCTCGAACGCTTTGCCGCCGGCACGCCGCACGCCTGGTACAAGGCGTGGCTGGTCAACATTGTCATCCCCAACGAGTACCTGTTTGCCGTGCTGACTTCGGTGGGGGAAGCGCTGGCAGGCGCGGCAATCCTCCTGGGGGCGCTGACCCGGTTCGCGGCTGGCGTGGGGATCTTCATGGTGGGGAACTACCTCTTCGCCAAGGGCTGGCCCAACCCTGCCGCATCCCACGATAAAGACTTCCTCGTCCTGCTTTTGGTGATCCTGGTCGGCGGGGCGGGGAGATACTGGGGGATTGACGGCTGGTGGCGCCGCCGGCGCTGACTGGAAGTTCCCGATGCCGACGAAACCCTTGAAACAGCTCGAAACGTTCCCCAACCCGAATCCTGAGCGGGACTACGAGATCAGCTTCGACTGCCCGGAGTTCACCTGCCTCTGCCCCCGCACGGGGCAACCGGATTTCGCCACGGTCCGGATCCGCTACGTCCCCGATCGGCTGTGCGTGGAGCTGAAGTCGCTCAAGCTGTACCTCTGGTCCTTCCGGAACGAGGGCCACTTTCACGAGGCCGTGACCAATCGCATCCTGGATGATCTGGTTCAGGCCACCCGGCCTCGCCGGATGATCGTCGTGGGCGACTTCTATGTGCGGGGCGGGATCCATACGATCGTGACGGCCACCTACGAGGCGGCGAGGCGGCGACGGAAGAGTCGAGAGCCGAGAGTCGAGAGCCGAGAGACATAGCAGCCATGGGCACTGGGGAAACGGGGCGGATGCCGCGGCGAGGCGCGCTGGTCGGGCTGCTCGCCCTGCTGGCGGCCTGTGCGCCTGCGGCCTGGGTTCCCGCCCAGGAGGGCACGATCCACCTGCCGCCCGGCTTCCGCATCAATACCTTCGCCTCCGGCCTGGGCGCGCCGCGCTTCATGGCGGTGAGCCCGTCGGGCGACCTGTTCGTGTCGATTCCATCCCGCGGCCAGGTCGTGGCCCTGCCGGATCGCGACGGTGACGGGAAGGCGGACCGGGTGGTCGTCTATGCCGATGGGCTCAACCGCCCACACGGCCTTGCCTTGTTCCGCGGATTCCTCTACGTGGCGGAGACGGGCGCGGTGGTCCGTTTTCCGTATCGCCCGGGAGACCTGACGGGGGGCAGGCCCGAGGTCGTCGTCTCCGATCTGCCGTCCGGCGGTGGGCACTGGACCCGGACGATCGCCTTCGGCCCGGACGGGAAGATGTACGTGTCCGTCGGCTCCTCCTGCAACGCGTGCGAGGAGCGCGACCCGCGCCGCGCCGGGATCCTCCAGTTCACCCCGGATGGAACGGGGGGCCGGATCTTTGCCCGGGGCATCCGGAATGCCGTCGGCATCACCTTTCACCCGCGCACCGGAGAGCTGTGGGCCACGAATAACGGGCGGGATTGGCTGGGAGACGACTTCCCGCCGGATACCATCCTCGTGGTGAAGGACGGCGCGCACTACGGCTGGCCGCACTGCAACGGCTTGCGGGTCCCCGATCCGGATTTCGGCCGGCCGGATTTCTGCAAGATCACCGCGCCGCCGGTCGTGGAGATCCAGGCGCACTCCGCCACGCTGGGGCTGGCATTTTACACGGGGAACATGTTCCCCGCCGAGTATCACGGGGACCTCTTCGTCGGGCTGCACGGATCCTGGAACCGCTCCGTCCCGACCGGATACAAGGTGATCCGGATTCCCATGCAGGGCGGGCGGCCCGGCGCGCCGCAGGACTTCGCCACTGGCTGGCTCCAGGGGAATCGCGCCTGGGGCCGGCCCGTGGACGTGATCACGGGAAGGGACGGCGCCCTCTATGTCTCTGACGACCGCGCCGGGCTGATCTATCGGATCTCCTATCACACTTGAGGCTGAGGACCCCGGGCGTCAGCCCGGGGGTGAAAGCCTCCAGCCGGAGGCTGGGCCGGCTCGGCCGGCCGGTTCTTTGATATGATGGCTGCATGGAGATCCGGCTGAGCGCCCATGGAGCGTATCATCACCAGTACCACCTCGTCTGGATTCCGAAGTACCGGAGGCGGGTCCTCAAGGGGGCCCTCAAAGACTTCCTGACGAAGAAGCTGGGCGACATTCGGGAGTACCATCCCGCGGTCGAGGTCGAGCAGGTTAGCGTCCAATCGGACCACGTCCACCTGGTGGCGGTGATCCCGCCGAAGTACGCGGTGTCGGCGGTCGTGGGCACGATCAAGGCGAATACGAGTCGCGAGATCCGCCAGCGGTTTCCAGAGATCAAAAAGGGGTACTGGCGGAACGAGTTCTGGTCCGTCGGGTTCTTCTCGTCCACCGTCGGCATCGACGAAGCGGTCATCAAACGGTACGTCGAGTTCCAGGAGAAGGTGGACACTGGGCAACTCACGCTCCAGTTGGACTTCGGGTTCTGATCCCCAGTGCCACGGGCGTAAGCCCGTGGGTATCTACTCAAACCGCTGACGACATCGGACTGCCAACTTATCTGCAGCCGCAGATTCGGTGAGAGCCGCGAGCCGAGAGCCGCGAAAGAACAATCTGTGAGATCTGCATATCCTATGGATAAGTGGGGTCGGGTCTTGGCGTCTTGGCGGTGAAATCTCGGGTGCAGGTTCCTGGCATGCGCATCCTGGTGGTCGAGGACGATCGGAAAGTCGCCGGCTTCATCCGTAAGGGGCTCACGGAGGAGGGCTACGCGGTGGACGTGGCTTCCGATGGTGAGACGGGTCTGGCCATGGGCCTGGACCGCCTTCACGACGTCATCGTTCTGGATGTGATGCTGCCGGGGATGCCGGGATTCCAGGTGGTCCGGGAACTTCGCCAGGCGAAGGTGACCACGCCGGTCCTGCTGCTCACGGCGCGGGACGCCGTGGAGGACAAGGTGCAGGGACTGGACGCCGGGGCGGACGACTATCTGACCAAGCCCTTCGCCTTCGCCGAGTTGCTGGCGAGGATTCGCGCCCTGCTGCGCCGCGGGACGGCGGCGCGGGCCCCGCTGCTTCAGGTCGCCGACCTCACCCTGGATCCGGCCACGCGGACGGTCACCCGGCCGGGTCCTCACCCGGACCATGATCGCCGAGCATGTGTGGGACTATTCCTTCGACTCGGGCACGAACGTGATTGACGTCTACGTGAACTACCTGCGCAAGAAGATTGATGCGGGCCGGGAGCGAAAGCTGATCCACACGGTTCGCGGGGTGGGCTACGTTCTGAAAGCCGACTGATGGAAACCACAGATTACGCAGATTTCACAGATTTCACGGAGGGAATCCTCCAGGAATAATCTGCGTAATCTGCGAAATCTGTGGTTAGGTTAGACCATATGAAACGCTTGTCGATCCGGGCCCGGCTGACCCTGTGGTACACGGGGATCCTGGCCATGACCCTCATCCTGCTGGGCGGCGCATCCTACGGCCTGCTGATGCGCGGGCTCTGGCAAGATGTGGACTCGACTCTCGAAGGGGTCGCCAAGGCAGTCGTCCAGGCGGCGAATCGGCCGCCCGCGGAGCTGATCCCCCCGGACCTGGATGAGGTGCTGCGCCGACTCTTTGGGCCGAGATTCACGGACAGGTTCTATCAGTTCCTGGATCCCGATGGCCGCCTGGATCCCCGCTGGCCTCGATTCGGGGGCGAGCCGCTCCATGTCAGCCCGAAGGCCCTGAAGAACGCCGCAGAGGGGTATGCCACCTTCGAGACGCGTCCGGGCAACGAGCGGTCCCCTGTCCGGGTGCTGACCTTTCCTGTCATGCAGCGCGGCCGAATGGTGAACGTCCTGCAAGTGGGGATGTCCCTGGAGGGGCTCTCCATGGCCCGCCAGCACTTCCTGTGGACCCTGGCGGCCCTGGTTCCACTGGCGCTGGCGCTGGCCGGGACCGGGGGCTGGCTTCTGGCGCGCCGCGCCCTGCGACCCGTGGACCAGATGACCACGACGGCCCGCCGGATCGAGGCCGAGCACCTGGGGAAGCGCCTCGATGGGGCGGAGGTGGACGACGAGCTGGGCCGCCTGGCCCGGACCCTCAATGAGATGCTGGCGCGCCTCGAGGCGGCCTTCGCCCAGGTGCGGCGCTTCTCTGCGGATGCCTCCCACGAGTTGCGGACGCCGCTCACGGTTATAAAGGGGGAGATCGAGGTTGCCCTGAGGAGTCCCCGGGACTCTGAAGAGTACCAACGGGTGCTGGCGAGCGCGCTGGAAGAGGTCGAGTCCATGACCCGCCTGGTGGACGACCTCCTCTTGCTGTCCCGGGTGGATGCCGGCGCCCTGCGATGGGAGGCCGAGCCGGTCGAGCTGGATCGCCTCGTGGAAGAAGCGGCCAAAGAGGGCGAGATCCTGGGCCGCGGGAAGCAGGTGCAGATGAAGATCCTGGGGCTGGAGCCGCTGATCGTCCGGGGGGATGGCCAGCGCCTCAAGCAGTTGTTGCGGAATCTCGTGGACAACGGGGTGAAGTACACGCCGCCCGGCGGACGCGTCGCGCTCTCGCTCCGACGAGTCGAATGGTCGAATCGTCGAATGGTCGATTCGGCGAAACCAGTTGACCAATTGACCTCTCGACCAATCGACTCTGCCGTCGAATGGGCGGAGATCGCGGTTCGGGATACCGGCATCGGAATTCCCCCCGAGGCCTTGCCGCGGATCTTCGACCGATTCTACCGCGTGGATCCGGCCCGCTCGCGCGAGATCGGCGGAGCCGGTCTGGGCCTCTGCATCGCCCAGACCATCGCGGAAGCCCACGGCGGCCGGATCGACGTCGAGAGCACCCCCGGCGCCGGCAGCACCTTCACGCTCCGCCTCCCCCTTTCCGGTTGACCCCCTGGAACCCCTTTAGGATCATTTTTGGGTCAGGCCCAACAATTTTGGAAATGCGGTCGAAACCCGTCGCGTACGTTTCGTAGGAACCGTCTTCGCAGGAGAGGCAAGAGACAGTCCGAATGGCACCCAGAGCTAGTTCCCCATCGTCCGGAAGAACTGGTAACGGTCAACCGGGCGGACCGTGATGGCGTGAAAGCGGGATTCCCGCAACACGACCAGGGTCATTTCCTGCCCGATTTGCGCCTGCCAGAGCTTTCGGTAGAACTCCTCCTGGCTGTCGACCTTCTCCCCGTTGATTCTGACGATCACATCGCCACGCTGGAATCCCGCGCCTCGCGCGGGACCGATGGGAGAGGTTCCCGCGACGATGACGCCTTCCCCGCTGGGCACGGTGTAGAGGCCAAGCCAGGGGCGGGGGCGGCGGCTCACAGCTCGGCCCTGGCCGATCAGCTCGTCCTTGGAGGCGGTGAAGAGTTCGATCGGGATGGCGAGATTGACGGGGGGGCGCTCCCCAATCCTCAGGGACGTGATTCCGATGACGTCCCCCTGGACATTCACCAAGGGACTCCCGCCGAAGGCGGGATTGTACGGGGCCACCACGAAGGCACGGTCGAGCATGTACTCCCAGTAGCCGGCGAAACTCCGGATCTCCTGCACGCTGCCCTGGGTGACCACGAGATCATTGTCGTCATCAACCCCGATCGTCGCCGTGGCCTGACCGACAACCACCGTGGATGAGTCCCCCAGGGAGGCGGCGGGCCACGGCCCGTCGCCTTCAAGCTTGATGAGCCCCAGGCCGCTTTCGAGGTCGAGGCCGACCAACTTCGCCGGGACAACCCGGCCGTCGCGGAGGGACACCTGGATCGTCGCGGCGTCGAGCAGGACGTAGCTGACCGTGACCACGTATCCGGCCGGATCGAAGATCACGCCGCCCCCCCATCGCTCGGGACCCAGGGTGATCACCGACGGACGATCCAGCGGGACTCGGACCTTGATCCCAACCACCGCAGGTTGGACGCGTTGGGCGTGGGCGGGCAAGTTGGATGGCTTGAGCGGATTGCTTCCAAGTTCGGGCTCCTTGGGAATGGTCAAGGGCGCCTGGGGAACCGAAAGCGCAACAAGCAGCGAAAACAGTATCGATCTCATGGCTGGCCTCCTCCCCGAGATATAGCTTACCCCATCTGTCCAGAGCGCGCCAGGTATTCGAGCCCCCCTGGGAGCCGGCAGCACCCTCCCGCGACGCTGCTCCTGCCTGTCTCGGCCGACTCACTCCCCTTCCGCCTCCGTCCCTGCGAGGATCCACGGGATGCCCGGGAGGCCGAACCGACCAGAGGTCCATGGGGCCAGCTCCCTTGGCGCCACGTGGAGCGGGGCCGCGCCGAACGCGTCAATTGGGCGAGACAAACCGAGCCTTTTCTCCCCACGCCGGCGCGAATTTTCTCTTGACTCTGCCACGGAGGCGAGACATTCTCTTTCAGCCTCTGATCAGCCCTGTGCCTCTCTTGGCGTCACGGGGCCGCCAGCTCGAACGGCCGTGGCGGGGACACTCATCCGTGCTTACCAGGATTGTCTCGATTCCCAGGTTCGCAGAAGTTGTCTGAAAGCCCGACGGGAACGGCGAGAACGTCGAGGTTGCTCCCTGGCCGTCAGCGGAGGACAACCCCGGTCCGGGACCCTCGACCCTGAACAAGGAGGGATGTCATGAGCGCATTCCAGGATCGTCGCGATGTTCTCAAGCTGGGCGGTGTCGGCCTTGCCGCCGGCGTCATGTCCAGCATCGGCGCAGGCGCCACAAGCCTCTTGACACCGGAGCATGCCTACGCCCAAGCGCAACCTTCCAGCCTGCTGCGCACCGTGCTGGACCGCAAGAAGCTGATTGTCGGGACCGGCAGCACCAACGCCCCGTGGCACTTCGAGGACGAGAAAGGCCAGCTCACCGGGATGGACATCGCCATGGCGCGAATCCTCGCCCGAGGGCTGTTCGACGACCCCAACAAGGTCGAGTTCGTCAAACAGGATCCGGCCGCGCGCATCCCGAATATCACCACGGGCAAGGTGGACATCGTCATCCAGTTCATGACGATCTCCCCGGCCCGGGCGCAGCTGGTCGCCTTCTCGCGGCCCTACTACGTCGAGGGGGCCGCGCTCCTGACCTCGCCCAAGAGCAAGTACAAGACGTTCAAGCAGTTGATGGCCACTGGAAAGTCGGTGAAGGCGTCAGTCCTGCAGAACGTGGATGCTGACAAGCTCGTGCACCAAGGGCTGCCACAGGCCCAGGTGATGCAGCTCGACACCCAGGCCAACGTCATCCAGGCGCTGGACTCTGGGCGAGTGGACGTCGCGGTGGTGGATCTCTCGACGGTCCGCTGGCTGGTAAAGCGCAGCCCGAATGCCTATATCGATGCGGGCTACAGCTACTTCCCCATGCTCTACGGCGCGGCCATGCGGCAGGGCGATCTCGACTGGCTGACCTGGGTCAACACGACATTCAACGTGGCAATGTTCGGCCACCAGACCGATATCTACGACCAGGCCTTCGAAGAGTTCTTTGGGCAGAAGCCACCCTTCCGCAAGCCGGGGTTCCCGCCGATCTAAAGGTGGTCACGGTCCAACGCGGGCAGGGACGGGCACGTGGCGTATCACCTGAATTTCGGCTACATCTGGAGACACTTCGACAAGCTGACCTGGGGGCTGGTGCTGAGCCTCGAACTCGCCTTTGTCTCCATCCTGATCGGCATGGCGATCGGGCTCAGCCTGGCCCTGGCCTACACCGGCGGCGGGCGCCGGGTCCGCGGCATCGTGGCAGGCTACGTCGAGTTCATCCGGAACGTGCCCCTCCTGCTCCTCGTCTACCTGGTGTTCTATGGCGTGCCGAGCATAGGGGGGTTCGCCTACGATGCCACGACCAGCTTCATTATCACGCTCTCGGTCTATGCAGGGGCGTACATGGTCGAGGTATTCCGTGCAGGGCTCGCGGCTATTCCCAAGGGGCTGATCGACGCGGGGAAGGCCATCGGGCTGAACGCATGGCAGCGCCTGATCTGGGTCCGGCTGCCGACCATGTTTCGCATCGTGTTACCGTCGCTCAGCAACGCCTACGTCTCGCTCTTCAAGGACACGTCCCTGGCCTCGGTGATCGCGGTGCCGGAGCTGACCTACGGGGCCCAGTGGATCAAAACCAACTCCTTCCGGGTGATCGAGGTCTGGATGGTGGTGACGCCCATGTACCTGATCACCGGCTACGCGCTGCTCTTCGCCCTCCAGCAGATCGAGCGCCGCTTCGCGATCCAGCGATGATCTTCGCGCTTCAGAGTCTCCCGTACCTGTGGCAGGGGCTCCTCATCACGCTCGAGGTGTCCGCCCTGGTCGTTGTTTTTTCGCTGATCGCCGGGACGATCCTGGGGGTCGCCATCGTCTACGGGCCGCGATGGCTCTACTGGCCGATCCGGATCTACAGCGACGTCCTGCGGGGCATCCCCCTGCTCGTGCTGATCTTCTTCATGTACTACGGGTTGCCCCTGTTCAAGATCAACCTCACCAACCTCGCCTCGGTCGTCCTGGCCCTGTCGGCCTTCAAGACCGCCCACATCATCGAGGTGGTACGGGGCGCGATCCAGTCGATTCCCGTCGGCCAGACCGAAGCGGGCAAGACCATCGGACTGAGGTTCGGCCAGCGCCTGCTCTACGTGATCGCACCCCAGGCGGTCCGGCGGTTCCTCCCCCCCTGGATCAACGCCGTGGTGGACACAGTGAAGGGCAGCGCGCTGATCTCCCTCGTGGGGATCGTGGACCTCATGTTGGCGATCCAGCAGGTGATCGGCCGGACCTACATCCCCATGCCGCTCTACGTCCTGGGGGCCCTCATGTACTTTGTCATCAATTACAGCCTGTCCTTGGCGAGCCGCCGGCTGGAGGCGCGCTTCGCCTACATCCGGGAGTAGCCCGTGGCCGAGAACTCAAAGACCTCCCCGGTGGTCAGAATCCGCGACCTGCGGAAATCCTTTGGCACGAACCTCGTGCTCGACGGCATCGACCTCGATGTCCAGAAGGGCGAGGTCGTGGTCGTCATCGGCCCGTCGGGCAGCGGCAAGACCACGCTGCTCCGCTGCATCAACCTTCTGGAGACGTATGATGAGGGATCCATCCAGGTGGACGGTCTGGAGGTTGGCTTCCGCGACGGCACCGGCGGCGGCCGCCAGCGACGGAGCGATCGCGAGCTCGCCCGGATCCGGGCCGACATCGGCATGGTCTTCCAGCTGTTCAACCTGTTCCCGCACCTCACCGCGCGGGAGAATGTCGTGCTCGGACTCCGGAAGGTGCGTCGCCTTCCCCTCGCCGAAGCGCGGCGGATCGCGGAGCACTGGCTGGTCCGGGTCGGCCTGGGCGACAAGCTGGACAGCCTGCCCAGCCAGCTCTCGGGCGGCCAGCAGCAGCGGGTCGGGATCGCACGGGCCGTGGCCATGGACCCCAAAGTGCTGCTGCTCGACGAGATCACCTCGGCCCTGGACCCGGAACTGGTGGGCGAGGTGCTGACCGTCGTCCAGGAGCTTGCCCGGGACGGCATGACGATGATCGTGGTGACCCACGAGATGGCCTTCGCCCGCGACGTCGGCTCGCGGATCGTGTTCATGGACGGCGGGCGCATCCAGATCCACGGCACGCCCCGCGAGGTCCTGAGCCAGACCCGCCACGACCGGTTGAAGGCGTTTCTCGCCCGCATCGAACTCAAGCTCCACTGATCGACCGTTTGGGAGGCACTCCCCCATGACCACCGAACCGAGAGCCCGCTCCGACATCCGCCAGCGCCTCGGCTTGCGCCCGATCATCAACGTCTCCGGGACCATGACCGCCCTCGGCGCCTCCATCGTCGTGCCCGAGGCGGTCCGGGCGGTCGCCGAGATCCTGCCGGAATTCGTCGAGATCAACGATATGCAGCGCAAGGCCAGCGAGGCGATCGCGCGCCTGACCGGAGTCGAGGCGGGCTTCGTCACTGCCTGTGCGTCGGCCGGGATCACCCTGGCGGTGGCGGGCTGCATGACCGGCGCCGATCTCGGACGGATCGAGCAGCTTCCTGACGCCACGGGGATGAAGGACGAGGTCGTCATTCAGCTCGGCCACATGGTTGGCTACGGGGCGCCCGTGGAACAGGCCATCCGCCTGGCTGGCGCCAAGGTCGTGACGATCGGCCAGGCCACCGAAGTGCGCCCATACCAGCTTGCCCACAGATTGGGCGAGCGCACGGCGGCGGCGCTGTACGTCGTGTCCCACCACTGCGTCCAGTACGGCCAACTCCCCCTCGACCGGTTCGCCGGGATCTGCCACGCGCGAGGGGTCCCGGTGATTGCCGACTTGGCGTCCGAGTATGACCTCCGGGGTTTCCTGGCGGCCGGTGCGGATCTGGCCATCTACAGCGCCCACAAGTTCCTGGGGTCCCCCACGGCAGGGATTGTCGCTGGATCCAAGGCCCTGGTGCGCGCGGCCTTCCTTCAGAATCTCGGAATCGGTCGGGGTATGAAGGTGGGCAAGGAAGGCATCGCCGGCACCATCGCTGCCCTGAGCGCGTGGGAGCGGCGCGACCACGCCAAGGTGCGCGCGACCGAGACCGATCACCTGAGCCTCTGGCTGAAGCGCTTCGACGGCCTACCCGGCATCACTGCGTCCTTGGAGCCGGACCCCACCCACAACCCTCTCGATCGTTTGAAGCTGGCGGTGGATCCGGAAGCCGCCCGGATCACCGCGTGGGAGCTCGCGGATGCCCTGGCCGCGGGCAGCCCGCCGGTCATCGTCCGGGATCACGAAGTCGAGCATGGGTTTTTCTACTTGGATCCGTGTAACCTGCATCCCGGCGAGGCCGAGATCGTCGCCGAGCGTGTCGTGCAAGAGCTGGAGCGGGTAAGAAAGGGCGGGCAGGCCGAGGGAATCTCGGCCGCCGAGCGGAAGGCCCGCCGCTTCGAGCGCCTGCTCCGCTGGCCGGACTAGACGCCCGCCGGATCGGCCGCATCTTACGCCGCCGGATCGGAGCCCAGTTCTGCACGTCTCTTCCAGCCGACGCTAGATGTGGGCCGCCCTCACGGCCGTCGATCGCGGCTAAGGCCGCGAGCGGGCCGCTGGCTCACCTTGGTGCCCTCGTGTGAGGCGAGCAACTCCATAACCCGCTAGCCCATCCGCCCCGGCATAGAGAGGCTATTCCCGGGGGGACCTTCCACTCTGGAAATTGTTTCAGAACCAACATTCGTTTTTCTACACAAATCGGGGCACCACCGACCCCGGGGCTGCCCACAACTCCTTCGTTGACTTCGGTCGGGCCTCAGATATACTCAGCCCCGGAGAGGGACCATGCAGATCGGCCTGAAGACCAAACTCGATTACGCTGACTATTGCGCGATCCCCCCTGACGGCAAGCGTTACGAGCTGATTGCCGGGGAGGTGCATGTGACACCCGCGCCCAGCCCCTTGCACCAACGGATGGTCCAGCGTTTTCTCAGAGTCCTTGAGGATCACTTCCGCTCTCCGGTGGAGGTTCTGGCCTCTCCTATTGATGTGATTCTCACCCCTCACGATGTTGTGCAACCCGATTTGGTAGTCGTAGCGGATCCTGCCCAGGTCTCCGATAGGGGAATCGAAGGCGCACCGCTGCTTATCGTCGAAGTGCTTTCTCCTGCCACCGCGCAGTACGATCGTACTACTAAGGCTCAGCGGTATGCTGCGTTGGGCGTCCCGCACTATTGGCTTGTGGATCCCGCCTCCCGGCAGGTGGAGTGCTACCGATCAGCGGGAGGCACATACCAGTCCGTTGCCACGGGCAGCGCCGAGGCGACCGTCTCCCACCCCGACTTTCCCGACCTGCACCTTTCTGGCCCGACCATCTGGCGGTAGCCCCCCTCCATCTTCCGATCCAGCAGTCACCTCCACGGATTAAGAAAATCTAACCCGCCGTTAATCCGACTCCCATGTTCGTGGCCTATGCTCTTGGGCGGGTGCGGTGGTGTAATGTCCCGCACGTGGCAAAAACGTCAATCGGAGGTGTGAACATGTGGCAGGTGTGGAAGAACAGATGGCAGGCAGGAAAGAGCTGGATGGCGGTCCGGAAAGGTCCGGTGGCGGTTGCCCTGGCCGCGCTACTGGTAGGGAGCGTCCTGGGGGCCGGGCTGGGCGGCGGCTGGCTTCAGCCGTTGGCGGCCCGGGCGGCGAGCGGGGCGCCCGCGGCGACGGGCCCGTCTGGGGCGCCCGCGAGCTTCGCCGACCTGGCGGACAAGCTGGCCCCGAGCGTCGTGAACATCCGCGTCACCAAGATGGAGCGCGTGTCCGGTCCCGGGTTCATGGGCCCCGAGGGTGAATTCGGTCCAGGCGGGCCGTTCGGCGACCTCTTCCAACGGTTCTTCCGGGAGAAGCCGCAGGCCCCGCATGAATTTCGCCAGCAGGGCGCGGGCAGCGGTTTCATCATCTCCAAGGACGGTCTGATCGTCACCAACAACCACGTGGTCGAGGGCGCAAAGGAAGTGACGGTCACGCTGGCCAGCAAAGAGGAGTATCCGGCCAAGGTCATCGGGCGCGACCCCAAGACCGACGTCGCCCTGGTGAAGATCGTGCCGAAGGGGACGCTGCCCGTCGCAGCCCTGGGGGACTCGGACCACCTGCGGGTCGGGGATTGGGTTGTAGCCGTCGGGAACCCCTTCGGTCTGAACAATACGGTCACGGCCGGCATCGTCAGCGCCAAGGGGCGCGTGATCGGCGCCGGGCCCTACGATGATTTCATCCAGACCGATGCCTCGATCAACCCCGGGAATTCGGGCGGCCCTCTCTTCAACCTGCAGGGGGAGGTGGTGGGGATCAATACAGCCATCATCCCCAACGGGCAGGGCATCGGCTTTGCCGTTCCGGTGAATCTGGCCAAGGGGCTGCTGCCCCAACTGGAGGCCAAGGGTGAGGTAATCCGGGGGTACCTGGGGGTGAATATCCAGGCCCTCACGCCGGAACTGGCGAAGTCCTTGAACCTCAAAGACAAGAAGGGGGCGCTGGTCGCCGACGTGACGAAGGGCAGTCCCGCCGAGGCCGCCGGCATCAAGCGGGGTGACGTCATCGTCGGGTTCGACGGCAGGGAGATTGCCGAGATGCACAGCCTGCCGCCGCTGGTCGCCGCGACACCGATCGGCAAGGAGGTGCCGGTCACGATCCTGCGGACCGGGGCGGAACAGACCCTGCGGGTCACCGTCGGGCGGATGCCAGGTGAGCGCGGCGAGATGCCCGGCCCGACCGAGCCCACCCAGGGCAAATGGGGCCTGGCCCTTCGTGACCTGGATGCCCGCACGGCACAGCGGCTCGGCCTCAATTCCGGCGAGGGCGTTGTCGTGGTGGCTGTCCAGCCGGGTAGCCCTGCCGACCGGGCCGGGATCCGGACCGGGGATGTCATCCTGGAGGTGAACCGAACGAAAGTCACATCGGTCAAGGAGGCGCAAGCCGAGGCCCAGAAGGACCCCGATTCCCAGTCGTTACTGCTCCTTTTCCGGCGGGGAGACGCCAGCCAGTTCGCGGCCCTGGAACTGAAGTAGGCCGGGCGGAGTTGGAAGGGGTGCGGGGCCATGTCGCCTGCCAGGCGGCACGGGCCCCGCCCCCCATCCGGAGTTGGAGATGGACAGCATCATCGAATACCGGGATGATCGAGCAGCCACGAATGACTACCCGCGGCGGATCGTCTCCCCCACGGCCCCCTCGGCCTGCTGCATGGATCACATGGAGCGGATCGGGCGCCCCGCCTTCGACGGGAACTGGCGCTTCTTCTACAAACGCTGCATGGTCTGCGGGTACACGGTCCGCTGCTTCTACGCCCCCAGCCTGATGGCCATCCTGGAGACGGCGAGGCAGATCAGGCTGACCCTGGCCGAGATGAACCTGGGGACGGGCAAGCGCAAGCGGCGGACGCGGGCCGAAATCGAGCAAGAGATCGCCGCCGCCCTGGGCCGGGTTCCCCGCCCATCCCAGCAGGTGAACCAGCCCCATCCGCTCATGCCCCTCCGGCGCCGCAGACCGGCCCCGTCTCCTGCCTAGAACTGGCAACCGGGCGATCCGGCAATCTGGCAACTGGGCAATCAGGCGATTAGGCAATCTGGAGTTCCGAGTCGCCAGGTTGCCTGATCGCCAAATCGCCCGGCGGCCCGCCCGGGTCCTGAATCCAGCGCAATCCCGCCGCCTTCCTTGCTCCGCCCGCATTCTCGTAGTATGGTTTCGTGCCCTCGTGGCGCGCACTAGGGTCCCGCGTCCTCAGATAGGACGTGGAACCTAGATCGGTACGTTTGCCATGATCCAGATCGAGAACATCAGCAAATCCTTCGGCGGGCAGGTGCTGTTCCGGGACCTGACGTGGCATATCGCGCGGGGCCAGCGCATCGGCCTGGTCGGCCCGAATGGCGCCGGCAAGACCACCCTCTGCCGCATCCTTACCGGCCAGATGGAGGTGGATTCCGGCCAGGTCCGGCGGGCGAAGTCCGCGACCATCGGGTATCTGCCGCAAGAGATCGCCACGGCCGGCGACGGAACGGTCCTGGGCCACCTGCTGGCGGGATTCCCCGAGATCGAGCGGCTGGAGGCAGAGATGGAACTCCTGGCTGCCGAGATGGCCGAGGTCGAGAACGGAGCGTCCGAAGATCTCATGCGGCGCTACGGCGACCTCCAGCACCAGCACGAGGCGCTGGGCGGCTACAGCCTGGAGGCCAGGGCCAAGGCGATCCTGAGCGGCCTTGGCTTCGGGCCGGACGATTTCTTCGGGCCCCTGACAAAGCTCTCGGGGGGCTGGCGGATGCGCGTGGCCCTGGGGCGCCTCCTGCTGCAGGCGCCGGACCTGCTCCTCCTGGACGAGCCCACCAACCACCTGGACCTCGAATCCCTGCAGTGGCTGGAGGAGTTCCTGGCGGCCTACGAGGGAACGGTGGTGATCATCTCCCACGACCGGTACTTCCTGAACCGGGTGGTAGACCGCATCGCGGAGCTGGAACTGGGGCGATTCGCCCTCTACGTCGGCGATTACGATGATTACCAAGCGCAGAAGCTGGCGCGGCAGGAGCAGATCCAGGCGGCACAGCGCACTCAGGCCGAGCAGGTCGAGAAGATGGAGCGCTTCATCCGGAAGTTCCGGTACAAGGCGACCAAGGCGCGCCAGGTCCAGAGCCGGATCAAGCAGTTGGACCGGATGGAGCGGGTCGAGGTGATCCGCGCGCCCAAGCGGATCCATTTCCGCATGCCCCAGCCGCCCCGCAGCGGGACGACCGTGTGCGAGCTCCGCCGGGTCCGCAAGGCCTACGGGGACAAGGTCGTCTATGCCGGCGTTGACCTCCGCCTCCTGCGAGGGGACCGGGTGGCCTTGGTCGGCGTCAACGGCGCCGGGAAAAGCACCCTGCTCAAGATCCTCGCGGGCGCCCTGCCCTTCGAGGGCGGGGACCGGGTCCTGGGGCACAACGTCTCCGTCCACTACTACGCCCAGCACCAGCTTGACGCGTTGAATCCGCAGCACTCGGTGCTGGAAGAGCTGGCGGCCATCGCCGACGTGGCGATGCAGCCGCGCCTGCGGACGATCCTGGGGGCCTTCCTGTTCTCGGGGGATGACGTGGAGAAGCCGGTGGCGGTCCTCTCCGGCGGCGAGAAGAGCCGCCTGGCCCTGGCCAAGATGCTGCTCCGGCCGGCCAACCTGCTGTGCCTGGACGAGCCGACCAATCACCTGGACGTCACCGCCCGCGAGGTCTTGGAGGAGGCCCTGGAGGACTTCGATGGCACCATGCTCTTCATCTCCCACGACCGCTACTTCATCAACCGGATCGCCACGAAGGTCGTGGAGGTGAGGGACGGGCAGTTGTGGGAGTTCGCGGGGGACTACGATTACTACCTCGAAAAGCGAGAACGACAGGAGACCGAAGACCGGGGACCCTCACGGGCTGGCGAGCGGCAGCACCCGTCCCCGGTCGCCCGTCCCCCGTCCCCGGTCGAGCCCCAAGAGGGTGTGGGCAAGCCGCGGACCAAGGAACGGCGGCGGGTCGAGGCGGAGAATCGCCAGCAAAAGAGTCGCGCCATTGCCCCCCTGAAGGCGCGACTGAAGGAGCTGGAGGCAGAGATCGCCGGGATCGAGGCCCGGGTTCGCGACCTCGACGACCGGATGGCGAATCCGGATCTCTACCGGGACGGCGAGAGGGCGCGCGAGGTCGCGCGGGAGCGCAAGGGGCTGGAGGAGCAGGCGGCGTCTCTCTACGGCAAGTGGGAGGAGCTGGCCCTCCGGCTGGAGAGCACGACTGTTGCGGAGGGCGAGTGACGAGCCCCCAGAGGCAAAAGCGTTCGACTGTTCGGTGGTTCGGTGGTTCGGTAGTTCGGCAGGAACAATCGAACCCTCGAACCATCGAACCACCGAACGCCTTGCGTAAGAGGGCAAAACGCACCACTCAAAGTAGGAGGCGATGGCCGCTCGTGCTCAGTGGCCTCTTGCTGCTGGCGCTGGTGGTCGCCTGGTATCTGATGCGGCAGCGGGGGCCGGACCTGGGCAGGGTGGCCAACCTGGCGGCGCCCGGAGAGGTCGTGGTGTTCTTCGGGGACAGCATCACCCAGGGCCATGGCGTCCGCGCCGAGGAGAACTTCCCGAACCTCCTGGCGCGCGATCTCGGAATCGCCACGGTGAACGCGGGTGTCGCTGGCGACACCACGGCCGCCGGACTCACCCGCCTGGAACGGGACGTCCTGTCCCACCATCCGCGCCTGACGCTGGTGGAGTTCGGCGGGAACGATTTTCTCCGGCGCGTGCCGCTGGAGGAGACGCTCAAGAATCTGGACACGATCGTGAAGACGCTGATCGCCCAGGGGATGATAGTGGTGATCCTGGAGGTGAACGTCGGCCTGATGGGCGATCCCTACCTGAAGGGCTACGGGGCGGTGGCGGAGCGGTACGGTGCCGTCCTGGTGGAGGATATCCTGAGCGG
>JACPAT010000139.1 GCA_016180655.1 Candidatus Methylomirabilota bacterium | reverse complement strand
CCATCGAGCACGCCCGGCTGTACGAAGCGACGGTCCGGCAGCTCAGGGAGTTGCGGGCGCTCCATGAAACCGGCCTGGCCATCATCTCCAGTCTGACCCTGGACGAGCAGTTGGAGGTGCTCGTCCAACGGCTGAGGCAGGCCGCGCAGGCCCAGCGCATCCTGGTGGCCCTGCTGGACCCCGGGAACCCGGCGCGCTTCCACCGGTGCCTGGCCCACGACGCCACGAAGCCCGACCCCTGGCTCCGCCACCTGGACCTCTCGTCGGGTCGCTATCCGGAGATCCAAGAGGCCGTGCGGACGGGGCGGCCGCTGGTGATTCCGGATATCCTCGCGGAGCCGCGTCTGGACGTTGCGCTCCCTGATCGTCGTCCCCTTCATCGTCCGGGAGCGGGCGATTGGGGCGGTCAGCCTGGGCTATGTGGGGCAGAGCCGGACCTTCACCCCCGAAGAGGTCAGTCTGCTCCAATCCTTTGCCACCCAGGCGGCCATCGCCATCGAGAAGGCAAGGCTCTACCAGGAGATCCAGCACCATGCCGCCGAACTGGAGCAGCGGGTCCAGGAGCGGACCCGAGCACTGGAAGCGGCCAACGAGCAGCTCCAGGCCGCCTCCCGCCACAAGTCCGAGTTCCTGGCCAACATGTCCCATGAACTGCGGACCCCACTAAATTCCATCATCGGGTTCGCCGAGCTGGTGGGGGAACAGCGGGTGGGCCCTCTCACTGAGAAGCAGGCCCGGTACATCGGGCATATCCACACCAGCGGCAAGCACCTCCTCCAGATCATCAACGAAATCCTGGACCTTGCCAAGGTGGAGGCGGGGAAGTTCACCCTCCGGCCAGAACCCCTGCTGGTCGCGGGAACCCTGGAGGACATCCTGGTCATCGCCCGCGGGCTGGCCAACAAGAAACAGCAGGAATTGTCGGCCGAGATCGAAGCCAACCTACCACCCCTCCGGGCGGACCCCGTCCGCTTCAAGCAGATCCTGTTCAACCTCCTGAGCAACGCGGTGAAGTTTACGCCGGAAGGCGGGCGGATCACTGTGACCGCCCGACAGGTGACGGAGGACCGGAGACCGGAGACTGATGCTGTCCCCCGTCCCCCGTCCCCGGTCCCCTGTCTGGAAATCCGCGTCACCGACACGGGCATCGGCATCAAGTCGGAGGACCTGCCCCGCCTGTTCCAGGAGTTCGTCCAACTCGACGCCACGGCTAGCAAGCGCGACGAGGGGACCGGCCTGGGCCTGGCCCTGACCGAGCGCCTGGTGGAGATGCACGGCGGCCGGATCTGGGCCGAGTCCAAGGGCGCGGGACGGGGCAGCACCTTCACGGTCGTCCTGCCCTTCGAAGTGCCCGGGGATGCCCAAGATGCGTCACCGGAACCCATAGCCTCGCGAGGCGTGGAGTCCTTTTAGACCAGGCTGGAAATGACAACATCGGGTGGGGAGGAAGGGACGCATGGCAACTTCGGCTGATCCTGGGCGCTCGCTGAGGCGGGCACGGATACTTGTTGTGGAGGACAACCCGCTCCTGCGAGAACTCTTTGCGGTCTACGTGCAGACCCTCGGATATGAGGCTTGCGTGGTGCCCACCGGAGGGGCCGCCCTTGCCGCGGTGGCATCCCAGCCCCCGGATCTGCTCCTCTGCCACGTGGGTATGCCTGGCCTGGACGGGATGGAGGTCTGCCGCCGCCTCAAGGCGGACCCGACCACGCGCGCCATCCCCGTCTTGCTCCATACGGGTGGGGGCGAGGAGTCGCAGGCCGGCTGGAGGGAGGCTGGCGCAGACGCCTTCTTGCGAAAGCCCTTCAGCCGGGAGGAGCTCCGGGCGCGAATCCGTGCTCTCCTCCGGATGTAGGCATTTCTCGGCGAGGTGGAGCACGCAGAGGCGGTCCTGTGCGCCCTGGGCCGGAGCATCGAGGCCCGGGACCCGTACACGCAGGGTCACTGCGAGCGGCTGGCCGACTACGCCGTGGCCCTGGGCCGGGTCCTGGGTCTGCCGGAGGAGGACCTGTCCGCCCTGCGACGAGGAGCGTATCTGCACGATCTGGGGAATGTGGCTGTCCCCGACGCCATCCTCCTGAAGACCGGCCCGCTCACGCCCGAGGAGCGGGGGGTCATGCAACGCCACCCCGTCATCGGGGAGGAGATCTGCCGGCCCCTCCGCTCGCTCCAAGCGGTGTGGCCCATCATTCGCCACCACCACGAGCGAAGGGATGGGTCTGGGTACTCAGATGGCTTGCAGGGAGAGGCGATCCTGGTGACGGCTCGGATCCTTCAGGTGGTGGATATTTTCGACGCCTTGGCGACGGACCGTCCGTACCGCCAGGCCTTGCCGCGGACTGTGGCCCTGGCGGCCATCGGGGCGGAGGCTCGCCAGGGTTGGTGGGACCCCCAAGTCGTGAGGGCGTTTCGGGCGGTCGCGAACGACATGGGTTCGAGGTGAGGCCGGGAGGTAAGGCCATGGGGCATCGCGTGTTGGTGGTGGATGATCACTTGATGAGCCTGGAACTGGTCAGCGTGTTGCTGGCGCAGGAGGGCAACCAGGTCCTCGCGGCCACGTCCGGCGAGGTCGGCCTCTGCCTAGCGGCGGCCGAGGCCCCGGACCTGATCCTGATGGATCTCCAGCTCCCGGGGATGACGGGGTACGAGGCCATCCGCCGGCTCAAGGCCGATCCGGTCACGGCGGCCATTCCCGTCCTGGCCCTCACGGGCTCCGCCATGAAGGGCGACGACCTCAAGGTGCGCGCGGCCGGGGCCGATGGGTACCTGACCAAGCCCCTGGACGCGAGAGTCTTCCGGGAAACCCTGCGCCGGATTCTCACCCCAGGCGCCGCGGGGTGATGACCCACGGGGATGGAAGGAGTGGCCATGCCTCACGGCGAGGCTCCGGGCTAGACTTTGGGCATCCGCTTCGGTGAGGAGCTGCCCCAGGGAGATGGTGGCCGAGAGCGCCGCCGCGGAGCATCTGAGCTGACCCCCCGTGAAGAGACACAGCCCAATTAGCGTGGGGAGGCATGGCGTACGCCCGCTCACGGTGGAACAGTTGGACTTCCTCGCCTGCATAAGCGAGCAGGTCTGCGCCTCGGTCGAGACTGCCCAGCTTTACGCCGCGGCCGCCCGGCAGCTCACGGCCATGAAAGCGCTCCACGACACG
>JACPAT010000076.1 GCA_016180655.1 Candidatus Methylomirabilota bacterium | reverse complement strand
CCGATTCGGCCCAGATGCGGCCGCCGTGGAGCTCGACGAGCCGCTTGGCCAGGGCCAGCCCGAGGCCGGTCCCCTCGTGATGCTTGGTGGCCGAGGCCTCGAGCTGGACGAACTGCTGGAACAGGCGAGGCAGGTCCTCGGCCTTGATCCCGATCCCGGTGTCGCTCACCTTGATTTCAAGACGCGCTTCCCCGGTCTCCGGTCCTCGGTCCTCCGTGGCAGGCGCCGGCTCGGGACGGGGGACCGACGACGGGAGACCGGACACCTGGCGAGCGGTGATTGAGATCCGCCCGCCGCCGGGGGTGAACTTCACCGCGTTGCTCAGGAGATTGAAAAGAATCTGCTTGAAACGGATGGGATCGGCCCAGAGCGAGGGCATGTCGGGTTGGATCTCGGCCTCGACGGTCTGATTCTTCTGGTGGGCCAGTCCGCGGGTGGTCACCAGGATGTCCTCCAGGGTGGTGGGGAGCGACAGGACCTCCGGCTGGAGGACGATCCTGCCCGCCTCCGCCTTGGACAGATCCAGGATGTCGCCGATGAGCTCGAGGAGATGCTTCCCGCTGGCCCGAATGTGCCCGAGGAAGCGGGTCTGTTTCTCGGTCAAGGAGCCCAGGCGTTCTTCCTGCAGGAACTCGGCGAACCCGATGATGGAATTCAGCGGGGTCCGAAGTTCATGGGACATGTTGGCCAGGAACTCGGATTTGTGGCGCGAGGCCTCATCAAGCTCTCGGGTTCGCTGCCGGACCCGCTCCTCCAGCTCGGCGGCATGCTGCTGGATCTCCTGGTAGAGTCGGGCATTCTCGATGGCCACGGCCGCCTGGTCGGCGAAGTTGGTGAGAAGGGCCAGATGGTCCGGGGTGAACGCCGAGCCTGATTGTGTCGCATGGGACGTGAGGACACCCAGCAGCCGGTCCCGGTACAGGAGCGGGACGCCGATGACCGCCCCCACGTGGGTCAGCCCGTTCACCCGCTGCGGGAACGCCTGGTAGTCGTTCACGATGAGCGGCTTCCGGGTCTGCGCCACGAGGCCGTTCACCCCCTCGCCCACTCGGAACTGCTGCGTCTTGACGCGTTCCATCTCGGTCCCATAGGCCGCCCCGAGCCGGAGGGTCTGGCTCTCCTCGTCCCAGAGGACCACCTGGGCGTGGGGGGTCCGAAGCAGCTCCGTCGTCTTCGCCGCGATCAGATGGAGCACCTCCATTGAGTCCAGCGAGGTCGTCAGCCGGTGCGCCACCTCGTAGAGACTCCGGGCTTCCTGCGCCGCTCGCTCGGTGGCGGCGAAGAGGCTGACCGTCTCCAGGGACACGGCCGCCTGAGCGGCGAAGGAGCGCAGCAGGCTCACCTCCTCGTCGGTGAAGGTATGGGGCTCGCGGGTGAAGATGACCAGGGCGCCGTGAGCCTCCTCGCCGTAGATCAGGGGGAGGACGATGCAGGCCACCAACCCCTCGGCCCGCGCCCAGGCCTGGTTGACGAACCGGGGATCGGTCGTCACGTCCGGGCTGATCACCGGCTCGTGCGTGGCGGCGGCGATGCCCGTCATCCCTTCCCCCAGGAGGAAGCGACGGCGGATCCCGCCCTGCGGCTCGCGCAAGCCGATGCTCGCCACCAGGCGGACCGCGCCGGCCTCGTCCACCTGCTCCCAGAGCCGGCCGGCGGCCCCCGGGATCAGGACCTGGGCGGCCGCCAGGATCTCCTGGGCCACCTGCTGGGGATCCAGGACCGTGGTCAGCACCCGGGTGAGGTCGTTCAACTTCGCGAGCTGCTGGGCGCGCCGGACCGTCGTCTCGTGCAGGCGTGCGTTCTCGATGGCGATGGCCGCCTGGGTGGCGAAGAGCGCGAGGGTGGCCCGGTCCTCCTCGGTGAAGTGTCGCCCGGTCCCCTCGTCGTTGATCGCGAGGACACCCACGAGCTGCTCGTGATACAAGAGCGGCTCGGCCAGCACGGCGGTGATCCCCGTGCGCTCCAGCGTGGGGGTGTGGGCATAGGGGGAGGTCCGGTAGTCGTTCACGATCATCCCCCGCCGCCACTGGGCCACCGTGCCCGCCACCGCCTCCCCGAGCTGCAGCCGCACCCCCTTCCGCCACTCGCCGAAGCCGTGCCAGGCCTCCGGGACGAGCACCTGGTCCCGCTCGTCCCACAGGAAGACCGAGCCCGAGGCGGCGCCCACCAGCTCCGCTGCCCGCCGGACGATGAGCCGCAGGAGGGTCGGGAGGTCCAGCTCCCGGGTGATCTCGGCGCTGACCGCCCGGAGGGCGTCGAGCTGGCGCGTCCGCCGGACCAGTGCCTCCACCATCCGCTTGCGCTCGGTGATGTCGGTGACCACGCCCATGATCCCGACGAAGTTGCCAGAGGCATCCCGCACCGGGGCGGTGGAGAGGCTCACATCAATTGGCGACCCATCCCGTTTCTGGCGGCGCACCTCCACGCCGGCAAAGGACTCGCCTTGCAGCACCCGCTGGCGCAGGGCCAGGAACTCCTCCTGCTTCTCCTCGGGAACGGTGGGCAGGGGGCGCCCCAGCACCTCTGCTTCGCTCCAGCCGAAGATCCGTTCGGCAGCCGCGTTCCAGGTCTTGACATTCCCCGCGGGGTCCACGGCCATGATGGCCAGGGGGGAGGCCCGGACCAGCGCCTGGAGGGTCTCGTTGGCTTCGCGCAGCGCCTCCTCGGCCCGCTTGCGCTCCGTGATGTCGCGATCGATGCCGCGATACCCTCGAAACACCCCCTGGCTGTCGACGATGGGCGTGGCGCTGGTTTCCAGGGTGACCCGGTGGCCATCCTTGTGCAGGTTCACGTTATCCAGGAGCGCGAAGGGCTCCCGTGCGCCGGAGATGGG
>JACPAT010000075.1 GCA_016180655.1 Candidatus Methylomirabilota bacterium | reverse complement strand
CTTCAGGAAGAGCCGATTCGGCTGTTCGCGAGTCCCGGAGGGACGGCCTGGACCGTGATCTACGAGGACGACCCGGCATTCGTGCCCTCGTGCCTGAACCGCGTGGTGCGGGTCAAGCCGCTTCTGGACCTGGGAGAGCTTCCCAACCTGCTCCGGCCCGTCAGCCGCTACTTGCAGACGGTGGGGGTCGCCCTGAGCCGGGAGCGACGGGGCCGCCTGGAGGATGCGCTGGCACCGCTCGGCGTCTGCCGGGTCTGCCCTATCGGGGAGATGCCCCATCCGCCGCTCCACTGGCATCATGACGGAGGCTTCAACCTGCTCCCCCTCCTCAAGTGGACGGTCATCGAGGAAGCCGCCGATGGCTGAAGGCGTCCTGGCCATGCCCGCAAAGATCGAGGCAGGCACCATCTTCAAAACTTTCGAGACGCCCACGGGGCCCGTGGAAGCCCTGCGTGGAGTTGACCTGGCGGCGCAACTTGGGGAGTTCGTGGCCCTGGTGGGGGAGAGCGGCTGCGGGAAGACCACCCTCCTGCGCATCGTGGCGGGCCTCGTGGCGCCGACGCAGGGCCAGGTGTGGATTGACGGGGAGCGCGTGACCGGCCCGAGCCAGCACGTGGGGGTCGTGTTCCAGCAGCCCGTGCTCCTGCCGTGGCGGACCACCGTCGAGAACGTGATGCTCCCCGCAGAGGTACGCCGGTTGTCCCTGGCCGAAGCCGCGGCGAATGCCCGCGGCCTACTGGAGTCCATGGGGCTCGGCGAGTTCCTGGACCGGTTCCCGCGGCATCTGTCGGGGGGCATGCAGCAACGGGTGGCCATTGCCCGGGCGCTGCTCCTCCAGCCCAGCATCCTGCTCATGGACGAGCCCTTCGGGGCGTTGGACGCCATCACCCGCGAGCAGATGCACCTGGACCTCCTGAATATCTGGAGCGCCCGCCAGCCCACCCTCCTGTTCGTCACTCACGACATTGCCGAGGCGGTCTTCCTGGCGGACCGGGTCCTGCTGTTGAGCCCGCGTCCGGGGACGGTGCAGCAGGTCTTCCACATTTCCCTGCCCCGGCCCAGGCTCCCCGATCATCGCTTCAGCAACGAGTTTGCCGCCGCTTGCCGCGCGGTGAAATACGCCATGAAGGGGAACGGGGGGAACGGGCGATGAAGACGAGACAGGCCCAGGACGTGGTGGGCCCGCTCGCCGTCCCCCGGCCGGCCGAGGCACCCGGCCGACGGCCCTGCGGGCCAGGGTCGGCTGAGTCCCCGCCGCAGCGGATCCCCCGGCCAGGGAAGGAGATCGTGCTCGCGTGCCTCCTGCTCCTGGTTCTCCTGGCGGCCTGGGAACTCATCGTCCGGACCCGAGGGATCCCTCCCCTGATCGTGCCCGCCCCCACGGTGGTGTGGGCGAGCCTGGTCAGCCACACCCGCAGCGGGTTCCTGATCCTCCACCTCGGGGTGACGCTGTCGGAGATCCTGCTTGGATTTCTCGCCGGCAGTCTCCTCGGCATCGGGCTGGGGGTCGGCGTGGCCCTCTCGCCGCTCCTGCGGGGGATCCTCCAGCCGTACCTGATCGCTTCGCAGGCCATGCCGAAGCTGGCGCTCGCCCCCATCTTCGTCATGTGGTTCGGATTCGGCATCCTGCCCAAGGTCCTCATCACGGCGCTGATCGCCTTCTTCCCGCTGTTCGAGAACACGGTGACGGGCCTCAACGAGGTGGAGGCGGACACGCTGGAGCTGTTCCGCGCGCTCCGGGCGACCCCGTGGCAGACGCTCCGCTGGCTGCGGCTGCCCAACGCGGTGCCCTTCGTCGTTGCCGGCCTGAAGGTGGCCATGGTGTTGAGCATCGTCGGCGCGGTGGTGGCGGAGTACGTGGGGGCGAATCGCGGCCTGGGTGCGCTCATCATCAGCTCCCAGGGCATCATGGACACGCCACTCATGTTCGCGGTCTTCGTGGTCCTCGTGCTGCTGGGCGTGGTGCTCTACCAGGCGGTCGTCCTTCTGGAGCGCGCCTGCCTGGCGCGGAGATATCGAGGGTAGGCGGAGAGCTGAGAGTCGATTGCGGAGCGCCGAGCGCCGAGGGGACAGAGCGGAGAGGCGAGAGCCGAGAGCCGAGGGCAGGAGAGCCGGGGGGCGGAGGGAATGCGGAATTCGGAATGGCGAATGCGGAATGGTGTTCGGACCTGAGGATTCCGCATTCCGCATTTGTGAGCGTTCAAGGAGGGTGATCAACATGGCAGGTGGCAGCGTGACTCGAAGGCAGGTCCTGAAAGCAACCGTGGCGTTTGCCGGGGCGGCGGCGATGGAGTGGCCCCGGCCGGGGGTGGCGGCGCCGGAGAAGGTCCGGATGGCCTGCTGGAGCCAGCCCATCTCGGAGCAGGCGAATGTCTATGCGGCTCAGGAGTTCGGGTGGTTCAGAGAGCAGGGCCTCGATTTCGAGTTCGTGCCGGGTGCGGGCGGCGGCGAGGCCCTCAAGCACGTGCTGGCCGGGAATGCCGAGTTCGCCTTCACCAACGTGGAGCCGATCCTGTTCGGCGTGGAGCAGGGGGCCCAGGTCCAGGTCGTCTACAACATCTATCCCAAGAATGTCTTCAACGTGGTGTCCCTGAAATCCAGGAACATCACCAGGCCGCAGGACCTGAAGGGGAAGCGCATCGGCGTCTACAGCATGGCCAGCGGGACGCGGCACAACCTGCTCGTCATCCTGCACTCGGTGGGGTTGCGGGAGTCGGACGTGGAGGTGGTGGCCACGGGGGTCCTGAACTTCGGGCCGCTCATGGAGGGCAGGGTGGACGCCACGGCCGCCACCGATACCGGCCTCTGGGCGGCCCAGCAGAAGGGTCTCGGGGAGGTGGGCGTCATCTGGGCCCGGGACTA
>JACPAT010000315.1 GCA_016180655.1 Candidatus Methylomirabilota bacterium | reverse complement strand
CTTGCCATCGCTTGCGACATCCGTATTTGCAGCACGGAGTGCCGCATCGGCCTGCCGGCCATCCACGAGGGCCTGGTCCCCGGAATGGCTCCCTTCCGCCTACCGCGGTTGATCGGGCTTGGGCCGGCCCGCCGCTTGATCCTCTCCGGCGAGGTGGTCGGACCGGGGGACGCACTGCGCCTGGGGTTGATCGATCATCTCGTACCGGCAAATACCTTCGAGGTGGATGTCACCGAGATACTCGAGCGGTATCTTGCGGCACCAGCGACCGCGGCCGTCGCCTCGAAACAATTGATGCGGCAGGCCTTCCATGTTCCGTTTGAAAGAGTCTACCAGGCGTCCGAGCGGCTGTTGGCGGACTGCCTCGCGTCACCGGAAGTCGAGGCCGCCAAGAAAGCGTGGAGAGAGCGTCAGGCCAGGCAGGGCGAGTCTCACCGACCCTGACACGGTACGCACGGAGGAGCCGGCCGACACATCCTGGTCTTGTTACCACTCTCCGAGCATCGATGGATGTTGACACCTGAATCCAGAATCGATAAAATATCTGTAATACGAGTTCGGTTTCGATGGAGGCCCTATGGGAACACTCACGATCTCGCCGAAGTTCCAAGTTGTCATTCCAAAGCCGATCCGAGAGAAGCTCGGCCTGTCTCCAGGGCAAAAGATCTACGCGATCGTGTATGAGGATCGGATCGAGCTCATTCCCCTTCGCCCCATTAAGGAGATGCGCGGCTTCTTGAAAGGCATTGACACCACTGTCAAACGAGAGGCCGATCGGCCATGAACCTCGTCGACTCGAGCGCCTGGCTTGAATACTTCGCGAACGGCCCAAACGCGTCTGTTTTCTCCCCTCCGATCGAGCGAATCGATGAGCTTCTCGTTCCGTCGCTTACGCTCTACGAGGTCTTCAAACGGGTCCTGCAGCAGCGTGATGAAGGCCACGCCTTGCAAGTTGTGGCTGCAATGCAACAAGGCACGGTTGTTGACCTCGATGCCCGCATTGCCTTGAGCGCTGCCCGGATTAGCTACGAGAACAAACTGCCAATGGCGGATAGCGTCATCCTGGCCACTGCCCGCGCGTATGGGGCCATGGTGTGGACGCAAGACGCCGACTTCAAGGGTCTGCCGGACGTGCAATATCGAAAGAGGAAGGCGTGAAGGATGCGGGTGCGGGAAATGCGTGGCTCATAGCAGCGCGAGGACGCGGGACAGGATGGCGATCGCCTGGTGGTACTCGGCGAGATCGAGGTGTTCGTTGGGGGTGTGGTCCAGGCTGGAGTCGCCGGGGCCGGAGGCGACGATGGGCCAGTTCCAGGCGGGCCCGACCACGTTCATGTCGGAAGTGCCGCTCTTGACCTTCATGCCAGCGTGGTTGCCAGCACCTGGCCCCCATGCTGCCGTAACACGACCAGCGAACGGCGCGGGTCCGATCCGAACGGGAGGCTGGAGAACGCAAACACTCGGGAGCTGCACGTGCTGAAAGCGGTAACGTTCGATCTGTGGCAGACATTGATCCTGGACACGCCGGCGGGGTTGCGCCAGGCGCGGGCGGCCCGCGTCCGCGGCATCCAGCAAGTTCTCGACCGCCAGGGAGTCGCCGTTGACGTCGCGGTGGTGGACCGGGCCTACGATGCGGCGGGGGCCAGGCTGGAAGAGGTCTTCTGGTCACGCCGGCGGGATGTGGGGTCGCGCGGGCAAGTCCGGTTCATGCTGGAGAGCCTGGGCCTGGACGGCGCCGTGCCCGCCGAAGGCGGCCTGATGGATGAGCTGGATCAGGCCTACTGCCTGCCCATCCTGTCGGCGCTGCCCATTCCGAACGCCGGGGCGCTGGAGGTGCTTCGCACCCTTTCTTCTCGTGGCCTCGTCCTCGGTCTGATCTGCAACACCGGGCGAACGCCCGGGAAGATGCTGCGCCTGATCCTGGAGCGCCTGGCGCTGGCGCCCTATCTCAGCGTCCTCACCTTCTCCGACGAAGTCGGACTGCGGAAACCCCATCCCGAGATCTTCCACCGGACCGTCTCCGCGCTGGGCGTCGCGCCGGCCGAGGCCGCGCACGTCGGGGACGACGTGACAACGGACGTGGCAGGGGCGCAGGGCGTCGGGATGCGGGCCATCCACCTGTGCCATCCGACGGGCGCCAGCCAGGCCTTGGACGGCACCGAGGCGATCCCGCACCTGCACGCGCTGCCGGCCGTCCTCCTGCCCTCCAGAATTTAACCGCAGATTACGCAGATTACGCAGATTATTCCGGAAGGGGTTCTGCCGTGAAATCTGCGAAATCTGCGTAATCTGTGGTTTAAAAACAGAACGGGCCCGGAAGATGCTGCGGTTCCGGGCCCGTTCCGGCCGCTCTCCCCTCACCCTTCCTCTCCCCATAGGGGAGAGGTGAAGGTGAGGGGGGTGCTGGAGGCGGCGGGGGACTACTTCGCGCCGGGCTGCTTCTGGGCGTCGTGTTTTTCCTTGTAGATGCGGCGGGAGGCGCGATTCTGCTCGCGCGTCAGCTTGGCCTTCTCCTTCCGGGTCATCTTGCCGTCGGCCAGGGCCTTCTCGCGATCGGCCTCGATCTTCCCCTGTTGCCGCTCGAGCTTGGCGGTCTCCTTGGCCGTGAGCTGGCCGCTCTCCACGCCCTGGGTGATCCGCTTCCCTTGGGCGTCGTGGACGGCCGAGCTCACGCCCTGGCCGAGGTTACTGAACCCGGCCTCCTGCTCCGCGCCCTTGCCAGCGTGGGCGGTCGAGGTGGCGGCTTCGGAAACCGCGTTGCCAACCCCGCGGCCGGCGTGGCCCTGGCCCTGGCCTTCCGCACGGCCCGAATCCTGATCCCGCTTCTGCTGCCGTCCCTCCCGGTTCTTGATCACGCCGGCCTCGGCGACCGGCAGG
>JACPAT010000314.1 GCA_016180655.1 Candidatus Methylomirabilota bacterium | reverse complement strand
CTGGACCTCTCACACCTGCCCTGCCACCGTTGTTCCCACCGCAGAAACCAGGAACGGCTGCTCAAGCGATCCGACCGGATTCGGCAGACCCTGGAGGGACGGGGACAGAGCCTCAGGGACCTGGAGCAGTCCTACTGGGAGCAGTTCCTGCGGGTGGTCGAGGTGCTGCGGCACTTCGGCTACCTCGCGGATTCGACGCTCTCCCCAGAGGGCCGCCTGATCGCCTCTCTCCGCCATGACAACGAACTCACCGTGGCCCGCGTGGCCTTCTCGGGGCTGCTGGAGGGGCTGCCGCCGGCCGAGGCGGCAGCGGTCCTCTCCTGCCTGGTGGAGGAGCCCCGGGAGACTGAGACGCTCTTTGCCCGGGAACTCCTGAGGCGCCTTCCGCACCTGCGCCGGCGGGTGCAGGCCCTGGAGTCTTTGGCCGAAGAGGTGGAGCGGGTGCAGCAAAACCGGCGGGTGAATCTTCCGATTTCGATGCACACGACCTACCTGGCGGTCACCTACGAATGGACGGCGGGCGAGGAGGACTGGATCCGGCTCATCCGCAACTTCTTCGGGGGGCACGAGGGGGACCTCATCCGTGCGTTCCGCCGCCTGATTGACCTCTGCCGGCAGTTGATCGACAGCCCGGAGCTTCCCGCCGCCCTCCGGTCCTCCCTCCACCAGGCGGTGCGCATGCTGGATCGTGGCATCGTCCTGGAATCTGCCCTCATCTAACCGAGTACACCGCGGACAGGCAACGCCTCCATCTCCCATTCGCCCTCCATGGGGAGGCAACCACCTGTCACCCCACCCGCCTCTCGCGGGCAGGCCAGGTGCCTTCCTGCCTTTCCAAAATGTGCACAGGGTAGGCACGAGGCAAAACACGGCGGGGCGCACCGGCCCGCTCAACCTCCTGATTTTGCTTGGCTCGACTCAATCGCGATCAAAGAAGTGATCATGGCACGGGTGATGCATTTCCTTATAACTGCATACGGAAATCTGGCGGGAAGGAGCAAGGGTCATGAAAACGAGAAACGAGTCACGCAGGCGCCCCGCCGGGGCCGATCTCTTCCAGGCTGTGATTCGCCTCGTGGTGGCGGCATTCTTCCCACCATGGCCCGTTCCGGTCCCCGTGGCCGCGCCGCGCCGGTCCGTACGGCTGCAGGCCCCATCGCGACGGTGGAGTGGCAGGGCCGCCCTGACGCTCTTCCTGCTGATCCTGGCTTCCATTCCGGCGTGGGCAGGCCAGCCGCTCCTCCCCTCCGGCGTGCCGAATGTCTTCGATCCGGAAGTGCGCGCCCGGTTTCAACCCGTGGGCGTGGCCAACCTCCGGGGCAACCCCGATTTCCCGGTGTTGATCCTCCAGAACACGGTTGGGGGACAGCCGCAGGTCATCCTCCTAGGTTTGGATGCCCGCAACGGGAAGGATAACTGGTCCCTGGCATCCGACCCGATCATCCTGATCGTCCTCTTTGCCGATCCCGAAACGATCCTGGGGGCACATGTGGATGCGGGATTCGCCGAACGGGGAAAGCCGTCCGGACAGTACATGACGCTGGCCGATCCCACCTCGCCAGGGCTGTCCGATCTGCTCCGCTCGATCAGTCTGGCCGCGACCCGCACGTACATGTGATCGGCGCCACCCTCCTCCGGTCCACCGTCTATCCAGCCCTCTTCTCCGGATCTCCCCGCCATTCGCATGTCTACCCTTTCCGTAACCAATTAACATAGATTCGCGCCCACACCCAACCCCTCATAGACTCGACCTTTCAAGCTTTGGAATGTTTTGGCCTTGACATGTTATTAGAAATAGATTACAGAAGTATAAAATAGACTAAAATATAATATAAATGATTGGAGATATATGGCTCAGGAATCGAACGCTTCAGAGAAGCTGCTAACCGTTCGGGAGGCGGCCCAGTTGCTTCGCCTTGGACAGGTGACCGTGTATCGCCTGGCTCAACGTCGCAAGATCCCGGCTGTGAAAGACGGCGGGAGCTGGCGGTAAAACCGCGGCATGCTCGAGGAATGGTTGATGGGGGGCGGCTCGGGTTCGGCAAGACGCATCCTGGTCGTGGATGACGACCCGGACCTCCGGCGGATGCTGCAGCACGTTCTGACCCTCCGCGGCCAGCCGCCGATGCTGGCCGGCAGCACTCGCGAGGCGCAGGTGCTCCTCCGCGAGGCTACCTTCGACCTCGTCTTCCTGGATGTCATCCTTCCGGACGGCTCGGGCGCGGACGTGTTCCGCGCCATCCGGGCGACCGATTCCAATGCGCTGGTGGTGTTGATGACCGGCTTCCCGGACCACCCGGCGGTGGCCGAGGCGCTGTCACTCGGGCCCGTCATGCTGATGCGCAAGCCGTTCGGCGCTCGTGAGATCGATGACGTGCTCCGCATCACGGCGCGACAGGCCCTCCCGGCCGCAATCCCGGTGGCGCGGACGCGCGCCTGAGGAATTCCTCATGACCATTGGCTCTGTTTGGTGCGCCTCGCCGGATGCCCCGACCGGGCGGATGCCCGATCCCGGCGGGGGTTCGGACGACGTCCGGCGAGAGGCTTGGGGCCATCCCAAGGTCGTGGCCCACTTCCTCGACGGCCGTCTCCTGAAAGGATTCGCGCTGGATTTCCGGCCATCTCGCGGGGCCTTCCTTCTGAGACGGAGAGACGCGGTTGATGTCGAGGCGGCGATCCGCATCCGCCTGGCTGCCTTGAAGGCCCTCTTCTTCGTCAAGGACTTCGAGGGGGACCCGACCTATCGAGAGCTCTCGGATGCCGCCCGGTCCTCTTTACTGGGGCGCCCGGTGAGGGTGCGGTTCCGCGACGGCGAGGTGTTGCGCGGGACATCGCCCAGCCGTGATCCCGGCGGGGCGGGCTTCTTCCTTGTTCCGATGGACCCCCGGAGCAACAATCGCCGGATCTACGTGAC
>JACPAT010000313.1 GCA_016180655.1 Candidatus Methylomirabilota bacterium | reverse complement strand
TCGCTGGCCGCGCCAGGTGAGGTACGCGCCCGGGGCCGGCGACAACCCGCGGATCCGGTTCACCAGGGGGCCGGGGTCCCCGGCCAGCTCCAGCCGGCAGTCCTCGTCGCGGATCTTGGGGGCCTTGGTCGCCCGCGCATCGTCCTGGGAGGTCCAGACCGCCTCGCCGCGCGCCACCAGGGCAAGGGCGTCGGCCAGGGCCGCGGCGCCGAGATCGGCCAGGCGATCGTGGAGCGTCCCCGCGTCATCCTCGGGGGCGATCGGGATCGCCCGCTGGAGCAGCGTGGGGCCGGCGTCCATCCCTTCCTCGATCCGCATGATGGTGATACCCGTCTCCGTTTCCCCCGCGATCAGCGCCCAGTTGATGGGGGCCGCGCCCCGATATTTGGGGAGCAGCGACGCGTGCACGTTCACGCAGCCGAGGGGCGGCAGCTCCCGCACCGCCCGCGGCAGGAACTGGCCGAAGGCGGCCACCGCGATCACGTCCGGCTGTGCCGCGGCGAGCGTCGCCTGTACATCAGGATCGTTCAGCTTTTCCGGCTGGAGGATCCGAAGGCCATGCCGCTCGGCCGCCCGCTTCACCGGCGGCGGCCGGAGGTCCTGCCCCCGCCCGGCCGGGCGGTCCGGTTGCGTCACCACCAGGGCGAGCGTGTGCCCGTCGGCCAGCAGCCGCGTGAGCGACGGCACGGCGAAGGCGGGGCTGCCCATGAAGATGACGCGCAACGGCTTGGACATATCTCTCTAACAACCCAAAAGCGTTCGGTGGTTCGATGGACCACGATCCACCGAACTGCCGAATCCGCCATAGGCGGAAACCACCGAACAGCTTTCAGCGGCAGAGGGCCTTGATCGCCTCCTCCATCCGCTGGCGATGGGTGCCGGCCCAGTAGATCCGCCGGCACGCCGGGCAGGCCCAGAACGCCTGGTGCTGGCTCCAGACGAACTCCGGGACCAGGCCGAGGACTTCGGCCTTGTGGCGCGGCTCCAGGACTTGGTTGCACCTCACGCAGCGGCGGGCCGGCGGGGCCGTGGGATCCAGGCGCAGGCTCACCACCACCTGGCGGAGCTGCTCCATCACGTGGTCGCTTTCAATGAATACATGCGGCGGCAGCCCACGGCGCCGGAGAAGATGCGTGTCCCGCGTGAGGAGGATGCGGCCCTCGCGCCGGGCCTGGCGGAGGAGGTCGTCATCCTCGCCGGGAAAATACACCGCGTCGTATCCCAGGATGCGGAGCCACCTGGCCAGCCGGCCGAGCATCGCATCCGCCAGGAAGCGCGGCGCCTCGCCACCCCCGGAGGGCGGCCGGGGACGACTCTCCATGAATTTACTCTATCATACTCCCCCGCGATTTGTAAGATTCCGCCCCGGGGTTCACCAGAGACGCCACGATGACCCGCCGCCGGCACGGCGCTCCCTTCCGAGCATGTTTGCGGTGTGCAGATGGCCGCTGAGAGGCTATACTGCCCCGGTTCATGCTCGAGGCACACCGACACCGGGAGGGGACGGGGAGCATCATGGCTGACACGCGGGAACTCCTGCGCGCCCTGGAGAAGAGCTGGTACCGCGAGATGGAGGGGGCGGTGACCTACCGCCTCCTGGCCGAACGGGAGAAGGACACCCGGCGGCGCGACATCCTGCAGAAGCTCGCCGCGGCCGAGATGGGACACGCCGAGAAGTGGGCGGCGCGGATCCGCGAGCTGGGCGGGACGATCCCGGATGCGTCCACGGTGAAGCCCACCCTGGGCCTGACCCTGCACGCGGCCAGCCCGGAGGTGATCTTCAAGAAGCTGGAGGCGAACGAAGAGCGGGACATCGCCGCCTACCAGGCCCTGGAATCGGTCATGGACGAGAAGAGCCGGGAAATCCTCCGCCAGACCGCGGCCGACGAGCAGGATCACGCCAGGATCCTCCACGTCCTGGCCGGCCCCCAGAGCCCCCGCAGCGCCCTGGACCTCATCCTGAAGAAGGAACGGCACGTCACCGGGGCCGGTTGGGTGAGCGACGCCATCTACGGGATCAACGACGGGCTGGGCGCCGTCTTCGGCATCGTCTCGGGGATGGCGGGGTACACGGGAGGGAGCGAGATCGTCCTCATCACCGGCCTGGCCGGCATGCTGGCCAGCGCCCTGTCCATGGGCTCCAGCGCCTACCTGGCGGCCAAGTCCCAGCGCGAGGTGTACCAGGGGGAGATCGCCCGGGAAAAGGCCGAGATCGAGGAGAACCCGGAGGAGGAGCGGCAGGAGCTGGAACTGTTCTACCAGCTCAAGGGCTTCACGGAGGAAGAGGCGCGGACCCTGGTCGCCCGCATCCAGGAAAAACCGGACCACTTTTTGAAGACACTCGTCCAGGAGGAACTGGGGCTCTCCGAGACGACCTTCCCCAACCAGTGGAAGGCCTGTCTGTCGGCGACCACGTCCACGGCGGTCGGCGGCATCATCCCTGTGATCCCGTTCTTCTTCAGCCGTGGGACCCCCGCGGTCATCTGGGCCGCGGCCCTGAGCATCCTGGCCCATTTCGGCGTGGGCCTGGCCAAGAGCCTGGTGACCACGCGTCCCTGGTGGATCAGCGGGCTGGAGATGACCATGGTCGCCGTGATCGCCGGCGGCATCACCTACGGACTGGGCGTGGCCTTCGCCATCCACTGAGCCCGGGCGGCGAAGTGGAACCGCCAAGGCGCCACCAGCGCCAAGGGTCGCTCCCGCTGCCCGAGCGAGGGTTACATTCGGGTCCTTTCGCCCATCTCCGGTCGCAGCAGTATCTGGATCCGGTCGGTCGTCCGCGTGCAGGCATCGCTTGACAGTCCCGCGGGACCCACTTATTGACTCTTGCGAAGCCAATGGAACGAGACTCAGCCGAACTCAGCCGAATTGCCCCCCTCACCCTTCCTCTCCCCGCAACGGGGGAGAGGAGTAAGGAGAGGGGGACAGGCGGATTGGCTTTGTCCCATTACCTCTGGAATGCTCTATAGACTCCGATTCCATCCCAGCACGACACTTCACCTCCCGCGAGTACACTGCGCGCCGTTGGCCAGGAAGGCCGGCAGCGCACGCCAACCCCATGGCAGTCCGCAATCAGCATCCCGTGCCGTGCTGATTGTTCATTGTGGCGCGCCCTCGGCTATCGTTGAGCGCGGATAATTCTCTGCTGTGGGAACAGGACCAGGGAATGGATAGGCCCACCGAAGCCGAACTCCTGGCAGAGCTGGCGGCCTTGCGGAAGCAAGTCCTCAGGCTCGAGGCCCAGGGGAGCGCCTCTCGGCAGGAGTTGGCCGCCTCCTCGCGTCGCGAACGGGAACTCGCCGCCCTCCTGCGGGCCCACCAGGCTGTCACCGCTTCCCTCGATCTCGGGCACATTCTTGAAGCGATCGTCCACCAGGCGGCCCCCATCGCCGGCAGCGCCGCGGCCAGGCTGTTTCTCCTGGAAGAAGACCCGCCGGTGCTCCGCTGCCGGATGGGCGTGGGGCTGCCAGCGGAAGAACAAGCGATCACTGGCATCTCGCTGGCGGAGCAATTCGCCAGGGAGGTCGCCGCCACCGGCGAACCGCTCGCCGTGGCCGACATCCGCGATGACCCCCGCTTCCGGACCCCTGAATTCGCCAGACCGGTTAGCCACATCTCCTACCTTGGACTCCCGCTGAAGCTGGCAGATCGCCTCATCGGGGTCCTCGTCTTCAGCAGTCCCGCGCCGCGGACCTACGCGGGAGACGAGGTCGCCTTCCTCGCCGCCTTCGCCCAGCAGGCCGCCCTGGCGCTGGACAACGCGCGGCTGTTTGACCAGGAGCAAGTCCGGCGGAAACAGCTGGAGGTGGTGCGGACGCTGAGTGGGGAGATCACCCGGGAGCTGGATCTCACATCTCTCCTGGCACTCATCACCCGGCGGGCGGCGGGTCTCCTCGGGGTGAGTTCCGGCACCGTCCTGCTGTGGGACGAGGAGGCCCAGCTCCTCGTTCCGCAGACCTGGCAGGGTCGCGGGGAATGGGTGAAGGAGGTGCGCCTCCGCCTCGGCGAGGGGGTCGCGGGGACCGTCGCGCGACGGCGGGAGGGCATGATCGTCAACGACTACCGGACCTCCTCCTACGTGCATCCCTCGTTCCTCGAACTGACCAGGGTCACGGCAGTCATTGCCGAGCCGCTGCTGTATCGCGATCGACTCCTCGGCGTGATCACGTTGAGCAACGAGGCGACCGGCCGGCCGTTCACCCCCCAGGATCGCGAAACCCTGGCCCTCTTCGCCGCCCACGCGGCCATCGCCATCCAGAACGCCCGGCTGTACGCGGCGACCCAGCACGAGCTCGCCGAGCGGAAACGAACCGAGGAGACGTTGGTCGACCACACGCGCCAACTCGAGACCGTGCGAGCCGTCACCGCCGAGATCACCCGGGAGCTGGACCTGATCACGCTCCTCAGGCTCATCTGCCAGCGGCCAGGAGAGCTGAT
>JACPAT010000312.1 GCA_016180655.1 Candidatus Methylomirabilota bacterium | reverse complement strand
GGGAGGACATCGTCAAGCGCTTCCTCCAGAGTGGCCGGACCGGATTCTACGTGGCTGTCTTGCAAGAGGGCGAGGTCGGCGCCGGGGACGGAATCGAGCCCACCGGCCGTGACGGGAACAACATCACGGTCCCCGACATCACGCGCCTGTACGTCACCAGGAACTACAGCCACGCCGACCTGGAGCTATTGCGGCGCGCCACCCAGCTCAAGGCGCTTCCCGAGAGCTGGCGGGAATATTTCCGCGAGAAAGTCGACCTGGTCACCAGGAAATCGAAGTGAGGGGGCGCGGGAACAGGCCAAGATTATCGGCGCATCCGAGCCCGCAGAGGCTGTTCGCACGGCCTGCGAGCTGGCAATGGATTACCTGGCAAAGGCGCAAGAGGGAGACTCGGGCCATGACTACGGCGGGCTTGGATTGGGGACGTGATGTGTGCGGAAACCTGGGACCAGCGGAGTCCCGGGAGTGGCTCTGCACCAACGGCATCGGCGGCTTCGCCTCGGGGACGGTGGCGGGCCTCCTCACCCGGCGCTACCACGGCCTGCTGGTGGCGGCCCTCCAGCCGCCGCTGGGCCGCACCTTCCTCGTGGCCAAGCTGGACGACACCGTTGAGTACGACGGTCTCCGGCGTCCCCTCTGCACCAATCGGTGGGCGGACGGCACGGTCGATCCCCACGGCTTCCGCGAGATCGAGCGGTTCCGGCTGGAAGGGACGACCCCCGTGTGGACGCTCGCCTGCGCGGACCTGCTCCTGGAGAAGCGCGTCTGGATGGAGCCGGGGGCGAACACCACCTACGTCCAGTACCGGCTCCTCCGGGCCGGGGGACCGGTGACGTTGGAGCTGAAGGCGCTGGTCAACTACCGCGATTATCACGCGACCACCCGGGGCGATGGCTGGCAGATGCGGGGAGAGCCGGTTCCGCAGGGGCTCCGCGTGGTGGCCTACGAGGGGGCTAGGCCATTCCTCCTGCTGGCGGAGGGCGCCGAGGTTGCGCCGGCGCATGACTGGTACTACGGTTTCGACCTGGCGGCCGAGCGGGACCGCGGGCTCGACTTTCGCGAGGATCACCTGCACGCGGGGACATTCCGGGCGACCCTCTCACCTGGGGCGGCGCTGACGATCGTCGTCTCCGCTGAGACCGCGCCATCCCTGGACGGGGATGCCGCGTGGGATCGGCGGCGACGCTACGAGGACGACTTGCTGGCCCGGTGGCGAAAGGCGCACACGGTCGCCAAGCAGGCGCCGGATTGGATCGAACAGCTCGTGCTGGCCGCGGATCAGTTCGTGGTGCGGCGCCCGCTCCTGGATGACCCGGACGGCATATCGGTGATCGCGGGATACCCCTGGTTCGGGGACTGGGGACGCGACACGATGATCAGCCTGCCCGGCCTCCTCCTCGCCACCGGGCGGCCCGAGGTGGCCAGGCGAATTCTCACGACCTTCGCGCGCTTCGTGGATCGCGGGATGCTCCCCAACCGGTTGTCCGACGCGGGCGAGGTGCCGGAGTACAATAGCGTGGACGCGGCCCTCTGGTACGTCGAGGCGATCCGGGCCTCCCACCAGGCCACGGGCGACGATGCGCTCCTCACGCAGCTCTTCCCGGTGCTGGAGGAGATCATGCGCTGGCATCGCACGGGCACCCGCTACGGCATCGCGGTGGATCCGGCCGACGGCCTGCTTCGTTCGGGCGAGCCGGGCGTGCAGCTCACCTGGATGGACGCCAAGATCGGCGATTGGGTGGTCACTCCCCGCACGGGGAAGGCGGTGGAGATCAACGCCCTCTGGTACAACGCCCTCTGCGCCATGGGGTCCTTTGCCCGACGCCTGCATCGCCCGGCCGGCGAGTGGGAGGGCATGGCAGCCCAGGCCCACACCGGGTTCGCGCGCTTCTGGAACGAGCGCACAGGGTACTGCTCCGACGTCCTGTATGGTCCCGACGGAGACGACGATGCGCTCCGCCCGAATCAGATTTTCGCCGTGTCGCTCCCGGACAGCCCCCTGACCCCGAGACAGCGGCAGAAGGTGGTGGAGGCCTGCGCCCGGCACCTGCTGACCTCCTTCGGCCTGCGGAGCCTGGCGCCCGGCTATCTCCGCTACCAGGGCCGCTACATCGGCGGCCCCCGCGAGCGCGATGCGGTCTACCATCAGGGGCCCGCGTGGGCATGGCTCCTGGGGCCCTTCGTCCTGGCGCACTTCCGCGTCCAGGGAGATCCTGCTGCGGCCCTGGCTGGCCGACTACGGGGTGGGAAGCATCGCCGAGATCTTCGACGGGGAATCACCCTTCACGCCGCGCGGCTGCATCGCCCAGGCCTGGAGCGTCGCCGAGATCCTGCGCGCCTGGATGGAGATCGCCGGCGGTGACGGCCCGACCGCTTCCTCGGATCGCAAGACCTCTCCCCGGGCCCCGCGCAGAGCCCCGGCCCGAGGGCGGCGCAAAGCGCGCGCTTGAGCGGCCTGGTGGTGGGTTCAGGTTTGCTTTCTACGAATCTTGGCGAATCCGGGAACGCATGATGTCCGAGACAGTTCAATTCCTGCTGCGGCATGGCGACCTGGTCCTCTTCGGCGTCGTCTTCGTGGAGCAGATCGGGGCGCCCCTGCCCGCCATCCCCTTCCTCCTCGCGGCCGGTGCCCTGGCCGGCATCGGACGGATGACCCTGGCCGCCGCCGTTGGGTTGCCGGTGCTGGCGTCGCTCCTCGGGGATTTTCTCTGGTACTCCCTCGGTCGCCGCCGGGGGATGAAGGTGTTGAACTGGCTGTGCCGGATCTCCCTCGAGCCCGACTCCTGCGTTCGCCGGACCGAGAATGCCTTCCTCCGGCACGGCGTGCGGTCCCTGGTGATCGCCAAGTTCATCCCCGGCCTGAGCACGGTGTCGCCTCCCCTGGCGGGGATCTTCGGCGTCCGGACGCTGCGGTTTCTGCTCTACGACGGGGTGGGAGCGCTCCTCTGGGCGGGTTCCTTCGTGGCACTCGGGTATCTGTTCAGCTCCCAGCTCGAAGGGATGGCGACAACCGCGCTTCGACTGGGGACCGTGCTCCTGATCAGCCTGGCCGGCGGCGCGGTGATCTACGTCGCATCCAAGTCCATCCAGCGGCACCGCCTGCTGCGGCGCCTGCGCGTCGCCCGCATCAGCCCGGAGGAACTTCGACAGATGCTGGACGCCGGCGATCCGGTGTCCATCGTGGATCTGCGTCACTCGCTGGACGTGGATGCCGCCCCCTACGTGATCCCGGGCGCCCTGCGCCTGTCCCCG
Organism: Candidatus Methylomirabilota bacterium; assembly: GCA_016180655.1. Lineage (GTDB taxonomy): Bacteria > Methylomirabilota > Methylomirabilia > Methylomirabilales > 2-02-FULL-66-22 > 2-02-FULL-66-22. The sequence continues at coordinate 1,910 of JACPAT010000312.1, read as the reverse complement.
GAGGAGCTGGCCCATCGGCACCAGGAAATCCCCCGCGACCGGGAGATCGTCCTGTACTGCTCCTGACCCAACGAGGCCACCAGCGCCCGGGTGGCGCTCCTTCTGCGAAAGAACGGTATCCAGAAGGTCCGGCCCCTCGTCGGTGGCATCGAGGCCTGGCGGGAGCGGAGCTTCCCCGTGGAGCCCCTCGATCGAGATCGGGCTGAAGCACACGAGTCCTAACCCGCATTATTCACGAATGGACCCGTGAATTCTCCGGATCAAATGACCAATGACCAATTTTCAATGACCAATGATGGTGGGCGCGCACAGCGCGCCGTCAAGGGGCTTCACGGAACTACCATCCGCAATTGGTCATTGGTCATTGGGATTTGGTCATTCCCCGCGATTATTCGCGAACATGTTCGCGAATAATCCGGGCTAACATACCACCGAGAGCCGCGAGAATGCCGCATCCCCAGAAAAACCCCGGTCCGGTCACCGGCCGGGTGCTGGCCCGACCGTCCACCTCGCTGGCGCCCCGCATCCTGATCCTGGGGGGCGGGTTCGCCGGGGTCACCACCGCGCTCACGCTGGCCAAGCGGTGCGCCGGGGTCCTGCCGGTCCACATCACCCTGGTGAGCGCGCAGAACTTCTTCCTGTTCACCCCGATGCTGGCCGAGGCCGCCACGGGCGCCGTCGAGACCCGGCACGTCCTCTATCCGATCCGGCCCCTGTGCGGCGACCGGGGCGTCGAGTTCGGCGAGATGGTCGTGGAGGCCATTGACCTTGACCGGCGGCGGGTGGTCGCGCGCCATCGCCGGTCCGACATCCGCCAGCACGTGCACTACGACAAGCTGGTGCTGGCCCTGGGGGCGACCCCCAACGTGGCCATGGCGCCCGGCGCAACCGAGCACGCCCTGACCTTCAAGGGCGTGGGCGACGCCGTGCGGATTCGCAACCGGGTGATTGACCTGTTCGAGGCGGCCGCCCTGACCGATGACCCGTGGGTCCGGAAGCGCCTCCTCACCTTCGTCGTCGTGGGGGCGGGCCACGCCGGGACAGAGCTGATGGGCGCGCTGGAGGAGCTGGCGCGGGGGATCCTCCTGCGCCACTATCCGTCCATCCCCCGGAATGCGGTCCGCCTCGTCCTCGTCGGCAGCGCCGTCCTCCCCCAGACTGCCACGAACCTCGCCGCCTACGCCCGGGAGCAACTCCTGGAACGCGGGATCGAGCTGGAGACGGCCCGGGCCGCCGGGGTCTCGGCCGAGGGACTGGCGCTCCAGGACGGGCGGGTCATCCCGAGCAATTGCGTCATCTGGACGGCCGGGAACCGGGTGAGCCCGGTGATCGCCGACCTGCCCCTGGCCAAGGCGCGGGACGGGCGCCTCTTGGTCAACGAATTCTTCGAGGTCAAGGGGGCCCGCGACGTCTACGCGCTGGGCGATAACGCGGCCCAGACCGATCCGCACACCGGCGCCCCCTATGTGGCCACGGCCCAGGTGGCCATCCGCCAAGCGCGGGCGCTGGCCCTCCAACTGGAGGCGGAGCTGACCGGTCGCGAGCGACGGCCGTTCCGGTTCCGGGTGCTGGGCGAGATGGTGCCCCTCAGCCGGCGGACCGCGGTGGCCGACCTGCGGGGGATCAAGCTGGTCGGGTTCCCCGCCTGGTTCCTGTGGAAGACGGTCTACATGCAGAAGCTCCCGACCCTGGCCGCCCGCGTCCGCGTGGTGCTGGACTGGACGGTCGAGCTGTTCTTCGAACGGGATGTCTCGGAGCTGACGGTGGACGGGGAAGAGGGGGCCTAAGATGGAGGAACGCGCTGCGGGTACCACCAGGCACGCTGGCTTGCCGGTCTGGCGCCGGTTGGGCTGGCGCCTGGCTGCCAGCCTCGTTCTGCTGACCGCCCTGGGAATCCTGCTGAGCGGTCT
>JACPAT010000270.1 GCA_016180655.1 Candidatus Methylomirabilota bacterium | reverse complement strand
CTGGCCACCCGGTTCGTCTCTCTGCAGGCCCTGATTCCTCTCCCCCGCTCCACCCTCCGCTGATCTGACCTCGCTCTCGCGGCATCGGGTCGCCTTCTGTCCGGCGGTCCGCCGATCCCTGTTCCCCTGCGAGTGCACTCGTTCCGACGGAAGTCCGGAGGACTCCCCCATCTCGGAGACTCTCCCTGGGACTTCCCCGGAGCGGTCCCAAGGAGATGCTGATGCCTATTCCCGCAGGCGAGTTGCGACGACTCCTGGAGGAGGAGCGGCGCCGCGAGGCAGCCCACCGACGCCTCCGCTGGCAGCGGCGGCGGCGTCAACTCGCGTGGTGGCTGGCCGCGGCCGTCGCGGCCGCGATCCTGTTCATCGGGGTGCGCCTGTCCTACGCCGGAAACGCGTTGGGCGAGGAGCTCGCCGACCGGCTTCGGCAGCTCGAGGCACGGATAGAGGAACTGGAGGAGGACCGGCTGCGCCTCACCCGGGCACTCCTCACCTTCGAGGTGCCCGCGGCCCTCGAGTTTGCCGGCGAGGCCGTTCCCCTCGACCGCTGGGATGTGCGGGAACGGCTGGAGCGCGAGGTGCTCCTCTCCCTCCAGCAGCGCGGCCAGGTCATCCTCTGGCTGAAGCGGGCCGCCCGGTATTTCCCCTACATCGAGGAGGCGTTGCGGGGAGCCGGTCTTCCCGACGACCTGAAGTACGTGGCCGTCATCGAGAGCGCCCTCCAGCCCCAGGCGCTCTCGTCGGCCTCCGCCCTGGGGATCTGGCAGTTCATCCCGGCGACGGCCCGGCGCTACGGCCTGCGGGTCACGGCCTCGTGGGACGAGCGCCGCCATGCCGAGTTGGCCACCCGGGCAGCCCTCGCCTACCTTGCCGACCTGTATGGCCAGTTCGGGCAGTGGTCCCTGGCCCTGGCGGCGTACAACAGCGGCGAGGCACGGGTCAGAACGGCCATGTCGCGCCAGAAGGTGCGAAGCTACTTCCAGCTCGCGCTTCCCAAGGAAACGGAGCGGTACGTTTTTCGCGCGTACGCCGCCAGGCTGATCCTGTCGGAACCCGAGCGGTACGGCTTTCACATCCCCGACGAAGCGCTGTACCGGCCGCCCGCGGGGGACCGGGTGCAGGTGCGGGTCCGCCACCACCTGACAGTCATGCGGATCGCCGAGGCGGCAGGCTCGTTCTACCGGGAGGTCAAGCTGCTCAATCCGGCGATCACGGGGGACGCGCTTCCGGGGGGGACATTTCTCATCAATCTGCCGGAAGGCGCGGGAAAAGACTTCACGGTCCGCGAGCAGGCTTCGGGAGTCGCCTCCCCCGCGGCACAGCGGCACAGGGTGCAACGCGGGGACACACTCTCCGCCATTGCCCGACGGTACGGGGTACGCCTGGAGGAGATCCGGCGGTGGAATCCGGCCGTTTCTGGGCGAGCCATCCGGCCGGGGGATGTCCTGGTCATTCGCCGGACGCAACAGTGAGCCAAGATCTGGGCGGGCAGGTTCAGCGGTGACTCTGCACGGAGGAGGACCACGCATGCCAGAGAAAGTCTTCACCGGCTCCAAGGTCACGCTGCTCCGGGAGGATGGACGCAGCTTCGATTTCGTCCTCGTTCCTCCTACGGACGCGAACATCAACCAGGGGAGACTGTCCGTCGGGGCCCCCCTGGGGAAGGCATTGCTGGGCCGACACAAGGGTGAGGAGTTCAGCTTCAACGCTCCCGGAGGCCCGGTTCGGATGAAGGTCCTGGACATCCAGCCGACCTCCGGATGACCCCGCCTCGGGCGGGGTCCGGGAAGGCCGGAGGACGGTTCCCTCCCCCACCTCCGGCTTTCCTTCCTTCCCAAATAGGGGTCGCGGCAATCCGGTGACACCATGTCACCGATCTGGACATGATGACTTTGGCTTGTATTCTTAATGAGTTGCCGCGATATTTGCTTCAGTGGAGACAGGCAGAGCTTGCCAAACTTTCATTGGAGGTTCACTTCGCCCCCCCGGATCACGCCACTTTTTACGCCTGGTAACCCCCCGCCAATGGAGGCTTCAGGCCGCCTCCCCCCTTGAGCAAGCTGTTTCCGGCACCAGCCTTGCTGCCTTCCAAGGCTGGACCAGACTGTGCCGAGACCCCAGAAGAGGGCAGCCGTCGCTCCACTTCTTGTCCTCACGCTGGCGTCAGGAACCCCAGCACATCTGCAACGCACTTTCGTCTCGCGGCATGCAGGAGGGCCAATGACCGCAAAGAAACTGGTGCTAAAAGTGGGCGGCTATGCGGGGGGGTTGAGTGCGGTCACGCTGCTGGTGTGGGCGGCTGGCTGGACCGGAGCACAGGTCCTGGCCACCACGATCTTCCTGGGGTTCATCCTGGGGACCCTCCTCTTCTGGCAATTCCGGCTGGGATTCGCCATGCTAGGGGTGCTGGCTCTGCTCGCGACGGGGGTGCTCGACGTTCCCCACCTGATTGAGTTTGCCAGCCTCGACGTCATCCTGTTCCTCATCGGCATGATGATCGTCATCGCGTTCCTGGAAAAGCGCCGCTTCTTCGAGGTGATGGTGGAACGGATTCTCCGCCGGGTTGACCGTCGGGCGTGGCATCTCCTGACCGCGTTCATGGTGATGGGGGCTGTCTCGGCCGCCCTGGTGGACGAGGTCACCTCCATCCTGTTCATGACGGCCGTCGGATTGCAGCTTACGCGGCGGTTCAAGCTCGATCCGGTGCCGATCGTCATCATGCTGGTCTTCGCCACGAACATCGGTTCCAGCGCCACGGTGGTGGGAAACCCCATCGGCGTCATGATCGCACTGCGAGCGGGCCTCACCTTCACCGATTTCCTGCGCACCGCCACGCCCATCGCCACCGGCGTTCTCCTCCTGGCAATCCCGCTCTCCTTCCTGGCCTTCCCCGGCGCGCTCCGATCCCTGGCGCTGGCCCTCCGGGAACATCGGGAGCGGGTCCCCATCCCGATCGAGCGGATGAGCCGTCGTGACTTCCGGATCTCCATGCTCGTCTTCGGCGTGACGATCCTGGGACTCGTCTTCCATCACCCGCTGGAGGCGTGGCTCGGCCTCGGGCGCAACAGCCTCCTCGTCGCGGTGCCCCTGGGAGCTGGAGGCCTGGCGATCCTGCTGGAGGGGGCGGGGGCCCGCGACCTGGTGGAGCGGAAGGTGGACTGGTGGACTCTCTGCTTCTTCATGCTACTCTTCGCCTCGGCGGGCACCCTCCGCTATACGGGGGTCACCGGACGGATCGCAGAGGGTTTCCTGGCCCTGACGGGCGGCAATCCCACCGGTCTTCTGGTCAGCGTGACCTGGGGGAGCGGGATTCTCAGCGCCTTCCTGGACAACGTGCTAGCGGTTGCCACCGTCATTCCGGTTTTGAGCGATCTGGGTCAGCTCGGGCATGATCTGGGACCGCTCTGGTGGGGGCTGCTCTTTGGCGGGACGCTCCTGGGGAACCTCACCCTCATCGGGAGCACGGCCAACATCGTTGCCCTGGGCATCCTGGAACGAGACGAGAAGATCCACATGTCCTTCCTCCGCTGGCTCCGCCCGGGGCTCATCGTCGCCGTGCCGACTCTGGCCCTGGCGACGCTGGTCCTATGGATGGTCGTCTGATGGATCCGGACCTGATGGGAAACGCAGGATGAGAACGCGACCGGGCAATCCGTATCCCCTGGGCGCGAGCTGGGACGGGTCCGGCGTCAACTTTGCCCTCTTCTCGGAGCACGCCACCGGAGTGGAGCTGTGCCTGTTCGACGGGCGGGACGGAAATCAGGAGGTGGCCCGCATCCCTGTGGCGGAACACACCGACCAGGTCTGGCACATCTACCTGCCGGAGGTCCGGCCGGGGCAGCGATACGGCTACCGGGTCCACGGGCCCTACGAACCAGCGAACGGCCATCGTTTCAATCCGGCCAAGCTCCTGCTGGACCCGTACGCCAAGGCGATTGACGGGACCATCCGGTGGGGCGATACCCTCTTCGGCCACCAGGTGGAACATCCCCAGGCTGACCTCAGCCGGGACGGGCGGGACAGCGCCGCCAACCTCCCGAAGTGCGTGGTGATTGACCCGGCCTTCACCTGGGGGGACGACCGCCCGCCCCGGATCCCCTGGAACGAGACGATCATCTATGAGGTCCACGTCAAGGGCTTCACCGCCCGTCACCCCGATGTTCCGAAGGCGCTCCGGGGGACGTACGCCGGCCTGGCCTCGCCGGCATCCATTGACTACCTTCGCTCGCTTGGCGTCACCGCTGTGGAGCTCTTACCGATCCACCAGTTCGTCGCCGACAAGCACCTTGTGGAGCGGGGCCTGACCAACTACTGGGGGTACAACTCTATCGGCTTCTTTGCCCCGGACGTGCGATTTTCCAGCGCCGGCGCGTTGGGCCAGCAGGTGAGCGAGTTCAAGACCATGGTGAAGACATTCCACCAGGCCGGGATTGAGGTGATCCTGGACGTGGTCTACAATCACGCCGCGGAAGGAAACCACCTGGGACCGACCCTGTGCTTCCGGGGAGTGGACAACGCCAGCTACTACCGGCTGGTGGCCGCTGAACGCCGGTACTACATGGACTATACGGGCTGCGGCAACACGCTGAACATGACCCACCCGCGAACGCTCCAGCTCATCATGGACAGCCTGCGCTACTGGGTCCTGGAGATGCACGTGGACGGGTTCCGGTTCGACCTGGCCTCCGCCCTAGCTCGGGAGCTGCACGAGGTGGACCGGCTGGCGGCCTTCTTCGACATCATCCACCAGGACCCGGTCATCTCCCAGGTGAAGCTGATCGCGGAGCCCTGGGACCTGGGCGAGGGCGGCTACCAGGTGGGCAACTTCCCCGTCCTGTGGGCGGAGTGGAACGGGCAATACCGGGATGCCGTGCGGGCCTACTGGAAGGGGGACGAGGGACAGGCAGGGGCGCTGGGGTATCGCCTGACCGGGTCGAGCGATCTGTACGGCAAGGGAGGACGGCGACCCTACGCCAGCATCAACTTCGTGACGGCCCACGACGGGTTCACGCTCCACGACTTGGTGAGCTACAATGGGAAGGACAACGAGAGAAACGGCGAGGAGAACCGGGACGGGACGGACGACAATCGAAGCTGGAACTGCGGGGTGGAGGGCCCCACCAAGGACCCCGCGATCCTCGCCCTTCGGGAGCGGCAGAAGCGGAACTTCCTGGCGACCCTGCTCCTCTCCCAGGGGGTCCCCATGCTCTGCGGAGGCGACGAGATCGGCCGGACGCAGCAGGGCAACAACAACGGCTACTGCCAGGACAACGAGATCAGTTGGTTCGACTGGAAGCTGGACAAGCGGCGCCGGGACCTCCTGGCGTTCACCCGCTGCCTCATCGAGGTGCGCCGCCGGCACCCGGTCCTGCGCCGGCGCCAGTTCTTCTACGGGCGGCGGATCCAGGGCTCCGAGGTCAAGGACCTGGCCTGGTTCCGGCAGGACGGCAAGGAGATGACGGAGGAGGATTGGACCAACCCGCAGACCCGGTGCCTCGGCCTCCGCCTGGCGGGAGACGCCATCGAGGAAGTGGACGCCCAGGGGGATCCGATCACGGACGACACGTTGCTCATCCTCCTGAGCGGCCACCACGAGCCCCTGCCCTTCACCCTGCCGGCCCACCGGCCCGGCGTGAGGTGGGAGCTGCTCCTGGACACCCGCACCCCCGACGGGCGCCGGCTGCACCGCCCGCTGAGGGGCGGCGAGATCTACCCGCTGGAAGGCCGCTGCGTGGCGGTCCTGCAGCTCCGGCGATGGGCCGGGGGGAGCCGCCGCCGGCCGTGACGGCCGAGGAGGAAACCGTGCCAAGACGGGCGAATGTGCTGGTGGTGGACGATGATTCGGAGATGCGCGCCCTGCTCCTCGACGTGCTCCGCAGCGAGGGGTACGAGGTTGTCGAGGCGAGGGACGGAACCGAGGCGGTGCTGGCCCTCCGGGCCCGGACGTTCGACGTCATCCTGATGGACAAGAACATGCCCGGGCCCAGCGGGCTGGATCTGCTCCCGGGGCTCCGGCGCGTCTGCCCGCACTCCCGGATCATCATGATGACCGCCTTCGGCGATGTGGCCTCCTACATGGAGGCCGCGGAGAAGGGGGCCGTGGAGTACCTCTTCAAGCCGTTCCGGATGGAGGAGATGAAGGCGGCCGTCGCCAAGGCCCTCAGCCAGGATGCGGGGTCGCGACCGTGACCGCGCACGACCGGACCTCGGCGGCGCGAGGCTGGACTGCAGGCCTCCTGCGCAACGTCACGACCCGGCTGGTCATCCTCCTGATGCTGGCCCTGATGATCATTACCGGGGTCTATGACTACATCCGCCTGGTCCGGGAGCGGGAACGGCTCGTGGAGCAGACCCGGGAGGATCAGCGGATCTTCGCCGAGACCCTGGCGCTGGCGGTGAGCCGCAATGTGCGCTGGGGCCGGACCACGGCCGAGCTGAAGGAGCTTCTGGACGACATCCTGGCGCGGCCTGGCCTGGTCGCCGTGGCCATCTACAGTCCCGATGGCCAGGTGGTGACGGAGAACGTCGCCGCTGGCGCCGAACCTCCCACGCCCGATGAGACGATCCGGGAGGCCCTGAGAACGAAGGATGCGGCCTCGGTCCTGCTGGCCATGGAGTCCGGCCAGATCCTCCGCCGCGTGCAGCCCTTCCGCTGGCCCGGGGGCCGGACCGCGGCACTGGAGGTCCGCCAGACCCTGGCGGGGATGGAGCGGGAGTTTCGCCGCGCGGTCCGGGAGCGCGTCCTGTCCCGCCTGGTGGTCCTGGGCCTCTTCGTCCTGTCGGTGGTCACCCTGACCCGCTGGAGCATTACCCGGCCGATCCGGGCCCTCATCGCCGGGGCCCGGGCGGTGGGGCGGGGCGACCTCGCACAGCGCATCGAGCTCCCGCGGCGGGACGAGATCGGCCAGCTCGCCGAGGAGTTCAACCGGATGGCGGGCAACCTCCAGGCGGCGCACGACGAGCTCGTCCGGCAGGCGGAGGAGCGCCTGCGGCTGGAGCAGGAGGTCCAGCAGGCCCAGAAGCTGACTGCCGTGGGCATGCTGGCGGCCGAGGTGGCCCACGAGATCGGGACGCCGCTCAACGTCATCTCCGGCCGCGCGGAGGTGCTGGAACGCGTGGTGACCCCGGACCACCCGGAGCGGCGGCACCTGGACGTGATCCTGAAGCAGACCGAGCGCATCAAAGGGATCATCCGCGCCCTGCTGGACTACACCCGGCCGCGGCGCCCGAACCTGCGGGCCGAGGCGATCGTGCCGACCCTCGGCCGGGTGGCCGATCTCCTGCTGGAGCGGAGCCGCCGCCGCGGGGTGCGGATCCAGCTCGACCTTTCCTCCGGCCTCCCCCCGGTGTGGGCGGACCCGGACCAGCTCCAGCAGCTCTTCCTCAATCTGTTGCTCAACGCCCTAGAGGCCTCTCCGGCCGGCCAGACCGTCCAGGTCTTGACCGGGCCGGATCCGGTCCTGCCGGAGGAGGGCCGGGCCGGGATCAACCGGAGCAAGGCGGATGAACCCCACCTGGCCATCCACGTGGTAGACGCCGGCAAGGGAATGGGCGCTGAAGAACTGGACCGCGTCTTCGAGCCCTTTTTCTCCACCAAGGGGCAAGGGACGGGGCTGGGCCTGCCGATTGTTGAAGAGATTGTGCGCGCCCATCGAGGCGAGATCGAGATGCTGTCCATCCCGGGGCGAGGGACCGAGGTGATCGTCCGCCTGCCCCTGGCCGGGAACGGCCCACCGGACCGGGAGAGGAGAACGCGGGATTCCGCGATCGAGGCGGGAGCGCATGGAGACTGACGTGATCACGGAACTGTGGCAGGACCGCGCCCTGCTCCCCAGGGTGCCGGTGGCGACCTACCGGCTCCAGTTCAGTCGGGCCTTCACCTTCTCGGCTGCCCGGCAGATGGTGCCGTACCTGGAGGCCCTGGGGGTGAGCGACGTGTACGCCTCCTCGTACCTCGCGGCCCGGCCGGGGAGCCTGCACGGGTACGACATCGCGGATCACAACCGGCTGAACCCCGAGATCGGAACGGAGGAGGACTACGAGCGCTTCGTCGCCGCCTTGCAGGACCGGGGGATGGGTCAGATCCTGGACGTGATTCCCAACCACATGGGGATCGCGGCCTCCTGCAATCCCTGGTGGAACGACGTCCTGGAGAACGGGCCCAGTTCCGCCTATGCGGAATTCTTCGACATTGACTGGGATCCCCTGAAGTCCCAATTGGCCAACAAGGTCCTCCTGCCCATCCTGGGGGACCAGTACGGCCGGGTCCTGGAGAACCAGGAGCTGGCCCTGGAGTACGCCGACGGCGCGTTCCACCTGCGCTACCAGGAGACCCGGCTGCCCATTGCACCCCGCTCCACGACCCTGATCCTGGGTCACCGCCTGGAGAGCCTGACGGCGACGCTGGGCGAGGCGGATCCCCATCTTCAGGAGTATCAGAGCATCATCACCGCCCTCACCAACCTGCCCGGCCGGAGCGAGACCGCACCCGACCGGGTCCGGGAGCGGATGCGGGAGAAAGAGGTCATCCGGCGGCGCCTGGCCCGCCTGGTTGAGGCCTGTGGGCCGGTGCGGGCCTCTATCGAGGAGACGGTCCGGATCTTCGACGGGAAGCGGGGTGATCCCCGCAGCTTCGACCCGCTGGACCGGTTGCTGGACGACCAGGCGTACCGGCTGGCCGACTGGCGGGTGGCGGCGGAGGAGATCAACTACCGCCGCTTCTTCGACATCAACGAGCTGGCGGCGATCCGGATGGAGAATCCCGCCGTCTTCCGGGAGACGCACCGGCTGATCCTGCAACTGGTGGCGGAGGGAAAGGTCACGGGCCTCCGGCTGGATCATCCGGACGGGTTGTTCGATCCGCCCCGTTACTTCCTGGCGCTCCAGCGAGAGCGCCTCGCCCATGTGGCCTGCGCCCGGTTCGACCAGCAGGGCGGGGTGGCCGAGCCCGACCGGGATGCCGCGGTGGCGGTCGCTCTGCAGCGCTTCGACGCGACCTGCCAGCCGGATCCCGCCAAGGCGGGATGCCCCCCGCTCTACCTCCTGGCGGAGAAGATCCTGGCCCGAGGGGAGCGCCTGCCGATCCACTGGGCCATTCACGGCACCACGGGGTACGAGTTCCTGACCCTGGTGGGGGGCCTGTTCGTGGACACCAGCCATGAGAAGGCGATGACGGCCGCCTGCACCGCCTTCGCCGGGCAGCGCACCCCCTACGCCGACCTGGTGCACGAGTCGAAGCAGCTCATCCTGCAGGTCTCCATGTCGAGCGAGTTGAACGTCCTGGGGCACGCCCTCAGCCGCCTGGCGGAGCGGGACCGGCACTCGCGGGATTTCACCCTCAACAGCCTGACCCACGCCCTGCGCGAGGTGATCGCCTGCTTCCCGGTGTACCGGACCTATATCGACGGGCGGAGCCCGGAGGTGACGCTGCAGGACCGGGCCTGCGTCGAGGTGGCGGTGGCTTTCGCCAAGCGACGCAATCCCGCCACCAACGTCTCCGTCTTCGACTTCGTGCGGGACGTGTTGCTGCTGCGCTACCCCGAGAATGCGGATGAGGCCTACCGCGAGGCCCAGCTCGCCTTCGTCCAGAAGTTCCAGCAGGTCACGGCCCCGGTCACGGCGAAAGGGGTCGAGGACACCGCTTGCTACCGCTATAACCGCCTGGTGAGCCTGAACGAGGTGGGGGGCGAGCCGGATCGCTTCGGCATCTCCGTGGAGGAGTTCCACAGGCAGTGTCTCAGCCGGCAGGAGAAGTGGCCCGACGGCCTCTCCGCCACCTCGACCCACGACACCAAGCGCAGCGAGGACGTGCGATCCCGGATCCACGTCCTGTCCGAGATCCCCCGGGAGTGGCGCGCGGCGGTCGGCCGCTGGCACCGCTGGAACCGGCGGCACGCCTCGGAGGTGGACGGCCGCCCGGCCCCCGACCGGAACGACGAGTACCTGCTCTACCAGACGCTGGTCGGCGCCTGGCCGCTCGGCCCCATGGGGCAGGAGGAGGTCGCCGCCTTCACCGCTCGCATCCAGCAGTATATGCTGAAGGCGGCCAAGGAGGCCAAGGTCAACACGAGCTGGATCAACCCCAACGAGGCCTACGACCAGGCGCTCCGGAGCTTCGTAGCCCGGATCCTGGAGCCGGGACCAGGCAACCGGTTCCTCCCCGACTTCACCCTGTTCCAGGGCTTCGTGGCCCGCCTGGGGATGGTCAACAGCCTCGCCCAGACGCTCATGAAGATCACCGCGCCGGGCGTGCCCGATTTCTACCAGGGGACCGAGGTGTGGGACTTCAGCCTGGTGGATCCGGACAACCGCCGGCCGGTGGACTTCGCCGCCCGGGCGGCTCTGCTCGCTGGCCTGCGGGAACGGATTGCCGCGGGCGACCTCGCGGAACTGGCCCGCGAGTTGGTGGAGGACTGGCCCGACGGTCGGATCAAGCTCTACACCATCCACCGGGCCCTGATGAGCCGGCGGAGGACCCCCGACCTCTTCCGCACGGGCGCTTACGTGCCCCTGCCAACGACGGGGCGGCATGCAGAGCGCCTCTGTGCCTTCGCACGCCGGGGAGGGACGTGGACCGTCCACACCGTGGTACCGCGCCTCGTCGCCCCGCTGACGGACACCGGCGCGCGGCTCCCCCTGGGGAGGGAGGTGTGGGGGGACACCTGGGTGGTCCTGCCGGAGGAGGTTCCCCGGGGGTCCTACACCAACCTCTTCACCGGCGCAGAAGTGCAGGCGGTCGAGCACGACGGCGGCGCGAGGCTGGCCGTCGGGGATCTGCTGGCGGAATTCCCGGTGGCCCTCCTGGAGGCCCCGGAAAGACATTGACCGCCGGTGCCAACGGCATCCGCCTCAGGCGGATTGGTGCGCCAATCCGGCTCTCTGGCGGACACGATTTCCTGGCAACTGGGCAATCTGGCGCACCCAGAGGGTACCCGGCAACTCGGAACCCCTGATTGCCAAATTGCCGAATCGCCTGATTGCCTGCCCATGTCCGCTGAAGGCACATCGCAGGGGAGGTCAGAGGCAGATGACGCGGTTTGAGTTCGTGGCATGCAGTGAGTTGATCCAGATCCTGGGCCTGCGGGCAGACGACGAGCGCGAGCTGGCCGAAATCCTGGAGAAGGTCTCCCTGGACTGCGTCCATTACCACACCCACGGGCACTTCCTGCGGCACGGTTTCGTCGGAGCACCCTATCCCAATGACTTCGCCACATGGGCGGCGATCCAGGTCCGGGACCGGGTGCTGGGGGAACGCTTGGGGGTGGTCAGCCCACTGGACTTCTCATCCCTGGAGGAGCTCCGGGAGGAAATCCTCACGATCATTGACGATCACCTGGGCCACCTCAATATTGTGCCACGGGTGATATTCGGGGATCCGTTCGACTTTATGCAGTCGCGGATCGTCGAGGCGCCGACGGGCGGGATCGCCGACAGCCTCGAGACATTCCGGGCCGGCCTGGCGAGGATCCAGCCCAGCGCCCTCTACTTTCACACGATCGAGGCGTCCCGCCGACTCGGCCGCCCGGACACGGATTTCGCGGTATGGCTGCGCGAGAGCCTGGGACTCGACAGGCTGGCCGCGGCCGTGAATCGGGTGGACCCCTACGCCGGGAGTCTCGAGCGTTTGCGGACCGAACTCCTTCGTCTCTGCGACGCCGAGCTGGGCCTCCCCTTGGAGACGGGCCTGCCCCCGGCCGCAGGTCCGGAATCGCCGGGGACGGCGTGAGGCCGTCGAATCCTCTCCGAGGGAGAATGCCGAGATGAAGCCTGCGAGCCTGGAGGCCTACCGCGACGTCGCCCCGCCGGGGACCGTGGAATTCCTGTACCGCCTAAGCGAGAAGGTGCAGGGCCGCTCCTTCCTCCACGTCAATTCCACCCACCAGGGCGGGGGCGTGGCCGAGATTCTGATGCGGCTTGTCCCCCTGCTGAACGATATCGGGGTCAAGACGTCCTGGGAGGTCCTGGAGGGCACCCTGGAGTTCTTCCGGGTGACCAAGGCCTTTCACAACGCCCTGCAGGGGGAGGAGCAGGTCATCACCGAGGACATGTACGAGACCTTCCTGGAGGTCAACCGCCAGAACGCCGAACGGCTGCCCCTCCAGGCGGACCTCACGATGATCCACGATCCGCAGCCGGCCGCTCTGGTCCTAGCGCGGAAGGTCCCGGGCGCCTGGGTCTGGCGCTGCCACATCGACGCCTCGCGACCGCAGCGGCGGGTGTGGACGTTCCTCCGTCGGTTCGTGGAGCGGTACGACGCGGCCATCTTCTCCTTGCCCAAGTTCGCCCAGCGGCTGTCCATCCCGCAGTTCCTCATCTATCCGTCCATCGATCCGCTGAGCGACAAGAACCGGGAGCTGTCGGACCGGGAGGTGGCCGGCATCCTGACCCGCCTGGGCGTCCCCCAGGACAAGCCGATTCTCCTGCAGGTGTCCCGGTTCGACCGGTTCAAGGATCCGGTAGGCGTGATCAATGCGTACCGCATGGTGAAGCGGCGCACCGAGTGCCGCCTGGTGCTGGCGGGCGGCGGGGCGGCGGATGACCCCGAGGGCAAGGTCGTCCTGGCAGAGGTCCGGGAGGCCGCAGGACGCGACCCGGACATCCACGTGCTGGAACTCCCTCCCGACGCCCACCTGGAGATCAATGCGCTTCAGCGGGCAGCAACCGTGGTGCTCCAGAAATCCACCCGGGAGGGGTTCGGCCTCACCGTGGCCGAGGCGATGTGGAAGGGCAAGCCGGTGATCGGGGGGACGGCCGGCGGGATCAGCGTGCAGATCGTGTACGACCTGACCGGCTACACAGTGAATTCCGTCGAGGGGGCGGCCTACCGGATCCGCTACCTGCTCAACAACCCGGAGGCGGCGATCCGCATCGGCCGCATCGCGCGGGAGCATGTCCGGCGGAATTTCCTCATCACCCGGCACCTGGCGGACTATCTCACCTTGCTCCACGTGATGATGGGGGTCCGGCCTCCCGACCCGCAACCTCCGCGAGGCCAGCCCCCGGCCTCGGACGCGTAGGGCCGCCGGTCGGCGGCGCGCTCCCCTTTCTGGGGCGAGGAGATCATTCCCCCTCGTGGCTGAGCAGAATTCCTCTGGGCTGATGGAGGTGGGCGATGCAAGAAACCTGGACCGACATCCTGGTGACCCTGTTCCGGGAGATGGGACGGCGCCTGGCTCTGGTCGCGCCTCGGCTCCTGGCCCTTCTGACGCTGATTCTGGTCGGCTGCATCGTGGCGGTCGTCGTCCGCCGCGTGACGGTGCGGATCCTCCGCTCCGCGGATTTCGATGGCCGCTGTAGACGCTGGGGCCTCACGGCCAGCCTGGCTCGTGGCGGGATCAAGCAGCCTGCGACAGAACTGGTGGGGCGGGTCACCTTCTGGACCCTCTTCCTCGTGGCGCTCCTGATGGGGATCGAGGCGCTGGAGATGCCCGCCACGGCCGGGCTGGTGGCCGTCCTCCTCCGGTTCCTGCCGAACCTCATCGTGGCGGCCCTGGTCATGGTGGCGGGGTGGGTCCTGGCCAACTTTCTGGCTCAGGCGGCCCTCATCGGCGCGGTCAATGCCCAGGTGGCCGGCGCCCCGCTCATCGCCGGCGCCGTGCGGTGGCTGGTCCTGGTGTTCGCGGGCGGCGCGGCCCTCACCCAGCTCGGCATCGCCCGGGAGATGGTCCTCCTGGCCTTCGGCATCGCCTTCGGGGGAACGGTCCTGGCCCTGGCCCTGGCCTTCGGTCTGGGGGGCAAGGAGCTGGCCCGAGAGATCCTGGAGAGCCGCCTGCGGAAGCAGGACGAGGACCCGGACCGACCGAGCCACATGTGAGTCCGAAGGCGAGCCTGAACCGTCAAAACGCGAAGCGCGCCAACAAACAGCCCATATTCAGATTCTTCCTAACGGGGGAAGCGGTACCAGAGGGCTCGGAGCATCTCGCCCAGCGTCTGGCTCGGGATTGCTGAGAGTTGGCGTGCCTTGTGCGGCCTTGCCGGTTGAGGTGTTTCAAGCCTTCAGGCGCACGAGCTGGATCGCTTTCTGAATGGCGCGGGCCTGCGACATGTCCGTGTCGAGGATGTCCAGGGCCCGGTTAATCAGATCGGCCACGCGGGGGTCACGAATCGCATAATACACCCGGGTGCCATCCCGCCGCCCCGTCACCAGATGGTGCGAGCGGAGAGCTGCCAGGTGCTGGGACACATTGGCAGCCGGAACGCCGAGATGCTCTCTGAGGTCCGACACGTCATGTTCGCCCTGGTAGAGCATGGAGAGCATGCGCACGCGCGTCGGGTGGGCCAGGACGGCGAATAGCTCTGCGACATCCTCCATGACTTTTTTTCTAAGAGG
>JACPAT010000269.1 GCA_016180655.1 Candidatus Methylomirabilota bacterium | reverse complement strand
TGGGGGCCGAGGCTACCCACGTAGTCGGTCAGGGCGGTCTTGGGCAGACTGACCAAGCCGTCGCAGTGAACTGCGCTCGCGTGTTTCAGGCCTTCCGCCTCGCCGACGGGCACCTGGGTCGCCAGGCCGTGCCGGCTGGAGGATACCGGCGCGCAGATCACCGTGCTGTAGTCTGCCGCGTCGCAGAGGATTTGCCGGCTGATGACGGCGAAGACCCGGGAGCGTTTGGGCTCAGTCCGGGAGGGATGGGCGACCCGGTACAGATCGCCGCGCCTCACGGAAGGACCTGGTAGGCGAGAACGTCCTCCATCTCGGCGTTCAGCGCGGCGGCGTGCCGGCGGAGCAGAGCGGCTTCGCGGGCTTGGAGCGCGGCACGATCGGCCTGTGCGAGAAAGGCGCGCACGGCCTCTTCGATGAACTCCGAGCGGCTGCGCTGCTGGGGCTCGACCCGCGCATCAATCTCGCGGAGGAGTTCTTTGGACAGTGTGATAGAAGTCTTTACTTTCATACTACCGATATACTACCGCAGCACAATGCATCGAGTCAAGGGGCTTGCGGGTGTCATCTTCCCGATCTTCCGGCGCCCCTGTCCGGCTTTCGCCTTCCGGGCCAATGCCGCTTCGGCCTGGGCGAACTTGTGGTCGGCGTATCGCAGGAAGATCAGTCCAAGGACGGGCGTCGAGAACTCGGACGGCCTGAGGTTCGAGTTCGCCCACAACTGATCCGCCGCCGCCCAGAGCCGCTTTTCGACGTCGTTATTGCTTGGCATCTCTAGTCCACTCCACTTAGGATCGGCAAGACCCAATTGCTTGGACAGATAACATTCAAACTTGCCCCGCCTTTGTTTTCAAGTGATTACGCGACCACCCTTCCTTGTTTTCCAGGGGGCCTGGAAAAGAATTACGTTGGGGCGATCCAGTGGTGCAATAAGGCCGTCTTGGCAAGAAATGTTCCGGAAACATTTCCGGGCTTGCTGGAAATAAATAACCCCGCCCGAGGCCTTGCGGCGTGTCGGACGGGGAGCAATTTCCGAGGGGAAGGATAGTGCCGGTCGTGCCGCTCTCAAGCTCCATCGTTGGCCGACCTCGGGAGGGCTGTCGGGGTCCTCGCTGCCTCCTGGCGATGAAAGGCTTATACCAAGATCCGGGCCAGGGCGCAAGCGGGAGCGGCCCTTGGGGCAGCCCTGAAAAAAACAGGGGGCCGGTGGTCCGGCCCCCTGTGTGGTGAACCCGATTGTGGTGGGAGCCTACTTCTCCCCCATCTCCTTGACCTTGACGGTCTCCTTCAGCGCGGCGTGGGCGGCGGCCAGCTTGGCGATGGGCACCCGGTAGGGGGAGCAGCTCACGTAATCCAGCCCGATCTGGTGGCAGAAGGCGACCGAGCGGGGCTCGCCCCCGTGCTCGCCGCAGATCCCCACCTCCAGGTCCTTGCGGACCGCGCGCCCCTTCTCCACCCCCATGCGCATCAGGGCTCCCACGCCGGCCTGGTCAATGCTGACGAAGGGATCTTCGGGATAGACCCCCCGCTCGACGTAGAGGGGGAGGAACTTCCCGGCGTCGTCGCGGGACAGGGCCAGGCAGGTCTGGGTCAGGTCGTTGGTGCCGAAGGAGAAGAACTGCGCCACCTGGGCGATCTCATCCGCCACGAGACACGCCCGCGGGATCTCGATCATCGTCCCCAGCATGTAGCGGACCTTGACCCCGTACTTCTTCATGGTCTCGCGGGCCACCCGCTCCACGATCTCCTGCTGCATCTGGAGCTCCTTGAGCGTCCCGACCAGCGGGATCATGACCTCGGGGTACGGGTTCTTCCCCTGCTTCCGGAGCTCGCAGGCGGCCTCGAACAGGGCCTGGGCCTGCATCTCGGTGATCTCGGGGTATTCGATCCCCAGGCGGCAGCCCCGGTAGCCCAGCATGGGGTTGAACTCGTGCAGGCCGTCCACCTTGGCCTTCAACCGCTCGGCCGGCAGGCCCAGCTTTTTCGCCAGCTCCTCGATGTCCACGTCCGTCTTGGGCAGGAATTCGTGGAGCGGCGGGTCCAGCGTGCGCACCGTGACCGGCAGGTCGCCCATGGTCTCCAGGATGGCCTTGAAGTCCGCCTTCTGCATGGGCAGGAGCTTGGCCAGGGCCTTCCGCCGGCCCTCCACGTCCTCCGCCAGGATCATCTCGCGGACCGCGTCGATGCGATCCCCCTCGAAGAACATGTGCTCCGTCCGGCACAGGCCGATCCCCCCGGCGCCGAACTTGCGGCTGACCTGGGCGTCCTTGGGGGTGTCGGCGTTGGTGCGGACGCCGATCCGGCGATACTTGTCGGCCCAGGTCATGAGGATGGCGAAGTCCCCCGACAGCTCGGGCTGGATCAGCTTCGCCTCGCCCAGCATCACGTCGCCCGTGCCGCCGTCCAGGGTGATGTACTCGCCGCGCCGCACGGTGAGGTCGCGGGCGAAGAGGTAGCCGTGCTCCTCGTACACCGTGATGTCCTGGGACCCGGCCACGCAGGGCTTGCCCATGCCGCGGGCCACCACGGCGGCGTGCGAGGTCATGCCGCCCCGGGCCGTGAGGATCCCCTGGGCGGCGTGCATCCCGCCGATGTCCTCGGGCGAGGTCTCGGTGCGGACCAGGATCACCCGCTCGCCCTTGGCCGCGGCCGCCTCGGCCTCGGCGGCCGTGAAGACCACCTGGCCCACGGCCGCGCCCGGCGAGGCCGGCAGGCCCTTGGCGATCTTCTGGACCTTGGCCGTGGGGTCCACCCGCGGGTGGAGGAGCTGGTCGAGCTGGCCCGGATCCACGCGCAGCACCGCCAGCTTGTGGTCGATCAGCCGTTCCTTCACCATGTCCACGGCGATCTTGACCGCCGCCCCCGCGGTCCGCTTGCCCACCCGGCACTGCAGCATATAGAGCTTGCCGTCCTGGATGGTGAATTCGATATCCAGCATCTCCCGGTAGTGCTTCTCCAGCCGCTTGTAGATCCGCTCCAGCTCGGCGTACGCCTTGGGCATGGCCTTCTTGAGCTGGTTGATGGGCTGGGGGGTCCGGATGCCGGCCACCACGTCCTCGCCCTGGGCGTTCATCAGGTACTCGCCGAAGAACCGGCGCTCGCCCGTGCCCGGATCCCGGGTGAAGGCAACGCCCGTGCCCGAGCTGTCGCCCAGGTTGCCGAAGACCATGGCCTGCACGTTGACGGCTGTCCCCCAATCCCCCGGGATGTTGTGCAGCCTCCGGTAGGTGATGGCCCGGGGGTTGTCCCACGACTCGAACACGGCATTGATGGCCAGTCGGAGCTGCTCCTTGGGCTCCTGGGGGAAGTCCCTCCCGGTCTTGTCCTTCACCACGCGCTTGAACAGGGTGACCAGCTCCTTCAGGTCGGCGGCCGTGAGGTCGGTGTCCAGCTTCACCTTCTTGGCGTGCTTCTGGGCCTCCAGCAGTCGCTCGAAGGCCTGCTTGTCGATGCCCAGGACCACGTCCCCGAACATCTGGATGAAGCGCCGGTAGGAGTCGTAGGCGAAGCGCTCGTTCTTCGACCTCGCGATCAGGCCCTGGAGGGTCTGGTCGTTCAGTCCCAGGTTCAGGACCGTGTCCATCATGCCGGGCATGGAGACGCGGGCGCCGGAGCGCACCGACACCAGGAGCGGGTTCTTGGGGTCCCCGAAGGTGGCACCCATGACCCTCTCGGCCCTCTTCAGGTTCTCCTCGACCTGCTTCCACATCCCTGCGGGGTGCTTCTTCTTGTTGTTGGTGTAGAAGACGCAGGCCTCCGTGGAGATGGTGAAGCCGCCCGGCACCGGGATGCCCAGCCGGGTCATCTCGTGCAGGTTGGCCCCCTTGCCGCCCAGCAGGTTCTTCTGTTCCGCCCGGCCTTCCGCCTTGCCCTTGCCGAAGAAGAAGACGAATTTTTTCGCTGTGGCCATGAACGCCTCCGATGCCCCCCTAGCCCGTGATTTTCGTGAAGTCCGCGATCCGCGCGAACAGGTCGCCCACCGCCTTGAGCAGCGCAAAGCGGTTCTGGGTCAGCCCCTCGTCCGGCCCGATGACCAGGACCTCCTCGAAGAACATGTCCACCATGGGCTTCAGCCCCGCAATGCGCTGGAGCGCGCCCAGGTAGTCGTGCGCCGCCACCTTCCCGTCCACCTCGGCCTTCAGCGCGATGACCTGGGCATGCAGCGCCCGCTCCGCTCCCTCGACCAGGCGCGCCGCATCCACCGGCCGGTCGAAGCCCCTGGGGATGATGCCCACCACGCGCCGGAAGGCGGCCGACAGCTCGCCGAAGTCCGCCTCGCGCCGCATCACCGCCAGCGCCTCGGCGCGCCGCGCCGCATCCGCCACGTCGTCGAATCCGGCGGCCAGCACCGCCTCGACCACCTCCGGCGGCAGCCCCCGGTCCACCAACACCACCTGGATCCGGCCGCGGAGGAAGTCCAGCACCTCGCGCTGGATCCTGTCGGCGGGATGGTCCAGCCGGCTCCCGAAGGCCGCCCGGGCGCGCTCCACCAGCTCGCCCAGGGAGGCCCGGAGGCCCCGGTGCAGGATGGTCTGCACCACGCCCAGGGCGGCCCGGCGCAAGGCGTAGGGATCCTCCGACCCGGTGGGCATGAGGCCGACGCCGAAACAGCCCACGATGGAATCCAGGCGATCCGCCAGGCCCACCACGGCCCCGGCGTTGGACGCCGCCAGCCTATCGCCGGCAGAGCGCGGCAGATAATGTTCCTCGATGGCCTGGCAGACCTCCGGCGGTTCGCCCGAGAGCCGGGCGTACTCCCGGCCCATGGTCCCCTGGAGGTTGGGGAACTCCTTGACCATGGTGGTGACCAGGTCCGCCTTGCAGAGGTGGGCGGCCCGTTCCGCGCCGGCCCGGCAGGCGGGGTCCACCCGGTCCGCGATGAAGGCTGCGAGCTCCCGCACCCGCTGCACCTTGTCGTGCATCGTCCCCAGCTTTTCCTGGAAGATGATGTCCCGGAGGCGGCCCACCCGCTCGGCCAGGGGCACCTTGCGGTCGTCCCGGTAGAAGAATTCGGCGTCGTTGAGCCGGGCGCGGAGGACCCGCTCGTTCCCCTGGCGGATCAGCTCCATGTCCCGGGCCCGCATGTTGGAGATGGCCACGAAATGCGGCAGCAGGTTCCCGGCGGCATCCACCACGGGGAAGTAGCGCTGGTGCTTCCGCATGGGCGTGATGATGACGTCCCGCGGCAGCTCCAGGTACTCCGGCCGGAAGGATCCGCAGACCACGGTGGGAAACTCCACCAGGTGCGTGACCGTCTCCACCAGGTCGTCATCCAGGACCACCTGGCCCTTCACCGTGGCGGCCGCCTCGACCGCCAGCTTCCGGACGATCTCCCGCCGGCGATCCTGGTCCACGATCACGAATTTTTCCTCCAGCGTCTCCAGGTACTCCTGGAAGCTGCGCACCCGGACGCCGCGGGGGGAGAGGAAGCGGTGGCCGTACGTCTTGGCGTCGGCCTTCAGATTGAGCCCCTCGATGGCGACCGGGACGACCTTCCCCCCGTAGAGGCAGAGCAGCCACCGGACGGGCCGGACGAACCGGAACGTCCCGTCACCCCAGCGCATGAACTTGGGGAAGGACAGCGAGGTCAGGACCTTGGGCAAGAGCGTCAGCAGGACCTGGGGGGTGGCGGCGCCCCGCTCCTCCTGGACGGCCATCATGTATTCCCCGCGGTCCAGCGCCCGGACCTCCAACCGCTCGACCGGGACCCCCTGGGCGCGGGCGAAGCCCTCGGCGGCCCGGGTCGGCTTCCCCTGGGCGTCGTAGGCCACGGCCCGGGTGGGGCCGATCACCTCGCGGCGCGCGTCGGCCTGTTTCTCCGCCAGGCCGTCCACGCACAGGGTCAATCGCCGCGGCGTCCCCAGGGTCCGGATGCCGGCGAAGGTCAGCCGGTGCTCCTGGAGCAGGCGGCCGGCCACCGCCTTCAACTCCTCCAGCGCCGGCGGCAGGTAGCCGGAGGGGATTTCCTCAGTCCCGATCTCGAAGAGCAGTTCTTTTCCCATGGTCCGTTTTGTCCGGGTCCTTACCAATCGTGATTCATCTCAGGCCGGCTTCCCCTTCTTCAGGAGGGGAAACCCCATCTCCTCGCGCTGCTTGAAGTAGGCCTCGGCCACCCGGCGGGCCAGGTTCCGCACCCGGCCGATGAAATGGGTCCGCTCCGTCACGCTGATGGCCCCACGCGCGTCCAGGATGTTGAAGGTGTGGGAGCACTTCAGGCAGTAGTCATAGGCGGGGAGGACCAGGCCCTTCTCGATCAGGCGGCGCGACTCGCGCTCGTACTCGTCGAAGAGGCGGAGCTGCAGGGGAATATCCGCCTCCTCGAAGTTGTGGATGGACCACTCCACCTCGCCCTTGTGGTGGACGTCCCCATAGGTGACGTCCCGGTTCCACCGGAGGTCGTAGACGCTGTCCACCCCCTGGAGGAACATGGCGATGCGCTCGATCCCGTAGGTGAGCTCGCCCGCCACCGGCTTCAGCTCGATGCCCCCGGCCTGCTGGAAGTAGGTGAACTGCGTGATCTCCAGCCCGTCCAGCCAGACCTCCCAGCCGAGCCCCCAGGCCCCCAGCGTCGGCGACTCCCAGTCGTCCTCCACGAAGCGGATGTCATGCTTCAGCGGATCCACGCCGAAGCTCTCCAGGCTCTTGAGGTAGATCTCCTGGATGTCAATGGGGGACGGCTTCAGGATCACCTGGTACTGGTAGTAGTGTTGCAGCCGATTGGGGTTCTCCCCGTAGCGGCCATCCTGGGGGCGCCGCGAGGGCTCCACGTAGGCGACATTCCAGGGCTCGGGACCCAGCACCCGCAGGAAGGTGGCCGGGTTACTGGTTCCGGCGCCGACCTCGATGTCATAGGGTTGCTGGATCACGCAGCCGTACTTGGCCCAGAAGCTCTCCAGGGCCAGCACCAACTCCTGAAAGGTCATCACTTTTTCCATTGCGGCTCCCTTCGGGAAAACGTCACACACGCTAACAAATCGCCGGAGAGAGTGTCAAGGGAAAAGGGCCGAATGAGTGGCGGAACAGCTTTATTGATCGAGGGTTACAGGCGGGCCAGGAAGTCGGCCGATCGCAGGGGCCGCCCCAGGACGTGTCGAAGGAATACCCCCAGGATCTCGCTAACCTCTTGTAAAACTTGGGGAAGAATGGTTATCCGGTCCATGACGCGAAGCGTCGAACCGCTGGCTCCTCGCAGAAATCCGAGGGCTGCCGAGGACACGGCGAAAAGATCGGCAACCGCCGGCTGGCATCCCGGACAGATGAGGCCGCCCTGGCCGGGGCTGAGGCAGGCGTCCCCGTTCGGCGGCACGGGCTTCCGGCAGCGAACGCACTCCGAGAGCTCGGGACGATACCCGAGGAGGCGAAGGAGATGCAGGAAGAACCCTTGCATGACCAGGGCGGGCCGAGCGGCCCCTTCCAAAAGATCCAGCGCGTCGGCCAGCAGGTGGTACAGGTCCGGGAAGGCATCCTCTTCCTCCACGCCGGCCGCCGCTGCCTCGACCGCGCTGGAGGCCAGCACCAGGCGATCCAGGTCCTCACGCAGCGCGTGGTGCGAGCGGATGACGGCGAACTCGTTGATCTTGTGCAGGGTGCGGTTCGGCCGTTCGAAGTAGACCAGCCGCCCCTCGGTGAAGAGCTGGAGGCTCCCCCCGAATCGCGTGCGGATCCGCCGCGCCCCCGCCGCCACCGCGCGGACCTTGCCCCCGGCCTTGGTGTAGAAGACCACGATCCGGTCGGCCTCGGCCAGGTCGTGGCCGCCGATGACGATGGCGTCCGTCGAATGCAACGGCATGTGAACCTCGGGGATTGGGGGTTGGGTGTTGGGGGTCGGGGTCTGAACCAATCCCCAACCCCCGGCCCCTGACCCCCGTTCTTAGGGTTCCAGGTAGCCGAACCGTTTCAGGGCCGTCACGTCCGTCCGCCAGCCCTCCCGGACCTTCACCCAGAGGCGGAGGAAGACCCGCGTTCCCAGCAGCGCCTCGATCTTGGGTCGCGACCGCTCGCCGATCCGTTTTAGCATCTGCCCGCCGGCGCCGATGACGATCCCCTTCTGGCCTTCCTTCTCCACGTAGATCGTGGCCTCGACGTCCGTGAGATCCTTTCCCCCCCGCGCCTTGACCGCCTCCACCTGGACGGCCACGGCATAGGGAAGCTCCTGGTGCAGGAGGGCGAAGGCCTGCTCCCGGAGGATCTCGGCGATGAAGAAGCGCTCCGGGCGATCGCTGAGTTCCTCGGGCGGATAGAAGGGATGTCCCGCCGGCGCGTGGCGGAGCAGGACCGACTCCAGCCGATCCACGTTGTCCCCCGTGGCCGCCGAGATGGGGACGATCTCGGCAACGGCATACCTCTCCTGCCAGCGAGCGATGAGGGGCAGGAGCAGGGGCTTCTCCACCAGGTCCACCTTGTTGAGGCCGAGGATGACGGGGGCACTCGGTGCCTTCTGCTCGCGGAGCTGCTCCAGGATGAGCTGGTCGTCGGGATCGTCGGGTTGCGAGGCGTCAATCAGCCAGAGGATCACGTCGGCGTCCGCCATGGCGCGCAGGGCGGCCCGGACGAGGCCCTGGTTGAAGACCGCGTCCGATCTGTGCATTCCCGGCGTATCCAGGAAGAGGAGCTGCGCCTGTGGCAGATTCCGGATCCCCAGGATGCGATGCCAGGTCGTCTGCGGCCGGGGGGAGACGATGGAGAGCTTCTGGTGGAGCAGACGGTTCACGAGGGTGGACTTGCCCACGTTGGGCCGCCCGATGATGGCGACGTAGGCGGCACGGAACTCTCCTCCTGCTGTCTCTGCAGCCTCCGCCTTGTCGTTCGTGGGGTCCATGGCTTCCCCGCCATCTCAAAATGCGTTCGGTCGTTCGACGGTTCGAGTGTTCGGTTGTTCCCGGAACCACCGAACGACCGAACTCCCGAACCATCGAACGCTTCGAGTGGTCCGATCAGTCCAAGGGC
This sequence comes from Candidatus Methylomirabilota bacterium, assembly GCA_016180655.1. Taxonomy (GTDB): domain Bacteria; phylum Methylomirabilota; class Methylomirabilia; order Methylomirabilales; family 2-02-FULL-66-22; genus 2-02-FULL-66-22. The sequence continues at coordinate 5,396 of JACPAT010000269.1, read as the reverse complement.
AGCCGCTTCAGGAGTTCCTGCGGGTCGATCCGGGCCCCGTAGAGGCGCGCCCCCCAGTGCAGATGGGGGCCCGTGGCGCGCCCGGTGCTCCCGACGTGGGCGATGATCTCGCCCCGCTCCACCCGCTGCCCGGGCTGCACCAGGCCTTCCTGCAGGTGGAAGTACATGGTGTACAGGCCGAGGCCGTGGTCCAAGATGACCGATCGTCCCGCGAAGAAGTGGTCCGCCACCAGCGCCACGATGCCGGCGTTGGCGGCCCGGACCGGCGCCCCCGCGGACGCCGCAAAATCGGCCCCGGTGTGGGGGGACCGGGGCTCCCCGTTGATGATGCGCCGCAGGCCGAACCCGTAGGCGGGACCCGCCCCGTCCAGGGGGACCCGAAACGGATCGCGCCAGTACCGCTGGGGCGTCAGGGTCTCCCACACCTGATCCAGGAGCGCCTTCTCCCGGTTGACCCGCTCCAGGGTGGCGATGTCCAGCTCCACGAAGGGACGCGGCACCGTGAGGCGCTGGACGGGAAAGCGAGCGTCCAGGACCCGCAGCGTTGCTTGCCCCGTCAGGGGACGGCCGCTCCCGTCCACGGCCTCGACCCGGATCGCGAGGGGGCCGGGTCGCTGCTCCAGGTCAATGCCGGTCAGCACCACCCAGCGCGACCGGCCGTCCGGAGAGGGGGCGGCGATCTCCCGGTCTCCCACCTGGATCCTCAGGCCGCGGATGGGGCTGGACCATTTCACACTGAGAACCGAAACGCCGCCCTGCCGCACCTCGGCAGGCGCGAGACGGACGGCGAGCCGCGGGTCGTCAGCCAGGGCCGGCCGGGGGGGGTGAGCGAGGGTGGGGAAGAAGGCGAAGAGTGCGAGCCCCAGGCGGATCGCCCCGCAGCGGGACATCCCCGGCGCCCGGAGGGGCGGCGGGCTCTCAGGCATGGGCCTCTACGATGGGCAGGCGGATCCGGAAGGTGGAGCCGACGCCTGGGGTGCTCTCGACGTCCACCCGGGTGCCGTGGGCATGCATGATCTGCTTCACCAGGGCCAGGCCCAGGCCGGTTCCACCGTAGCTCCGGGTGGCCGAGGCATCCACCTGGTAGAACTTGTCGAAGATCCGGGGGATCTTGTCCGCGGGGATGCCGATCCCGGTATCGCTCAGGCTCACCTCGACGTAGCCGCGCTCCCACCCGGGCGGCGCGTCGTCGGGCGCAACGTGCGCCTTCGCACTGAGCGTGATCCGCCCCCCCTGCGGGGTGAACTTGACGGCGTTGTCCAGCATCAGCATCAGCGCCCGGGCGATCTGCTTGGGGTCCACCCGGACGTCGGGCAGCTCGGGGGGGATCCCGAACTCCACCATCAGGCCCTTCTCGGTCGCCCGGGGCATGATCAGGCGGCCCCGCTCCTCCAGCAGGGGGCCGATGGCGAAAGCGCGGGCCTGGATGGCGAGCTCCCCCTGGTCCATCTGCACGAAGGCCAGGAGATCCTCGATCAGCCCCTGGAGCCGCTGGACCGCCTGCTCCACCACCGTGAGGTGGGAGCGCTGGCGGTCGGTCAGGGGGCCCGGCCGCCCCGAGAGGAGCATCTCGACGTACCCGATGATGGGGGCCAGCGGGGTGCGGAGTTCATGGGAGATGTTTGCCAGGAAGTTGCCCTTCATGGCGTCGAGCTGCTTCAGCTCCCCGTACGCCCGGCGCAGGTCCTCGTAGAGCTTGGCGTTCTCCAGGGCGATGGCCGCCTGGGACGCCAGGGCGTCCAGCAATTCCTGGTCCGCGGCCGTGAAGACACCGGACCGCTTGTTCAGGACCTGGAGCACCCCGACGATGGTCCCCACCTTGTTCCGGATCGGCATGCACAGGATGGATCGGGTCCGGTAGCCGGTCTGCCGGTCCACCTCCTGGTTGAAGCGCGGGTCCTCGTAGGCGTCGGGGATATTCAGCAGCTCGCCCGTGGTGGCCACGTGCCCGGCGATGCCGAGGTGCGACTTGAAGCGGATCTCCTGGTGCTGGAGGCCCAGGGCCACGCGGGACCAGAGCTCTCCCCGCTGGTGATCCACGAGAAAGAGGGTGCTCCGGTCCGCCTCCATGGCGCGGGTGGTCTCCTCCATGATGAGCTGGAGGAGCCGATCGAAATCGGTCTCCGCGCTCATGGCCTTGATGACGTCCAGCAGGATCCGGAGCCTGGCCGCGTCACCCGGCCCGGTCACCCGCTGTGCGGCATTCCCCATCATCGCTCCCCTCGGCGGGCGGCCGCCGGGGCCTGGATGCCGCAGGCCGCCAGGATGGCCCGTTGCTTGTGCCGCATCCGGCGCCGTTCCTCCGCGGTCGCGTGGTCGTAGCCGACGAGGTGAAGGATCCCGTGGACCAGGAGGAGGGCCAGCTCCGCGCGGAGGTCCGCCTTGCGGACCCGCGCCTGGCGCCGCGCGGTCTCGGCCGAGATCACCACGTCGCCCAGGAGATCCGGCCAGGTCCTCCCGAACCGCCCCTCGGCCATGGGGAACGCCAGGACGTCGGTCGGGCCGGCGATGCCGCGGTAGGCGCGGTTCAGGGCGGCCATGGCGGCGTCGTCCAGCAGCACGACGCTACACTCCGCGCTCGGGCGCGCCAGCACGGACAGCGCCCGTTCCCCCACCCTTCTTAGCCACCCCGTCTCGACGCGGACCCTCTTTTGCCGGTTTCGCAGGCTGATCGCCATTCTCGCTCCGCTTCCTGCCCAGGTTCTGGAGCTGCACGCCCGGGTAGTCTACCCGGTGATGGAAGATCCCCGTCAGGATTCGAACGAAGTTGTTGGCGATCAGGTGGAGGTCCCGCAGGGTCAGGTCGCATTCGTCCAGCTGGCCGTCCACGAAGATCCCCGTGATGATCTTCTGCACCGCCCCCTGGATCCGGGCCGACGTGGGATCGGAAAGGGTGCGGGCGGCCGCCTCCACCGCATCGGCCAGCATGAGGATCGCCGCCTCGCGCGTCTGAGGCCTGGGCCCGGGATAGCGGTAGTCCTCCTCCTTCACCGCGTGCAGGTCGGGATCCGTCCGCTCCCTGGCGCGCTGGTAGAAGTAACTCACCAGTCGCGTCCCATGATGCTGGGGGATCAGGTCCACCAGGACCTCGGGCAGGCCGTAGGCCCGGGCCATCTCGACCCCCTCCTTCACGTGGGCCATGAGGATGGCCCGGCTCAGGCTGGGGGCCAGCTTGTCGTGCCGGTTCATGGCGTCCGACTGGTTCTCGATGAAGTAGGCGGGGTGCCGCGTCTTCCCGATGTCGTGGTAGTAGGCCCCCACGCGGCACAGCAACGCGTTGGCCCCCACCGCCTCGGCGGCCGCCTCGGCCAGGGTGCCCACCATGATGCTGTGATGGTAGGTGCCCGGCGCCACCAGGACCAGGTGCCGGAGCATCGGCTCGTTGAGGTTGGACAGCTCGAGGAGGGTGAAGTCCGTCGTTCGCCCGAAGGAATGCTCCAGGAGTGGCAGGAGCCCCGTGGCCAGGACCGCCACGACGGCCCCGTTTACCAGGCCGCCGACCATGTCCGGCAGCAGCCGGCTGGCGTCCCCGTCGACCAGGGCGAAGGCCAGCACCGTGTAGGCGTTGGCGAGGACCAGCAGACTGCCGGCGCGGAAGAAGGCGGTCCGCCCCTGGCGCCGCGCCAAGGAGAAGATCCCCACCAGGCTCCCCACGAAGGTGAACAGGAAGTACTCGATGGGGGCGGCCAGCATGATCCCCGCCAGGATGGTGAGGATGAGCGAGCCGGCGAAGGCCAGCCGGGCGTTGAAGAGGACCGTGAGCAGGACGCCCCCCAGGGGCACCGGCAGGCCCGCCCGCAGGGCGGAGATCGGGATATGGGGGAAGCTCTGGTGGAGCGACGTGATGATGACGAGGCCGTACCGGGTGAGTAGCAGAACGACGAGAAGGATCGTGCCGAGCAGCACCAGGCTGCGGGGGCGCCGGACCTCCTTGGGCTGCAGGGAGCGCACGTAGGCGTACAGCGCGCCCAGGAGGAAGGCCACCAGCAGGAAGACGCCCAGGACCGAGAGCGCCCCGCGGGGAAGGGGGAGGTTGGAGCTGAGGATCTGGAGCGTGGCCAGGAGGAAGAAGGCGGCGACGGCGGGCAGGAACCAGCGTTGCTGCTCCAGGCGGGCCACCGCGCGGCGGATGGGGGCCAGGGGATGCCAGCCCACCCGCAAGGGGGCCTGCAGCCGATCCGCCACGTCTCGGCGGACCTCCTTGGTGAAGAAGCGGAGATCCATCAGCCGAATTGTTGATTGCGGATTGCGGATTGCGGATTGAAAATCCAAAATCCGAAATCCGAAATCCGAAATGGGGAGGGGACGGGGTTCACGCTAGGCACTCGGGTCCGCGGGGGTCCCCTGGTAGGCCTCGTACGCCCGCACGATCTGTTGGACCAGTTCGTGGCGGACGACGTCCTCTTCCGTGAAGTGGATGAACCGGATGCCGGGGATCTCCTTCAGAATGGCGCGGACCTCGATCAGGCCCGACACCCGCCCCGCGGGCAAATCCACCTGGGTGATGTCTCCCGTGATCACCGTCTTGGCGCCGAACCCCAGGCGCGTGAGGAACATCTTCATCTGCTCCGAAGTGGTGTTTTGCGCCTCGTCCAGGATGATGAAGGACTCGTTGAGGGTTCGGCCCCGCATGAAAGCGAGGGGGGCGATCTCGATGGTCCCCTGCTCAATCAGGCGCGTGGCCCGCTCGGTCTCCAGCATGTCATAGAGGGCATCGTACAGAGGCCGGAGGTAGGGGGTGATCTTCTCGTACAGCGTGCCGGGGAGGTAGCCCAGCTTTTCCCCCGCCTCCACCGCGGGGCGGGCCAGAATGATCCGGTGGACTTCCTTGTGCAGGAGGGCTGACACGGCCATGGCCATGGCCAGGTAGGTCTTGCCGGTGCCGGCCGGGCCGATGCCGAAGACGATGTCGTACTTCCGGATGGCCTCGATGTAGCGCTTCTGCCCGAGGCTCTTGGGGCGGACCGGCCGCTTCTTGGTCGAAACCTCGATTGTCTCGGCCTGCACCTCGCGGAACGTGCCCGCCTCGTTCTGGCCGAAGTGGCGGAGGGCCAGGCGGACCTCCTGGTTGCCCACGGGACGCCCCTGGCGGACCAGCGTGGCCAGCTCGCTCACCACCTGTTCGGCGACGGCCACGGCGCTCTCGGCGCCGGAGATGGTCAGCATCCCGTCGCGAACCACGAGCCGGACGCGCAACCCCTCCTCGACCAGGCGGGCGTGCTCATCGCCCCGGCCGAACAGGCCCTGAAGTTCCGGCCCCGCGGTCAGGGATACCCGCTTCACACCCGCGCTGTTTGTGTCGCCCATGCGGAGGCGGCGCTCCCTCCATGCGCTCCGATTGTCTGAGGCAGGGGGTAGGATAGACCCGGCCCCTGGGGCTGTCAAATGGAAAACGG
>JACPAT010000268.1 GCA_016180655.1 Candidatus Methylomirabilota bacterium | reverse complement strand
CTCAACCTGGATGTATTCGACCAGTGGCGCTCGATGGAGAACGACGGGCGCTGGCGCTTCACACCGCCGACGCACGTGATGGCCGCGTTGGCGAGCGCGCTCGTTCAGCTCGAAGAGGAGGGCGGGGTCGCAGGACGGAACGCTCGCTACCGGCGCAACTGGCGACTCTTAGTGGACGGCCTGCGCGCGATGGGATTCGAGACGCTGCTGCCCGATCGGCTACAGGTGCCGATCCTGGTCACCGTGCTCCAGCCAGCCGACCCGCGCTTCAGCTACGACCGGTTCTACGCGGGGATGCGCGCGAAGGGCTACATAATCTCCCCCGGCAAGCTTGCCGGCCGCGGCAGTTTCCGCATCGCCTGTATCGGTCAGCTCGGCGAGGCGGAGATTCGGGGCGCGCTGGATGCCGTCCGCCGTACGCTCATCGAGCTGGGCGTCGGGAATTGCGGCCGCGCCTCCCGCCACGAAGTCGCTCACTCATAGGCGAAGCCGATCCGCAGCGCCGTCGCAATTTCGAACGGGGGTCCGGCGATCTGCAGGCTTAGCGGCGGCCCGTCCGAGGAGAAGCCGCAGCATCCGCTCGGCGCGGGCGCGCCGGTGGGGTTCAAGGGCGCGGTGATGAGCCGGGGGGCGCTTGACAGCGGCATCCGACCGGAATAGCCTGACTGTCGTTCTGCGTCCCGCACGCACGGACTCCCACGATTCGGAGCCACGCCCATGACCAACCTGGAGTGCACTCGCTGTGGCGCGACCCATTCGCCTGCCACGCTCATCAACCTGTGCACCTGTGGCGGCATCCTCTACCCTCGCTATGATCTCGCAGGCCTGCGCGGGAAATACGACCGGAACGAGGTCAAGGATGGGCCCGCCACGCTCTGGCGGTACCGCCGGGTCCTGCCGGTGCGGGACGAGGCCAACGTGATCTCTCTCGGCGAAGGATTCACCCCGATCTTTCCGGCACGCCGGCGGGGACCCTTCCAGCCCTACACCGATCTCTTTATCAAGGACGAAGGGCCCAACCCCACGGCCTCCTTCAAGGCGCGCGGGATGTCCTCCGCCATCTCCATGGCCAAGGAACTGGGGGCCAGAGAGGTCGCGCTGCCGTCCGCCGGCAACGCGGGCAGCGCCGCGGCCGCCTACGCGGCGGCGGCCGGCCTCACCGCCTATGTCTTCATGCCCGATGATACCCCGACTCTGATCGTCAGCGAGTGCATCGCCTACGGCGCGAGGGTGTACCTGGTGAAGGGGCTCATCAACGTGTGCGGAAAATTGGCTGCGGCGGGGGCGAAAGCGCGGGGATGGTTCGATCTGTCCACGCTGAAGGAGCCGTACCGCGTGGAGGGCAAGAAGACCATGGGATACGAGGTCGCCGAGCAGCTCGGCTGGGAACTGCCGGACTGGATCTTCTATCCCACGGGCGGGGGCACGGGCCTGGTGGGGATGTGGAAGGCGTTCGCCGAGATGGAGGCCCTGGGCTGGATCGGTCGCAAGCGCCCGCGCATGGTGGCCATCCAGGCGATCGGGTGCCAGCCCATCGTCAAGGCCTTCGCGGAGGGGCGGTCAGACTCCGTCCTCCACGAGAACGCCCACACCGTGGCCAGCGGCCTCCGGGTTCCCAAGGCGCTGGGGGACTACCTGATCCTTCAGGTCCTGCGCGAAAGCCGCGGCCTGGCAATCGCGGTGACGGATGAAGAACTCTTGCGCGCGCAGCGCGAGATCGCCGAAACGCAAGGCATCCTCCCCTGCCCCGAGGGCGGGGCGACGTGGGCGGCCTTGCAGAAGCTGGTCGCGGAGGGACCCGTGAAGCCGACGGAGCGGATCGTCCTCTTCAACACAGGTTCCGGACTGAAGTACCCCGAGCTGCTGCCCCGCGAGGCCCCCGTCCTGGATCCCAACGATCCCAAGGCCCTGGACACCGTCGCCTGACCGGCCAACGATCCGCGGCTCTCCCCTGCCCCTCCGCCCCCAGGCTTTGCGTCTCGGCTCATGACTCTCGGCTCTCGGCTCGCCATTCTCGGACATGAGCAAATTATCAAGGCCTGACCCCGAGGGACGGGTCGGGGTCATTCGATGATCGCCTCGACCACGTACCACATGGGATGCTGCTCCACCACCGGGTGGAGACCGATGTCGAGCAGCATCTGCTCCACGGCGTGCGCGGTGAAGAAATCCTCAGGCCGGTGCTCGATGGCGAAGGGCAGCAGGTGGGCCGTCGGTCCCCAGTCCACCAGCAAGAGCTTCCCGCCGGGCCGGGTCACGCGCGCCATCTCGCGCAGGGCCGGCGGCACCTCGACAAGATGGTGGAAGATCATGACGCCCATGGTCAGGTGGAACTCACGGTCCGCGAAGGGCAGGCGCTCCACCGCGCCGGGCACCAGGGAGACCTGGGACGCCACGCCGACCTTCAGCACGGCCTCCTCCCCCATCTTCAGGGAATCCTCCGAGGGATCCACGGACCAGATATGGCTGCCGCGGGCGAGGTGGTGTGCCAGAAACACCGCGTTCCGGCCGAAGCCCGTGCCCACGTCGAGGGCCCAGGCGGGCCGCCGGGGCAACCGGCGGTCCAGCGCCGCCCGGATGGCGTCCCCATAGCCGAAGAAGTCGTGCCGACCGTGCCGCCGCCCACGGCCGCGGATCTGAACGTGCTTGCCCTTGTGGATCATGCACTCCCCCGTTCGGACGTTCGGGGCACCCACGCCACTGCGGTGGGCACCCACCGCGGTGCCGTGGGTCCCGGGGATTCGTGAACGCCCGAACCACCGAACTGCCGAACCGTCGAACGCCTTTCCTTCCTAGCCGAACATCCCTCCCATCCGGGTGCCGGCCACCCGATTGATGACCAGCAGGCTCAGGGCGGCCACGACGATCAGGATGAAGCCCAGGGCCGCGGCCTCGCTCTGCGAGCCGGCGATGTAGAACGTGAAGATGCCGACCGGGATCATCTCCCACCCGCCCAGCGTGAGGAAGAGCGTGGCCGAGGCCTCCTGGATCGAGGTCATGAACGAGAACAGGGACCCCACCAGGATCCCCTTCCACACCAGGGGCAATGTCACGTCCCAGAACGTCCGCAGCTTGGTGGCGCCCACGCTCCCGGCCGCCTCCTCCAGCGACTTGTGGACCAGGAGCAGCGATGAAAAGCTCCCCCGCACCGTGTAGGGCAACCGCCGGACCGCCAGGACCAACGGCAGGATGATCCACATGCTGGTGAGCGGCACGCCGATGCCCGGCAGGGGGAAGTGGAAGGCCCGGATATACGCGATGCCGATGGCCGTCCCCGGGATGGCGAGGATCAGCGTCGTCATGGCGTCCAGCAGGTCCTTCCCCGGCGCTTGCGTCCGTGCCAGAACCCACGCCATGGGAACCCCCACGAGGATGCACACGACGACCGCCAGGCCGGAATACAGGAAGGTGTTCAGGATGAACTTGGGCGTCTCGACGCTGACCCGCTCGAAGAAGGCCAGGGTGTACTGGACGGGAAAGGGCGTGAGCGACCAACCCTTCCCGAAGGCCGCCAGGGTCACCCCGATGTGCGGGATGAAGGAGGCGAACATGAGGAGCCCGAGGAACCCAACGGTCAGCCAACGCTTGACCGGACCCAGGCGCCTGCGCTCCACCTTGGAGTAGGCTAACGAGCTGTAGTCCTTGATGGCCACGTAGTGGCGCGCCGCCAGGAGGAAGACGATGGCCAAGAGGACCAACAGCGCCGAGATGACGATCCCCATGCGGAACAGGCGGCGGTCCACGAACTGGACGATGTTCAAGTAGGCCTGGGATGCCAACAGGTCGTGGACACCCAACACCAGGGGGGTGACGAAATCGGCAAAGGTCCAGATGAAGACCAGCAGGGCCCCCGAGATGTACCCGGGCGTCGTCAGCGGCAGGGTGATGTCCCAGGTCTTGCGCCAGCCCCTGGCCCCCACGCTCTCGGCTGCCTCCTCCAGGGACGGGTCAACCTTGGCCAGGGCGTCCAGGATGTTGAGGGTGATCATCGGGAAGAGATGCAGGGTCTCGACCAGGAGCACGCCATGGAGCCCGTACATGAAATTGATGGGCTTGAGGAGATCAAAGTAATCCATCAGCAGGACATTCACGGTACCGGCCCGACCCAGGATGAACACGAAGCCCAGGACGCCCACCAGAGGCGGCGAGATGATGGGGATCAGGGTGAGATAGGAGAACAGATTCCGGAACGGAAACTCGTAGCGGATCAAGAGGAAGGCCACCACGATCCCGATCACCGAGGTGGTCACCACGGTCCCCACGCCCAGGAGGATCGAGTGCCAGAGGGAGCGGAGGTAGAACCGGTCGGTGAAGAACTCCTGGAAGTTCACCAGGGTGAACTGTCCGGCCTCGTTGGTAAAGGCGTCGTAGAAAATCCGCGTGAGCGGGTACACGAGGAAGAGAATGAGAAAGGCCCAGATGAAGCCGAACCCCAGGAGGGCCACAACGGAGGTGCGAGGCCCTGCGGTGGGGGCCGCGACGGCGACGGTGTCGGCGGAGGTCTGTGCCATGGATGGATCCGGATCAGCCGACGGGAATGGCCAGGGTGCTGCTGACGGGGAAGCTTACGGTAACGCCGGTGCCCACCGGCAGCTCCTGGTGGTGCCACGGGTCCCGGATGTCCACCTTGAAAACGACGCCCTCCCCCACCTCGACGTCGTAGCGGAGCGTGTTACCCAGGTAGGAGGCGAAGGTGATCTTCCCTTTGAGGACGTTGCTCTCCCCCTCGGCGTGGCTATTCACGCTGGCGTTTTCGGGGCGGATACAGAGGATACACCGCTCTCCGGGCCGGAGACGCTCGTCCAGGAGACCCAGAAGTTCGCCCAGGGTAGTCTCTGCCCGCAGGCGTTGCTGGGCAGGCTCCACCGACCGGACCGTCCCCTCGATCATGTTGTTGGTTCCAATGAAGTCCGCCACGAAGCGGCTGGTCGGCCGTTCGTACAGCTCTTTGGGGAGTCCCACCTGGAGGACTTTCCCCTGGTTGAAGACGGCGATGCGGTCCGACAGGCTCAGGGCCTCCTCCTGGTCGTGGGTCACGTACACCGTGGTGATCCCCAGCTCCTTCTGCAGCTTTCGGATCTCCGCCCGGACCTGGACGCGGATCTTGGCGTCCAGATTCGACAGGGGCTCATCCAGCAGGAGGATGTCCGGATTCAGCACCAGCGCGCGGGCCAGGGCCACGCGCTGCTGCTGCCCACCCGACAGTTGTCCGGGATATCGGCCCTCCAGGCCGACCAGATTCACCTTTTGAAGACCGCCTTGCACGCGCTGAACGACCTCTGCACGGTCGAGCTTTCGCAGCTTCAAGCCGTACGCCACGTTCTGGAAGACCGTCATGTGGGGCCACAGCGCATAGTTCTGGAAGACCATGCCGATGCGCCGCTCGTAGGGGGGCACATCGGTCACTGACCGGTCTCCGAAGCGGATGTCCCCTTCGTCCGGGTGATAGAACCCGGCCAGCAAGCGGAGCAGCGTGGTCTTGCCGCACCCCGAAGGCCCCAGGAGGGTGAACAGCTCCCCGTCCCGGATCTCCAGGCTGACCCGGCTCACCGCTTCCAGCGGCCCGAATCGCTTCGTCAGGTTCTGAACGGCAATCCGCATGACAACAACCGGGGATCGGGTGCCGGGGGTCGGGGATCGGTCCGCCTCTGGCGGACTGACCCCTAGCCCCCAACCCCCATCCCCTGCGCGAAGCGCTAATATTTCTTCTTCAGATCCTCCCAGACCGCCTCGATGTCCTTGCGGTACTGCTCGTTGACCTCTTTGTACCGCTTCTGGGCCTTGTCGTCATCGTAGATGTTGGTCACCTCGCGGTCGAAGTAGGAGCGGACGCCGCCCGTGAACTCCACCGCCATCTCCGCCGTGGAGCCGGGCGGGCCTTGGACCTTGTACTTCGGCGTGATGGGGAACAGGCCACGCTCCATGAAGACCCTCTGCCCCCGCTCCGTCAGCAGAAACTCGACGAAGGCCCTGGCCGCCTTGGGGTGCTTGGCCCCCGCCAGAATCCCCATGGGCTCCGGCGTGATCCAGGCCGTCTTGGGGGCCACGAACTTGATGTCGAAGCCGGCCAGCCGTTCCTCGAAGGCCATGTAGCTTGGCACAGCAAACCCGGCCGCGAACTCGCCCTTGGCCACCACGGACGGCACGTCACGGCTCCGGGCGGTGAAGATGCCCGAGTTGGCCGCCAGCCGCTTCAGCCATTCCCAGCCCTTCTCGTCGCCGGACTGCTGGAGGATCACCTCGTAGGTGGCGTGGCTGCTGCTGGAGCGGGTGGGGGCGCACTGGGCCACGTTTCCCTTCAACTTCGGGTTCAGGAGGTCGTCCCAGTCCTTGGGCTCCGGGATCCCCAGGCGCTGGAATAGCCGGGGGTGATAGACCAGCCCGTAAGGCTCGAGGGCCGTCCCCACCCAGAAGCCCTTGGGATCCTTGAGGAAGATCGGCTTGGGCTTGCCGATGGTGGCCGGGATCGCCTCCCAGGCCTCCTTGGGCAGCTCCAGCTTGGCCATCAGCTTCTGTTCGGCCAGCTTGTCGAAGAGGGCGCTCTCGCCGCCCCAGAAGATGTCCACCTCGGGTTTGCCCTTCCACTCCACGATGCGCCCGTAGGCCACCGGCGTCCCGGCCGCCAAGGCGTTCGTCTTGACGGTGATCCCCCACTTCTCCTTGGCGTACTGGGCGAACTCCTTCAGGGCGGCATCGTGAATAAACTTCGAGACCGGCGTGATGAGGACCAGCTCGTCCTCGATCTGCTGGGCCGCCGCCGGCCCGGCGGCCATGAGGACCGCCACCAGCACTGCCCCGAGCAGCTTCCATCGTCCGCTCATCGCGTCCCTCCTTCCAGGGCCCGCACCCGGGCCCGACCACGGCTCCCTACAGATGCAAAGCCCCAGCGAAGGACGGACTGCACCCTCCGTCTTTCGCCGGGGCTTTCTCCAGGTCTCTGCCCTCCGCGGTCCTGACGGTTGATACCGCGTCAACTGCGTGCCAGTCTATGTTGAAGGCCGTGAGAGTGTCAAGCCTTCCCTGCAGCATCGGATTGCGTGGAAACCGGCAGCGGAGCCCGCTCACCCTCCCTCCCACGTCTCTGTCGCCGTCGCTGCATTTCAATCCGAAATCCGCAATCGCAAATTCATGGTGTGGCCCACCCGGACGCCCGGGCTACCGCGCGGCGCCAGCCCGCGTACCGGTGCCCTCGTTCCGCCTCATTCATCTCGGGGAGGAACCGCCGATCCGCGGCCCAATTGGCCGCGATCTCGTCCCGGCTGGCCCAGTACCCGACGGCGAGGCCGGCCAGGTAGGCGGCGCCCAGCGCCGTCGTCTCCTTGACCACAGGCCGAACCACCGGTGCCCCCAGGATGTCGGCCTGGAACTGCATGAGCAGGTTGTTGGCCGTGGCCCCCCCGTCCACCCGGAGTTCCGCGAGGGCGAGGCGCGCGTCGAACGTGGCCGCCTCCAGCACCTCGCGCGTCTGGTAGGCGATGGCCTCCAGGGCGGCGCGGACCAGGTGCGCCCGGGTGGTGCCCCGGGTAAGCCCCAGGATCGCCCCGCGCGCGTACATGTCCCAGTGCGGTGCCCCCAGCCCCACAAAGGCCGGCACGAAATAGACGCCCCCCGTATCCGGGACGGAGGCGGCCACCGGCTCCGACTCGGCGGAGTCGGCGATGATCTGCAGGCCGTCGCGGAGCCACTGGATGGCCGCCCCGGTGATGAAGATGCTCCCCTCCAGGGCGTACTCGGCCCGCCCCTCCGTCGGGCTGGCGGCGACGGTGGTGAGCAGGCCGGTCTGCGACGCCACGGGTCGGTCCCCGGTGTGGACCAGGAGGAAGCAGCCGGTGCCGTAGGTGTTCTTGGCCGTTCCGGGCTGGAAGCACGCCTGGCCGAACAGGGAGGCCTGCTGGTCCCCGGCGATCCCGGTGATGGGAATCTCCGCCCCCAGCAGGTCGCCCGCCGTCCGGCCAAAGGGGTGGCTGGACGGCCGCACCTCCGGGAGCATCCGCGCCGGCACGCCCAGCGCGGCGCACAGGTCGGGATCCCACGCCAGCCGGTGAATGTTGAACAGCATGGTGCGGGAGGCGTTGCTGTAGTCGGTGACCCAGGCCCGCCCGCCGCTCAACTTGAAGGTGAGCCACGAATCCACGGTGCCGAAGCAGACCTCCCCCCGCTCCGCCCGCGCCCGCAGGCCGGGCACGTTCTCCAGCAGCCACTGGATCTTGGTCCCCGAGAAGTAGGCGTCAACCACCAGGCCGGTCCGCTCGCGAACCCTGGGCTCCCAGCCACCAGCTTTCAGGGCGTCACACAGGCCTGCCGAGCGCCGGCACTGCCAGACGATGGCGTTGTGGACCGGCTGCCCGGTGGCCCGGTCCCACACGATGGTTGTCTCGCGCTGGTTCGTGATCCCCACGGCCGCGATCCGCGCGGCCCCGATGCCGGCCGCGGCGATGGCCTGGCGCGCCACCGCGAGCTGGCTCTCCCAGATCTCCAGCGGGTCGTGCTCCACCCAGCCGGGCTGGGGGTAGAGCTGCCGGAATTCCCGCTGGGCGGAGGCCACGACCTGTCCCCCGCGATCGAACACGATCGCCCGCGAACTCGTGGTGCCCTGATCGAGGGCCAGGATGTAGCTATCCATGCCTGCTATTGCCCGTGCGATGTCGTGCGGAGGTGCTGCCGTTTTGCGGTTCCACGCGACGATCGCACCCTGCCTTCAAGCGGCTTCGGGTTGCCCTCTCACCAGGTTGCCAAGTTGCCAGATTGCCTATTTTTCGGTTTCGATCAGGCCCTTCACGAACCAGTGCTGCAGGAAGATCACGACGGCCACCGGCGGCAGCATGGCCAGGATGGCGGTCGCCATGATCAGGTTCCAGTCGGTCTGCGCCTCGCTGGTCCCGATCATCTTGACGATGCCGATGATGATGGTCTCCATGCTGCGGCTGGTGGTGATCAGGAGCGGCCAGAGGTACTGGTTCCACCCGTAGATGAACAGGATGACGAACAGGGCGGCGATGTTGGTGCGGGACAGGGGGAGCACGATCTGCCAGAAGAAGCGGATCGCTCCCGCCCCGTCGATCTTGGCCGCCTCCGCCAGCTCGTCAGGAATCGTCAAGAACACCTGGCGGAACAGCAGGGTCGCCGTGGCCGAGGCGATGAGCGGCACCGTCAGCCCGGCGTACGTGTTGATCATCCCGAGGTCGGTCACCACCTTGTAGGTGGGGATGATGCGCACCTCGACCGGAAGCATGAGCGTGACGAAGATCATCCAGAAGAAGAACATGCGACCCGGAAAGCTGAAGAAGGCCACGGCGTACGCGGAGATGATGGAGATGGCGATCTTGCCCACGGCGATGATCAGCGCCATGACCAGGCTGTTGAGTAAGAGCGTGCGGACCGGGCTCCCCGAAACGCGGAACCCCGTGCCGCTTGTCAAGGCGTGCCAGTAGTTGTCGAGCGTGTGCCCCCCCGGCAAGAGCGGCATCCGGCCGGTGGCGATGGTGGCCGCGTCGTGGGTCGAGCCGATCAGCGCGAAGTAAATCGGGAAGGCGAAAACCACCACCCCCAGGCAGAGGATGAAATGCGGGAGCCAGCTCTCGCGGCGCCTGGGTCTGGCCATCAGTAGTGTACCTTCCGCTCGATGAAGCGGAACTGCAGGGCGGTGAGCGTGATCACGACCACCATCAGGATCACCGACTGGGCCGAGGAGCCACCCAGGTCGAGGTTCATGACGCCGTCGGTATACACCTTGTAGATCAGAGTCTCGGTGGCCTTGGCCGGGCCTCCGTCGGTCAGCGCGTGGATCACTCCGAAGGTATCGAAGAAGGCGTAGACCACGTTCACCACCAGGAGGAAGAAGGTCATCGGCGAGAGCAGGGGGAAGATGATGCTCCAAAACGTGCGCCCAAGGCCGGCGTCCATGGAGGCCGCCTCCATGACCGAGCGGGGAATCGCCTGGAGACCGGCGAGAAAGAAGAGGAAATTGTAGCTCACCTGCTTCCATGAGGCAGCCAGGATGACAAGCAAGAGCGCTTGGTTCCCGTTGAGCTTATAGTCCCAATGGATCCCGACATCGTTGAGCCACCGGCCGATGATCCCGATGTCCGGATGGAAGATAAACAGCCAGAGGCTGGCGGCCACGGCGGGGGCGACGGCGTACGGCCACATCAGCAGCGTTCGGTAGACGTGCACCCCCCGGATTTTTCGGTCCGCCATCACTGCGAACAGGAGCGCCACTCCCATAGGCAGGGCCGCCACGGCGGTCGAAAAGATGACGGTGACTTGGACCGATCCGAGATACAGAGGGTCGGTGAGGATGATCCGGAAGTTCTCCAGCCAGACGAACTGGGTGCGGAGGCCGAAGGGATCCTGGAGTAAGACAGAATAATAGATCGCCTGGGCGGCCGGCCAGAAGAAGAAAACCACCGTGATGGCGAGTTGGGGTGCAAGGAGGAAGTACGGGAGAATCTTGTTCGGAAAGATGACGCGCCGGCGCATCAGCGGCTCCCGGGCAAGCAGAATCTCCGGCTCATGGTCCGAAAGTGCCAACCGCCAAGGCGCCACCCCAAATTCGAAATGGAGGCAGCGTCCTGGCGGTTCGCCTGCTACGCTTCCACTACGGGCGGTTGGTCCGCTCGAAGCTGCGAAGGACGACGTTGCCCCGCTTCACAGCGCTGTCCAACGCTTGCTTGGCGGTCTGCTGGCCCTGGAAGGCCTTCTCCATCTCCTCCTGGATGATCACGCGGATCTCCGGCATGTTGCCCAGCCGAAGCCCCATGGAGTTCTCGGTGGGCTCGGTCAGCGTGAGCTGCCGGAACGGGATGTCCGCCCCCGGGTTCTTGATGTAGTAGCCCTGCCCAGACGCCAGCGCGATCCCGTTCAGCGTGATGGGCACGTAGCCGGTGTCCATGTGCCACTTGGCGTCCACTTCCGGCCGGCTGAGGTAGCTGAAGAACTCCGCCACGGCCTTGTACTCCTCTGCCGTGCGCTTCGGACCGGTCATGACCCAGAAGCTTGCACCGCCGATGATCGAGTTCTTGGGGGCGTTCGGCGTGCCCTTGTAGTATGGCAGCATGGTCACGCCCCACTGGAACTTCGCCTCGCGGACGACGCGGGCGCGCATGCCGGACGAGCCGTGGAAGATGGCGCACTCGCCCGACGGGAAGAGCGCGTCGGCCTTGCCGTCCCGGCCGCCGTACTTGAAGACCCCCTCCTTCTGCAGGGTCATCATGTTCTGCAGGTGCTTGACGTGCAGCGGGCTGTTGATCTTCAGCTCGGCGTCCATCCCGTTCATCCCATTGGCCTTGGTGGCCAGCGGCACGTTGTGGATGGCGCTGAAGTTCTCGTACTGGGTCCACGTGGGCCAGGCCATGGTGTAGCCGCAGGGGGCCGCCTTGGTCGCCACGATCTTGCGCGCCGTGGCCCAGGTCTCCTCCCAGGTCCGGGGCGGCTTCTCCGGGTCCAGCCCTGCCTTCTTGAAGGCGTCCTTGTTGTACCAGGTGACGGGCGTCGAGCTGTTGAAGGGCATGGACACCAGCCGGCCGTCCGTCGTGCTGTAGTAGCCGCGCACGCCGCCGACGTAGTTCTTGGGGTCAATGGACACCCCGGTCTCCTTCGCCAGCTCGGAGACCGGCTTGATGGCGGTGCGAGCCGCCATCATGGTGGCGGTGCCGACCTCGAACATCTGCACAATGTGGGGCGCGTTGCCGGCGCGGAAGGCGGCGATGGCGGCCACCATGGTCTCGGGGTAGCTCCCCTTGAAGGTGGCGTTCACCTGGTACTTGGTCTGCGAGGCGTTGAAGTCGGCCGCGACCTTCTCCAGGATGCCACCCAGCGGCTGAGTCAGGCCGTGCCAGAAGTCAACTTGGACGCGCTGTTGCGCCTCGGCCGAGGCCAAGCTCGAGGCGACCAGGAAACTGATACCCGCCGCGAGCAGCCACTTCGAACGGAACGTGCGTTTCATGTCTGCCTCCTCCTCTCCGGGAGTTATGGCCCGCATTACCGGGAAGCCTTCAGCAGGGTCAGGAGCCGATCCGGATAATCCGTGACGATCCCGTCCCCCGCGAAGGTGCCGATCCCCAGGTCGATCAACCGACGCATCTCCGATTCCTCGTTGACGGTCCAGGGTGCGATCGGGATCCCCGCCCGATGGAGGGCCGCCACCACCTCGGGCGTCACGTGGCGGACGCTGGGTGAATAGTAGTCGGCGTGATACCGCCGGACCAGCGCCACGGGGTCCTGCGGGGCCTGGCGCCCGCCCGCCAGAAGGCCGGTCCGTATCCTCGGCTCCAGGGCCTTCATCGTGGCGAGGGAGGGATGGTGAAAGGAGATGGCATTGACCCGCAGGACGAAGCCGGTCTCGCGCAGGATCTCCAGGACACGCTGCTCGAAGTCCTCGGGCTGTCCCGGACGGTCCGGGGCATACTTGAGCTCGAGATCCAATCGGATCCGCGTGTTCCCGGCCGCCTTGACCAGCGCGATGACCTCGCGCAGGGTCGGGAGCCGCTCCCCCCGGAAGGCCGGGGAGAATTTGCCCCCGGCGTCCCACCGCTTCAGTTCCTCCAGGGTGAGGTCGGCCACGCCCCCCATGCCATTCGTGGTCCGCTCCAGCGTCTCGTCGTGGATGACCACAACCTCCCCGTCCCGCGTGACGTGGAGGTCCATCTCCAGCGCGTCGGCGCCCAGTGCCATACCGTTCCGGAAGGCGGCCAGCGTGTTCTCGGGGGCCAGACCGGCCCCCCCGCGGTGCGCGTGAACCTCAAGAAGTCGCGGTGTCCCTTCCGTCGCGGTTGCGGCCACACCTATCCCCTGGCTACCCGCCACTCCCATGATGCAGAAAGAGATGCCGATGACGCGCAGGCAAGCCGGGCGGAGGGAAGGGGACCGCATGCCCGCCACTATAGCACACGTCGTGCACCCTCCGCCCCCGAAAACCCGCTACCGCTTGATCACCGCCTCCACCTGCTTTTGCACCGTGGCCATGGCCTCCTTGGGGTTCACCTTGCCGTCCACGGCGTCGTCCAGTTGCTTCTTCAGGATCTCCCGGATCTTCTGGAAGTTGGGCGCCATCATCTTCCCGGCCGCGTACTGCAGTTGGTCGCGCGCCACCAGGTACCGGGCGTCCTTGGCCAGGAACTCCTTCATGGCCGGGACCTCGTAGGCGGACTTCCGCGTGGCCACATAGCCCGAGGCCAGGCTCCACTGCGCGGCGTTCCCGCTGGAGGTCATCCACTCGATGAACTTCCAGGCCGCGTCCTGCCGCTCCTTGGGGATCTTGCGGGAGATGGCCAGGTTCCCGCCGCCCACCTCGGCGCCGAAGGTCTTGTTCTTGGGCATGAAGGCCACGCCGAAGTCGAACTTGGCCGAGGTGCGCAGGAAGGTCAGGATCCCGGTGGAGTGATACAGCATGGCCGTGCGCTGGGCCACGAAATCGGGCGGGGTCGAGCCCCAGGTGGAATGGGGCGGCCCCACCTTCTCCTTGTGCATCAGGTCCACCCAGTAGTCCAGCGCCTCCACCGCTTCCTTGGAATCGAAGTTGGCCTTGGTCCCCTCGGGGTTGATCAGCCAGCCGCCGTTCTGGCGGACGAAGGCCTCGAACAGCCAGTCGTTCCACCCCCCCGAGACCGTCACCCCCCACTGCTTCACCTCGTTCCCCTCGCGCACGGTGAGCTTCTTCGCCGTCTCCTTCAACTCGGCCCAGGTCTGGGGGGGCCGCTCGGGATCCAGGCCGGCTTTCTTGAACAGCTCCTTGTTCCAGTAGAAGACCGGCGTGCTCCGCTGGAACGGGATCCACCAGATCTTTCCCTTGACCACGCTGTTCTCGCGGAAGGGCGGGAAGAAGTCGTCCCAGTACTTGCCCCCCTCCGCCTTCTTCACGTAGTCGTCCAGAGGGATGACGGCGTTCATGGCCAGGAGCGTGGGCAACTCCGAGATCTCCACGATGAAGATGTCGGGCGGGTTCCCCGCCATCACCGCCGTCTGGACCTTCTGGAGCGTGGGATCGTAGTCGCCGGAGTAGACCGGCACGACTTCGATCCCGGGATTCTCCTTGTTGAACTTGTCGGTCATCTCGCCGATGACCTTGGCCAACGGGCCGGCCACCCCCACCGGGTAATAGAAGGTGAGCCGGATCAGTTTGCTGGCCGCGTCCGCCGGGCCCACCGCCAGGGCCACGGCCGCCGCCAGCACCAGCGCTCCCACCACCCATCGCTGTCGCATGTCACGCCTCCTCTCTCGATGAACGCGCCATCGCCTTACCGCGATCCCTTCAGTCCCGAGAACATGAAGCTCTCGATGAACTTGCGCTGGAACACCAGGAAGATGACCAGCAGCGGCGCCGTGACGAAGGCCGTGGCCGCCATGAGCAACGTCCAGTCGGCGCCGCTTTCCTGCTGGACGAACATCCCCAGTCCGATGGTCAAGGTCCGGACGTCCGGCGTGTCGGTCACGATCAGCGGCCAGAGGTAGTCGTTCCAATGACTCACCAGGCTGATCAGGCCAAAGGCCACCAGGGTCGGCTTGGCCAGGGGGATCAGCACGTGCCACAGGAACCGCAGGCCGCTGCAGCCGTCAATGACCGCCGCGTCCTCCAGGTCCCGCGGGATCTGCTTGAACGCCTGGCGCAGCAGGAACGTCCCGTACCCGCTGGCGAAGAAGGGCAGCATCATGGCCACCCGGGTGTTGAGCAGGTCCAGGTTCCGCAGGGTGAGGAAGTTGGGAAGGAACGTGGCGTGGATCGGGATCATCATCTGGATGAGGAACAGGAGGAAGAGGAGGTCCACCCCCCGGAACTTCCGCCGGGCGAAGACGTAGGCTGCCAGCGTGATCGTCAGGAGCTGCGCCGCCAGGATCCCCGACACCACGAGGACGGTGTTCACCAGAAAGATCCCGAAGGGGGCTCGGTCAAAGAC
Source organism: Candidatus Methylomirabilota bacterium (assembly GCA_016180655.1). Taxonomy (GTDB): domain Bacteria; phylum Methylomirabilota; class Methylomirabilia; order Methylomirabilales; family 2-02-FULL-66-22; genus 2-02-FULL-66-22. Next base: position 13,422 of record JACPAT010000268.1, on the reverse strand, counting down.
CTCGGCGTAGTTACCGAAATTGATGGGCCATGGGATCCACTTGGGCGTGGGGGTGAACACCTCCGTCCGGAGTTTCAGCGACGTGGAGAGCAGCCACAGGTACGGGGTCACCGTCACCAGGGCGAAGAATCCCAGGGTCAGGTGCGTGGTCAGGTGGTCCAGCCGCCAGCGCCGGCTCCAGATCCTGAACCGCTCCCCAACAGTCATTGCGACGTCAATCGGCCTCGTAGTAGACGCGTCGGCCCACGTACCGGAACACCACCAGGATGAGGACCAGCAGCAGGCAGATGAAGATGGTCGTCAGGGTGGCCCCCATCCCGATGTCCCAGAAGCGGAAGGCGTTCTGGTAGATGTAGAAGGTGAGGACGTTGGTCTGATCTGCCGGACCGCCCTGCGTCATCACGAAGACCTGGTCGAAGACCTGGAACGACGAGATGATGGCGACCACGAAGACGAACAGGCTGGCCGGGGTCAAGAGCGGGAAGGTGATCCCCCAGAAGCGGCGCCACGCCCCGGCCCCCTCGATGCTGGCGGCCTCGTACAGGTCGGCCGGGACCCCCTGCAGTGCCGCCAGGTAGATCAGCATGAAGTAGCCGAAGTTCTTCCAGATGCTCATGATGATGATGGCCGGCAGCGCCCAGTGCCGGTCGTACAGCCACTCGACCCGCGGCACCCCCAGGAAGCTGGTGTAGTAGTTGAAGAGGCCGATCCCCGGGTTGAAGATCCAGACCCACAACATGGCGGCGGCCACCATGGGGACCATGGTGGGATAGAACAGGGCCACCCGGTAGACGCTGCGCACCCTGCCCAGATTCTTGTTGACCAGGACGGCCAGGAAGAGGGCCAGGGCCATGGTCGTGGGGATGGTGCCCAGCGCATAGAACAGGTTGTTGCGGAGGACCAGCCAGAAGAGGGGTTCGCGCCAGAGGCTCAGGTAGTTCTCCAGACCGACGAAGATCCGTTCGGGATTTAATACGTTCCAACGGAACAGGCTGAGGTAGGCCGAGAAGCCCATGGGGTAGTAGGTGAAAAGGGCCAGGAAGGCGAGGGAGGGGAGCAGATAGAGGTACACCCCTCCCCCGCGGAAGCGGGAGCGCCACGTCACCGCCACGGCCTGGCCTGTGGCGGACAGGCGCGGGGGGGCGGCCACGGCGGTCGAATCGGACAGCAGGCTGCTGTTCATTGAATTCATCCCGAAGGCCTCACGCGTGCCCCCTCAACATTCCCTTCTCCCCCTCAGGGGGAGAAGGCGGGGATGAGGGGAGAGCTAGCCCTCCCTGAACCGTTGCCCCAGGGCGATCTCGTCCAGGAACGCCTCGATCTCCCCATTCACCCGCCGGGCGTCCCAGCCCCGAACCTCCCCCATCCAGGCGGCGATCTGCCGGCAGCAGTCCAGGCCCATGCAGGCACTGGTACCGATCCCGGTCCGGCGCAGCAGGAAGTCGCTGAGGGTCTCGGTCAATTCGTGTTCCAGGGCATAGAGGAGCTGGCCGCGGATGTCGGGATTCTGCTTGCAGAGGCGCTCCCTGAGTTCCGGGGCCCGGGCGGCGCTCTCCAGCACGGCCGGATACCGGCGCCCGTAGATCTGTAGGAGGTTCTGGATCTGGTCCGGGTCCAGGCCGCTCCGCCGGGCGACGTCCGCCACGTCCGCCCAGAGGCGCACCTCCACCGTCCCGTCGCCGTCCGATCCGTCCAAAGCCAACCCGTGTGTCCGGCAGGGAACCGGGCGACCCAGCAGGCGCCCGACCCGATCCACCGCCTCTTCCGCCAGGCTCCGGTAGCAGGTCAGCTTCGTCCCGGTGATGGAGAGGAACGTATCCGTCTCCCCCTCGGGGATCACCTTGTGCTCGCGGGAGACGGCCGAGGCCGCCCGGCCCTCTTCAAATGCCAGGGGGCGCACCCCGGCGTAGGTGTAAGCGATGTCCTCCTCGCGGACGCGGGTGGTCGGGAACACCCGCTGGGTCTCTTGGAGGAGATACCGGACCTCCTCCCGGGTCGCGGCCAAGCCATCCAGGTCCCCCTCGAAGTCGGTATCGGTCGTGCCCACCAGCGAGAACTCCCGCCAGGGGATGACGAAGAACATCCGCTCGTCCCGCTTGGCGGCGATGTAGACGGCATGGTCGGTGATGCGGGGGAGCAGCAGGTGGATTCCCTTCGTCGTCCGAACGCACCGCCGCCCCTCGTCCACGCGGGCCAGCCGGCGGACGCGATCCACCCAGGGGCCGGCCGCATTCACCACCACCCGGGCCGTCACGCGGGCGACGCTTCCCCCGAGCACGTCCCTGACCTCGACCTGCCACAGGGATTGGGGGTTGGGGGCTGGGGGTTGGGCGAGGGCCGTAACTTCCGCATAGTTAAATACGAGGGCACCCCACCGCCGCGCCGACAGGATGTTTTCCAGGCAGAGTCGTTCCGGCAGCAGTAACAAGTCATCGAAGTAGAATCCGGCGCCCAGCAGGTCCCGGGGCTCGAGGTGCGGCTCGCGTTGCAGAGTCTCTGCCCGCGACATGGTCCGGTAGTCCTCGGTCCGCTTGCCCGGGGTGAGCAGGTCGTACAGCTTCATCCCCACCCGGACCGTGATCATGCCGCGCCTCGCCCCGCGGTAGACGGGCACAATGAACGGCAGGGGTCGCACCAGGTGGGGGGCCAGACGCTGGAGACGCTCGCGCTCCCGCAGGGACTCCCGCACCAGGCCGAAGTCGAACAGTTCAAGATAGCGGAGGCCCCCGTGGATCAGCTTCGAGGAACGGCTGGTCGTGCCGAAGGCGAAGTCCTTCCGCTCCAGGAGGAGCGTCCGGTAGCCCCGGATGGCGGCGTCCCGAGCGATGCCCGCCCCCGCCATGCCGCCGCCGATGACGACGACATCGAACGGCTGCCCGTCCAGGCCTTGGAGCCGGTCCTGCATCTGGGATGCCTGTTCTTCCCGAGCCGCGCTCATCTCGCGGCGAGGAGTTCCCGGAGGTCGCGCAGCACGTAGTCCGGCTGGATGGGCGATCGCCGCAGGGTCCGGCGGTCGGTTACCCCCGTCAGGACCAGCGCCCCGGCCATCCCGGCCTCCCGGGCCATCCGAATGTCGGTCTCCAGGCGGTCGCCGATCATGAGGCAGTCCCGAGCCCGGAGGCCCATCTGGGCCAGGCAGACGTCCAGGGTGATGCGGGACGGCTTGCCCACGATCACCTCGACCCGCGTGGCCGTGGCCCCCTCCACGGCGCCGATCATGGCGGCGCAGTCCGGGATCTCCCCGCCCTCCACCGGGCAGGTGCGATCCGGATTGGTGGCGATCAGCCGCGCGCCCCGCCGGACCGCATGCAGGGCCCCGGTCAGCTTGGCATAGTCGAAGGTCCGATCGAAGGCGATCACCACCCAGTCGGCCCGATCGCCGTTGGCCACGATCCGGAAGCCGGCCCGGCGCAGCTCGGCGAGCAGGGGTCGCTCGCCGATGACGAAGAGGCGCGCCCCGGGGCTCCGCGCGCCGAGGTAGCGGGCCAGGACGAAGGAGGAGTTGATGACATCCGCCGTCCGCGTCGGGACCCCCAGGCAACGGAGCTTACGGGCGTAGCTCTCCCGCGTATCAATGGGCTTATTGGAGAGGAAGACGACCCGTCGCCCGGCGGCGCGCAGGCCCTCGATGGTCTCCCGGGCGCCCGGCAGCAACCGGTCCCCCCGGTAGACGGTCCCGTCAAGATCAAAGATGTAGCCGCGAAACGCCGGGATGCGTCTCATCAGAACAACGCCTTCTCGCCCACCAGCCGGAACACCGCGTACTGGAGGGTCATGACGACGGCGATGAGGATCATGGAGATGGCCGAGGACGTGTAGAACTCCCCCCGGAGCAATCCCTCGAAGATGACCAGGCTCATGGGCTTCCACTCCTGCGGCGCCAGCAGGATGGTGGCGCTGACCTCGCGGATGGAGGTCAGGAAGACCATGATGGCCCCGGCGAAGATCCCGGGCAGCATCAGGGGCAGCGTCACACCCCACAGGCTCAGGAACTTGGGCGCCCCGAGGGCAAAGGAGGCCTCCTCCAGGTCGGAGCCGATGGCGCGGATCGAGGCGGTCGTCGAGCGCAGGGCATACGGCATCCGCCGGATGACGTATGCGACGATGAGCAGCAGGGCCGTCCCGGTCAGCTTCAGCGGCGGGTTGTTGAACGCCAGGATCATGGCAATAGCCAGCGGGACGCCCGGCAGGGCCAGGGGCAGAAAGCCGAGATAATCCAGCACCACCTTCCGCCGGCGAACCACCAGGTACGGGATCACGGCCGAGAGGGCCAGGCTGATGGCCAGGGCCGCCCCACCCAGGAGGAAGCTGTTGAGGACGGCCCCGGCGGAGCGCTCGACCACGTAGGCGTAATTCGCCAGGGTGAAGCCATCGGGCAGGAGGCCGGCCCCCCACGTCGTGGCCAACGACTGGACCGCCGTGGAGTAGATGGCCAGCACCGGGATCGCCAGGGCCACGAGGCTGTACAGGAACAGGCCCGTAGAGATCCGGCGATCCTCGATCGGCTCCCGGCTGGCCGGCTTGCCCGTGATGGTCCCGAACTCCGTGCTCCCCAGCACCCGCCGCTGCACCAGGAGGACCAGCGCCGACAGGAGCACCAGGAGGACCGCGATGGTGGCTGCCCCGCCCCAGTTGAAGTATCCGACCATCTCCCGATACGCCTCCACGATGAGCAGCGGGAACCGCCGGGGCGAGAGAATCATCGGCGTCCCGAAGTCCTCCAAAGACACCACGAAGACCAGCAGGGCCCCGGCCCCGATGCCCGGCGCCGCCAGCGGCAGCGTCGTCGTCAGGAAGGTGAAGAGCCGCCCGGCCCCCAGGAGGTGCGCCGCCTCCTCCAGCGTGGGATCCATGACCTTGAAAACGGCCAGCATGGGCAGCAGGGCATACGGGAAGAAAAAAAAGGTCTGGACCATCGCCACGCCCAGGGGGGACTGGATGTTCAGAAATTCCTGGATACCCAGCGCCGCCTTGACCACCTGGGTGATCCATCCGGTCTTGCCGAACATCAGGATGAACGCGAAGGAGGAGATGAACGTGGGAATCATGAGCGGAACCAGGCACAGCGCGCCGACGAGCCGGGCCGCCGGCATGCGGGTCCGGGCCAGGCCGAAGGCGATGGGCAGGGACAGAAGGATGCACGCCGCGGCCACCCCCAGTCCCAGGGTCACGCTGTTCACCAGGGCCCGCAAGTAGCGGGGGAACGTGAGGAGCTGCACGTAGTACTTGGGAGAGGCGGCCTCGGCGATCCGCCGGACCAGCGCCTCCATCTGGGAGAGGCCCAGGAGACCTCCCAGGAGGTTCACCTCGCGGCCCGTCACGCTGACCACCAAGATGGACAGGAAGGGGACCAGCAGGAACACGAAGAGGAAGGCCAGGACCGCAGCGTAGGCCAGGCTGTCGAAATCCAACCGGCTCCGCCAGCCCCCACGGCCACCGGACGTCGTCCTCATGCCTCCTCCACCAGCAGCACGCTCTCGGCCGCGAAGCCGAGCTGGACCTGGTCCCCCGGAGTGTAGAGCGCGCCGGGCCGGGGGTCGGGGACGTCCACGACGAAGACGAGGTTCTTCACGGCCACCTCGTACCGGGCCGTGGCGCCGAGATAGGCGCCGAACCGGACCTCGCCCCGGAAGAGGTTGTCCGCGGCCAGGGGCTCCTCGGGCCGGGCCAGCCGGATCGCCTGGGGCCGGACCACCGCCCGGACCCGCTCGGCCTTGGGTTGTCCCGCGGCGCGGAACGTGAGGTCCCCGGCCTCCACCAGGGTGAGGTCGGGGCCCGACCGGATGGCCCGCGCCGGGAAGAGATTCTCGGCGCCGATGAAATCCGCCACGAACGGCGTGGCCGGGCGGTCGTAGATCTCGGCCGGCGTCCCGAGCTGGACGATCCGCCCGCGATCCATGATGGCCAGCCGGTCCGCCAGGCTCAGCGCCTCCTCCTGGTCGTGGGTGACGTAGATGGCGGTGATGCGGAGAGCCTGCTGGATCTTCCGGATGGTCCCCCGCATGCTGACCCGCAGCTTCCGATCCAGGTTCGAGAGGGGCTCGTCCAGCAGGAGCACGGCCGGTTCCGTGACCAGGGCCCGGGCCAGGGCCACCCGTTGCTGCATCCCGCCCGAGAGCTGTCCCGGCGCCTTCCCCTCCTGCCCATCCAGGCCAACGAGGTGGAGCGCCTCGCGCACCCGCTCGCGCAGGGCAGCATCCAGCGGGAACGCGCGCCGGCTCAGGAAGCTGCCCAGGATCGCCGCCTTCGTGAGCGGGCCTCCCTGCCGGTAGAGGCGCGCCCGGAGCCCGTAGGCCACGTTGTCAAAGACCGAGAGGTGCGGAAACAGCGCGTAGCTCTGGAACACCATGCCGCAGGGCCGCTCGTAGGCCGGCAGGCTGGTGACCGGTTGCTCCCCGATGATGATCTCCCCCTGCGACGGCCGCTCCAGACCGGCGATGCAGCGCAGGGTCGTGGTCTTCCCGCACCCCGACGGTCCGAGGAGGGCGAAGAATTCGCCCTCCTCCACCGCCAGGCTGACCCCGTCCACCGCCCTGAGGGGGCCGTAGAGCTTGACCAGGTCCTGAACCCGCACCCGGGCCATCAGCCGAACCGCCCCCGCCACTCGTTGCGGATCCGGTCGTAATTCTGCTCGGCCCAATCCATGTCCATGTCCATGGCGTACTTGCCAACCTCTTCGAGAGTCATGGGGGTCTTGGACTTCACCTTCTTGTTCAGCACGATCTGCGAATAGTCGGCCAGGATCTGTTGGCCTTTCTCACCCAGAATGAAGTTGTAGAGTTTTTTCCCGTTCTCCGGCCGCTGGCTCCCCTTCACCAGGGCGACGGGGTTGGCGATGACCGGCGTGACGTCCGGCATGATGAAGTCCACTGACTCTCCCCGAGCCGCCAGGCCCCACGGCATGAAGGAGAAACAGATGCCCACCAGGGCATCCCCTTTGGCCACCGCCCGGGTCGGCGCAGCTCCCGACTCGGGATACAGGCTCACGTTCTTGTTCAGCCGCTCAAAGTAATCCCAGGCATCCTTCTCGGCGCGACCCTTTTGCTTCTCCAGCATCATCCGGCCCAGGACTGTCAGGGTCGCGGTGCCCGACGCCGCCGGGTTGGGCATCTGGATCTTCCCCTTCCAGCGTGGGTCCAGCAGGTCCTCCCAGGTCTTGGGGGCGTCCTTCTTGGGCAGGGTCTTGGGATTGTAGGCGAAGCCGATGACGAATACCTCGACTCCCACGAAGTGCCAGTCCTTGTCCCGCAGATGAATCTTCCCCTCGCGGAGCGGAAGGGCCTTGAACTCAGGCGGTGTGTATGGCGTCGTGATCCCCTCCCGCTTGGCATACAGGAAGGACAGCAAGCCGCCGCCCCCGTACCAGACGTCGGCGTTGGGGTTGGACCGCTCCGCCAGGAGGCGATTGACGATAACGTTGGTCCCGCCGTACTGCACGTTGACCGCGATCCCGGTCTCGGCCTCGAAGGCCTTGCCGATCTTGCTGGACAGGTCCGGGGATTCGGGGCAGTACAGCACGACGCGCTTTTCCTCCGCCCCCCGAACGATGGCCGGGAACCCGACGCTGGCGGCCGCCGCCCCGGCGGTCTTGAGGAAGGTCCGGCGGTCCATCCCCCTGCGTCGTCCTCCGTGTGCCCGCGTTTTCATGCTCCCTCCCTTGCCTGGCGCACCCAGGCACGTCAGACGCATCAGTTTCCCCTCATGTTCCTTCGGAATCCCGCGCCGGCGTGTTCCGCGGGTTCCATCCCCGCCGTTCCCGGCTGCTACTCCGGGTTTTCGCCTCTCCTCTTCCCCGGGGTTTCACCACGGCCTGACCTCATCTTCGCCCCCGATCCGGATTCCGCGAGTACCCCCACAGGCTCCGCTCGCTGGTCGAGACCGCCACCGCCCCGGCCGAGAGGACCGCGTCCACCTGGGCCGCGGTCCGGATCAGCCCGCCGGCGATCAGGGGCGGCAGCGTCCCGCGCCGCGCCAATTGCCCGGCGATGGTCGGCAGGATCACGCCCGGCAGCATCTCCACCGCGTCGGGGGCGGCCTTCTCCACGGTGGGCAGGCCGGCCTCCAGGGATTCCGAGTCCAGGACGAAGAGCCGCTGGACCGCGATCAGTCCTTCCCGCTTCGCGGGGCCGATGAGGTTCCCGCGCGTCGTCAGGATCCCATCCACCCCCAGGGTGCGGGCCAGGAACCGGACGCCCGCCTCGTCGCGCCCGATGCCTTTGATCAGGTCCACGTGGGCCAGGATCAGCCGCCCCTCCGCGTGCGCCTTCGCCACACTGTCCTGCAGGGCGAAGATATCCTCCCCCAGGATGAACAGCACGCCCACCCCGTGCCGGATGGCCGCCTCGACGCCCGTCGAGTCCCGCAGGCCGGCGATCACCGGTCGGGCCTTCAAGTTCTCGAAAAAGCGCCCTCGGACGTTCGCCATTCGCCCCCCAGAAACACAAAGCCCTAACAAAAGACGATCCCGCGGATCGTCCCTCGTTAGGACTTTCTCATCCTCTCCGCCCTGGCGGGGACCCCGATCTACCCCTTCTCGTCCTGTCTGGTGGCACTTATAGGCCCACCCTCCCCGCCCTGTCAAGGCGAATCGCCGGATCCCCTGCGCAGCCTTCGGACGGGCGTCTGGAAAGAATACCGGGCCATTTTTCATGGGAGTTTTCCCTTGGCAAGCTTCGCGCCGCTATGGTACTTTTCCTAGAGTTTATGGCAGGCTGCCAGCAATATCCTGCTCCCCAGGCTGCTCAAAAAGGTTCAGATGCAAGGAAGGCGCGAAGGCGAGGCACGAGGCGTACTGCGGTTTGTACGTCGCAGTGCCGCGACGAGTGCCTGACGCAGCAGCTGGGCCTGTTTCAGCAGCCTGGGAGGGGGTGCGATCATGTCAGGACATAGCAAGTGGGCCGGCATCAAGCACAAGAAGGCCAAGGTGGATGCCCAGCGCGGGCGGGTCTTCACCAAGATCATCCGCGAGATCACGGTGGCCGCCCGGGTGGGCGGCGGGGATCCGGCAGGCAATCCGCGCCTGCGCACCGCCGTCCAGGCCGCCAAGGCGGTGAACATGCCCTCCGACAACATCGAACGGGCCATCAAGAAAGGCACGGGCGAGCTGGAGGGCGTGTCCTACGAAGAGATCACCTACGAGGGCTATGGGCCGGGCGGCGTGGCCGTCATGGCCGAGGTGGTGACCGACAACAAGAACCGGACCGTCGGTGAAATCCGCAAGGCCTTTTCGCGGCACGGCGGGAACCTGGGCGAGACCGGGTGCGTCGGTTTCCTCTTCGAGAAGAAGGGGTACCTCCAGGTCGAAGCGTCCAAGGTGGACGAGGATCGGCTGCTCTCCATCGCGCTGGAGGCCGGCGCCGAGGATTTGCGGCGCGAGGAGAGCCTCTTCGCCGTGACCACGGCACCCAAGGACTTCGAGAAGGTGCGGGAGGCCATCCTGAAGAGCGGGATCCAGCCCCTCTCGGCCGAGATCACCAAGCTGCCCAAGAGCACCGTGAAACTGGATGGCAAGCCGGCCGAGCAGATGCTGCGCCTGATGGAGGAGCTGGAGGAGCACGATGACGTCCAGCACGTCTACGCGAACTTCGACATCCCCGAGGAGATCATGGCGGCGATGTCGGCCTGACGGCCGTGGAGATTTCGAATTGCGGATTGCGGATTGCGAATGTGTCCCGGACAACCTCCAATCGGAAATGGGTTCCCCCCAGCTGCATCCTCCTCTGGCCTCCCACCGCCAATCGCCCGCATGCGCGTCTTAGGCATTGATCCGGGGACGGTGACCACGGGCTATGGCCTCGTGGAACTGCGGGGCGACACCCTCCACGCCGTCACCTTCGGCGCCATCACCACCCAGGCCAGTCTTCCCTTCGCCCAGCGCCTCCTCCGCATCCACCAGGAGCTGCGCACGCTCCTGACCCGCACCCAGCCGGACTGCGCCGCCGTCGAGGCGGTGTTCTTCGCCAAGAACGTCCAGAGTGCCCTCCGGCTGGGGCAGGCCCGGGGCGTGGCCCTGCTGGCCCTGGCCGAAGAGAAGGTGGAGATCCACGAGTATTCCGCCCTGGAGGTCAAACAGGCGATCACCAGTTACGGCCGGGCCGACAAGGGCCAGGTGCAGGAGATGGTTCGCCTCCTGCTGGGCCTGGCAGAGGCCCCTGCTCCGGTGGACGCTGCCGACGCCCTGGCCGTGGCCATCTGCCACCACCATGCCGCCCGGCTGAAAGAGCGGTTACGGGAACGCTGAGATGATCGCCCAGATCCGGGGCCGGCTGGCCAGCAAGGAACCCCATCGGGTGGTGGTGGACGTGAACGGCGTGGGATACCGGCTGTTCATCCCCCTGTCCACGTTCTACCAGTTGCCCGAGGTGTCGGCCGAGGTCTTCCTCCACACCCACACCCACGTCCGCGAGGACGCCATCCAGCTCTTCGGGTTCCACACCCGGGACGAGCAGGCGCTCTTCGAGCTGCTCCAGGGGGTAACAGGGATCGGGCCGCGCCTGGCCACGAACATCCTCTCCGGCATCTCCGTGGAGGAGCTGGTGCCGGCGCTCTCCGAGGGGAACCTCGCGCGGCTCCGCGCCGTCCCCGGCGTGGGCAAGAAACTGGCCGAACGCCTGGTGGTGGAGCTGCGGGAGAAGGTGGGGAGCGCCCGCCTCGATCAAGGCGCTGCGGCCCCTGCGGGCCCCGCGCCCGCCGTGGACCAGCCCCTGGAGGACGTGGTCTCGGCGCTGGTGAACCTGGGATGCAACCGCAAGGAAGCCATCAAGGCCGCTGAAGCGGCTCGGCAGAGGCTGGGACCGACGGCCGAGTTCGAGAAGCTGATCAAGGCCGCCCTGCGCGCCCTCAGCGAGTCGCGCTAGGAATACGATGCAACCGCAAATGAACGTCCGCCCGAGGCGGATCTTGCCAGGCCGTGACTTGTGCGAACCGGGCGGATCCGCCTATGGCGCGACAAATGAACGCCGATGGACCCTGGCCCCCAACCCCCAATCCCTAACCCCCAACCCCTGACGATGTCAGATCGCGTCACCACCCGGCAGCGCCTTCCCGAGGATCAGCAGGTCGAGCAGACCCTCCGCCCGAACCGGTGGGACGACTACGTCGGCCAGGACAAAGTGAAGGACAACCTCCACGTCTTCATCCAGGGGGCGCGGGCGCGCAACGAGGCCCTGGATCACGTCCTGTTCTACGGCCCCCCGGGCCTGGGCAAGACGACGCTGGCCTACATCATCGCCTCGGAGCTGGGCGTGAACATCCGCCCCACCTCCGGCCCCGTGGTGGAGCGGCCCAAGGATCTGGCGGCCATCCTGTCCAACCTCCGGGAACGGGACGTTCTGTTCATTGACGAGATCCACCGCCTCAACCCCACGGTGGAGGAGACGCTCTACCCCGCCATGGAGGACTACAAGCTGGATCTCATCATCGGCCAGGGGCCCAGCGCCCAGACCTACAAGCTGACCCTGCCCCACTTCACCCTCATCGGCGCCACGACGCGGGCGGGGCTGCTGACCTCGCCGCTCCGGGACCGCTTCGGCGTGGTCCAGCGGCTGGACTTCTACTCCGAAGAAGACCTGCTGAAGATCGTCACCCGCTCGGCGGCGATCCTGAACGTCTCCGTCACGCCCGAGGGTGCATCGGAGCTTGCCAAGCGCTCGCGCGGCACCCCGCGGGTGGCCAACCGGCTGCTGCGGCGGGTCCGGGACTTCGCCCAGGTCCTGGGAGACGGCACCATTGACCGGGACGTGGCCCACGATGCCCTGAACCGCCTGGACGTGGACGAGCGGGGATTCGACGAGATGGACCGGCGGATCCTCCTGACCATCATCGAGAAGTTCTCCGGCGGCCCCGTGGGTATCGAGACCCTGGCGGTGGCCGTGGGCGAGGAGAAGGACACCATCGAGGACATGTACGAGCCGTTCCTGATCCAGCTCGGCTTCCTGGCGCGGACCCCCCGGGGGCGGACGGCCACGCGGCTGGCCTATGCCCATTTCCAGATCCCCCCGCCGCCCTCCGGCCCCCAGGGTGAGCTGTGGTCCGGCGCGCCCAAGTGATACTGACAGACTCCACCTATCCGCAGATCGCGTCGAGCCCTGAGCGGACCCGCCTGGAAGAAGGACGACCCGATCGGGCGAGATCCGCCTCGGGCGGACAGATTTCGCAGATTCGCTAGTTGGAGATGATCCATGTTTCCCGGGATGGATTCGCTGGGCAAGATGCTGATCCTGTTCGGAGTGGTCCTGGCCCTGCTGGGCGGGCTGCTCCTGGTGGCCGGCAAGATCCCGTTCCTCGGGCGGCTGCCCGGGGATATCGTCATCCGCCGCGAGAACTGGAGCGTCTACTTCCCGCTGACCACCAGCATCCTGATCAGCATCCTGTTGACCTTGCTGCTGTCGCTCTTCAATCGCCGATGACGGGACGCCGGCGGTCCTGGCCAGGCCGGACGCTCGCAGTGGCGGCGCTGGCGGTCTGCCTCGCGGCGGATCCGGGGGCGGGGTCGGCGGCGGCGCAAAATGTTCGCGTCCTGGTGGCGGAGGGCCGCCCCGCCCTCACGGTCGGGAGCGCCGGCGGCCTCACGATCACGGATGCCACCGGGCGTCGCGTCCTGGCGCAGCGCGGAAGCGGCGAGCCGTTGCGCCTGTTGCTTCGCGGGAGCGCGGTTCGGGTCCGCGAGACGGGGACGTCAGCCCCCACGCTGGTCGCGTGGCCGGGCCGCTCGGCGACCGTAGACGTGGAGGGGCAGGCCTTTCGCGGCCGCTTGCTGGTCCAGCCGTGGAACGGCGCCCTGGCGGCCGTGAACGAGGTGGACCTCGAGGAGTACCTCCTGGGCGTCCTGAAGGACGAGATCCCGCCGGGATGGCCGGCCGAGGCGGCCAAGGCCATGGCCATCACCGCCCGGACGTATGCCGTCTATCAGGTCCAGCAGAACCCCGGCGCCCTGTTTCACCTCCGGGCCACCACGGCCTCCCAGGTGTACGGGGGGGCCACGGGCGAGGATCCCCGGACCTCGTGGGCCGTGCAGGCAACCCGGGGCCAGATCCTCACGTTCGGGGGCCAACCCATCCCCGCCTTTTACCATTCGTGTTCAGGCGGGGTCACCGAGGATGCCCTGGACGTCTTCGGTGCGAACTTTGACACGATCGTCGGGGTGGCCGACCAGTTCAGCCTCGGTTGCCCCTACGCCCTCTGGGTGGAGCGGCTGACCTCCCGGGAGATCGAGCGGGCGCTGCAGCAGGCCGGCTCCCCGATCGGCCGCCTCCTCCGCATCGAAGATCTCCTGCGCACCCGGACGGGGCGCATCCTTCGCCTGGCGGTCCACCACACCCGGGGAACCCTGGTCCTGGAAGGGAAGCGGTTCCGCGAGGCGCTGGGCAACGAGGTGATCCGCAGCACCGATTTCGAGGTCCGGGCCGACCCCGGCGGCTTCAC
>JACPAT010000311.1 GCA_016180655.1 Candidatus Methylomirabilota bacterium | reverse complement strand
CTTGTCCACCTCGGCCCGCAGCAGGGCGAGCTGCTCCTTGGCGGCCGTGAGGGCGGCCACCAGGCGCTCGTTCTGCTGGTGGGTGTGCTCGAGTTGCTCGAACGCGGCATCGAGTCGCCGCGTGGTCTCCTGCAGTTCCAGCAGCAGGGCCTGTGGATCGAGCGCCGCCAGGTCGTGAGGCGTCAGTCCGGCGCCCTTCAGATCCTTCTCGCTCGGTCCATCCCTGCCTCGGTCTTTCATGCGCTATGCTCCTTCTGGGTGCTGCGGTGCGGGCCCAGAAATTTGTCCGACCCAGCGAGGGCCATGGTGGACGTGGATTCAGGGGATCCGGCTACCCCCATCGCCTGTGCAAACCATATACCATGCCCCGAATCGTCCATGACCGGAAGAATCGAGGTCTTGCAGCCACCGTTTCTGCCACCGGAGTCTGGACGATGGACGATTCGCTCGCGTTCTTCCGCCGCAATTCTGCGCATGTCCGGTCCGCAGGCGACATATTTTGGGCATCCCGTGCCGTGAGGACGCCCGCGCCGGTGACCGGGGGCCGGCCGTGCGGCCTGCTGGCGAGATCTGTTCGCCTCGCGCCGGCGGAAGTCCGGAAAAGATGCGTGACCAGAAGACGCAAGCAGGACGAGCGCGTGCAGTTACCGGGTGCGTTTCCCACGATCCTTGCGGAGTTGCTGACTGCGGATGAGTTCCACCGTATAGCGGTACCGGTCGGAGCGGAAGTAGGTGTCCACCGCCTCGACCGCGCGACCCTCGGCCGAATAGACCGCGGTCTCCATGTACAGGACGGGCTCGAAGACACTGATGGCCAAGAGCGACGCCACCTCGACGTCGGCCTTCATGGACTCCACGAAGTGGCGAATGGTCCCCAGGGGGATCCCCAGCTTTTCCTCCAGCAGGTGGAGCATGGTGTGGTGCTGCAGGTCCTTCTCGTTTATCTTCTGCCCGATCTCCGGGACCACATAGTTGATGACGTAGGAGAACGGCGCGCCGTCCACCGAGCGTAGGCGCTTGAACCGCGTGATCTCCTCGCCGGTGGGGATGCGGAGCACACCGGCCACCCGCTCCGGCGCCGGCACCGCCCGCATCTCGATGACCCGGACCTCGGCCTTGACCCCCTCGGTGAAGAGATCCTCGGTGAACCCGGTGAGCTTCACCGACTTGGTCTGGGCGGCCTTCTCCGTGACGAAGGTGCCCTTGCCCTGCTTCCGGTACAAGAGCCCCTCGGACACCAGCGCCGCCAGTGCCTGGCGGACCGTGGCCCGGCTGATCTTGTACTCGCGGGACAGCTCCTGCTCCGTGGGCAGCTTGTGGTTGGGCAGGACCTCGCCGCCCTCGATCTTGGACCGCAGGATATTCTCGAGTTGATAGTAGAGCGGGATGGACCGGTTCGGGAACGTGCTGGCCGACTGCCGGCCGCCCCGGCCCTCGCGACCGCCGCCGTTCTCTGCCTTACCCATGATGACTCACCACCCTATTGGTTCGCGCAGGATCGCGCCCCTGGATGCCGACTCCGCCAGGCGGGCGTAGCGCGCCAGGATGCCCTTGAGCTCGCGCTTGGGGGGCCTCCAGGCGACGCGGCGCCGCGCCAGTTCGTCCGCCGCCACCAAGAGGTCCAGGCGGCGGTTCGGAATATCGTATTCGATCAGGTCCCCGTCCTGCACCAGCGCGATGGGGCCGCCCTCGGCCGCCTCGGGGGAGACGTGGCCGATGCAGGGCCCCCGCGTCGAGCCGGAGAACCGGCCGTCCGTCACCAGCCCACAGTGCTCGTCCAGCCCCATGCCCACCATGAGGGAGGTGATCTGGTGCATCTCCCGCATGCCGGGTCCGCCCTTGGGGCCCTCGTAGCGGACCACCACCACGTCGCCCGGCCTGATCGCGTCGCCCATGACGGCGCGCACCGCCTCCTCCATGTTCTCGAAGACGCGGGCCGGCCCCCGGTGTGTGAGCATGGACTTGAAGCGCACGCCGGTTTGCTTCACCACGGCGCCGTCGGGCGCCAGGCCGCCCCGCAGGATGGCCAGGCTCCCCTGGGGGTACAGGGGATCGTGGAGCGGGCGGATGAGCTCCCGGTTGGTGACGGTCGCGCCCGTGATGGTCTCGCCGAGCGTCTTGCCCGTCACCGTCAGGGCGTCCAGGTGCAGGAACTCCCGCAGCTCCTGCATGAGGGCCGGCAACCCGCCGGCCTCGTCCATCCGGCCCACGGAGTACTGGCCCGACGGCTTCACGTTGCACAGATGGGGGACCCGCCGGGCCACGGCGTCGAACTCGTCCAGCGTGAGCGGGATGCCGGCCTCGTGGGCGATGGCCAGGAGGTGCAGGACGCTGTTGGTGGAGCCGCCCAGGGCCATGTCCACCGCCATGGCGTTCTCGATGGCCTGGCGCGTGACGATCTTCAAGGGAGTCAGGCCGCGGCGCAGGCAGTCCAGGACCAGCCGCCCCGCCTCGCGCGCCAGGGCCGGGCGCCGGGGATCCACGGCCAGCATGGTGCCGCAGCCGGTGGGCGACATCCCCAAGGCCTCGATGAGGCAGCCCATGGTGTTGGCCGTCCCCATCATGGAGCAGGAGCCGGGTCCGGGCAGCGCCACCTGCTCGATCTCCGTCAGCTCCTCCCGGCTGAGCTTGCCGATCTTGACCTGCCCGGCGAACTCCCGCATGGTGGAGAGGGTGATCTCGCTGTGCTCCTTGTAGCGGCCGCCCTCCATGGGTCCGCCCGTCAGCATGACTGTGGGGATGTTCACCCGGAGGGCGGCCATCAGGTGGCCCGGCTCGATCTTGTCGCAACTGGAGAGCATGACCGCGGCGTCGAAGCGGTGCCCCTCCAGCATGATCTCCACGGTGTCGGCGATGGCCTCGCGGCTGGGCAGGGAGAAGCCCATCCCCACGTGCCCCTGCGCCAGCCCGTCGCAGAGGGCGATGGTGTCGAACTCCATG
>JACPAT010000267.1 GCA_016180655.1 Candidatus Methylomirabilota bacterium | reverse complement strand
GTGATCGCCGCGGTGAGGGTGGTCTTCCCGTGGTCGATGTGGCCGATGGTCCCGATGTTCATGTGCTCCTTCGTCCGCTCGAACTTCGCTTTGGCCATGGAACTCTCCTGTGACGGGGCCCCGCTGAGGCGGGGCCCACTGGCGGCCGCCCCCGCGCCCCTGCCTGCCCGGGCGGCGTGCCGGCTGTCCCTACGCCACCGCGCGACCGCCCATCCGGGCGATGATCTCCTCGGCGATCTGGACCGGCACGGGATCGTACCGGGCGAACTGGAGTGGGGTGTGGCTGGCCCGCCCCTGGGTGGCGGAGCGGAGATCGGTGGCGTACCCGAACAGCTCGGCCAGGGGCACCTCGCACCGGATCACCTGCGCCGCAGGCCGCGCCTCGATCTCCAGCACCCGCCCGCGCCGCGAATTCAGGTCCCCGATCACCTGTCCCACGAACTCCTCCGGAACGACCACGTCGAAGCGCATGAGCGGCTCCAGCAGGATCGGCCTGGCCCGCCGCGCCCCGTCCTTGAAGGCCATGGAGCCCGCGATCTTGAAGGCGATCTCCGACGAGTCCACCTCATGGTAGGACCCGTCCACCAGGACCACCCGGGCGTCCACCAGCGGATACCCCGCCAGCACCCCGCCCTCCATGGCCTCCTTGATGCCCTTCTCCACGGCCGGGATGTACTCCCGGGGGATCGTCCCGCCCACGATCTTGTTGACGAACTCGAAGCCGCCGCCCGGGAACGGCTCGAGCTGGATCTTCACATGGCCGTACTGGCCGCGCCCGCCCGTCTGCCGGATGAAGCGCCCCTCGGCCGCGACGGCCGTGGTGAGCGTCTCCCGGTAGGCCACCTGGGGCTTGCCCACGTTGGCCTCCACCCGGAACTCCCGCAGGAGGCGGTCCACGATGATCTCCAGGTGCAGCTCGCCCATGCCCGAGATGATGGTCTGGCCCATCTCCTCGTCGGTGGTCGTCCGGACCCCTCCTTGGTCTTGGGCTCGATGGCCACGGAGATCACCGGTTCGGGGAACTCCATGGCCTCCAGCACGATGGGACGGCTCTCCAGGCACAGCGTGTCACCGGTCTTGGCGTTGCGCAGCCCCACCGCGGCCGCGATGTCGCCGGCGGCCACTCGCTTGATCTCCTCCCGCTTGTTGGCGTGCATGCGGAGCAGGCGCCCGATCCGTTCCTTGGTCCCCCGAGTGGAGTTGAAGATGTAGGATCCGGACTCCAGCGCCCCCGCGTAGACCCGGAAGTACGCCAGCTGCCCCACGTACGGGTCCGCCATGATCTTGAAGACCAGGGCGGCGAAGGGTTCCCGCTCGTCCGCCCGGCGCTGTTCGGTCTGCGCCGTCTTGGGGTTCCGCCCCTCCACCGGGGGCAGGTCCAGCGGCGAGGGGAGGTAGGCGACCACCGCGTCCAGCAGGGGCTGGACCCCCTTGTTCTTGAAGGAGGCCCCGCACAGCACCGGCACGGCCTTGAGCTGGAGGGTGGCCCGGCGGAGCGCCGCCTGGATCTCCTCCGGACTCAGCGCCTCTCCCTCCAGGTACTTATGCATCATCTGCTCGTCCTGGTCCGCCACGGCCTCCAGGAGCTTCTCTCGCGCCCGGAGCGCCGCCTCCCGCTGGTTGGCGGGAATCTCCTCGTCGTGGAAGGCGGCCCCCAGCGTCTCCTCCTCCCAGACGACGGCCTTCATCTGGACGACGTCGATGATCCCCTTCAGCCGGTCTTCCTTGCCGTAGGGAAGCTGGACGCACACGGGATTGGCCCCCAGCCGCTCGGCAATCATGGCTACGGCGCGATCAAAGTCCGCACCCGTCCGGTCCATCTTGTTGATGAAGGCCAGGCGGGGGACCCGGTACTTGTCCGCCTGCCGCCACACCGTCTCGGACTGCGGTTCCACGCCGGCCACGGCGTCGAACACGGCGACGGCCCCGTCCAGGACGCGGAGCGACCGTTCCACCTCCACGGTGAAGTCCACGTGCCCGGGCGTGTCGATGATGTTGATCCGGTGATCGTTCCAGTAACAGGTCGTGGCCGCCGAGGTGATGGTGATCCCCCGCTCCTTCTCCTGCTCCATCCAGTCCATCTCCGTGGAGCCCTCGTCCACCTCGCCGAGCTTGTGCGTCTTGCCGGTGTAATACAGGATCCGCTCGGTCGTGGTGGTCTTGCCGGCATCGATGTGCGCCATGATGCCGATATTGCGAGTTCGCTCCAGCGGGTACGTCTCAGGCACGATCCGATCCTTCGACTGTGGGCCGGGGGCGGAGGCCCCGCGGGCTACCAACGATAGTGCGCGAGGGCTTTGTTCGCCTCCGC
Organism: Candidatus Methylomirabilota bacterium; assembly: GCA_016180655.1. Lineage (GTDB taxonomy): Bacteria > Methylomirabilota > Methylomirabilia > Methylomirabilales > 2-02-FULL-66-22 > 2-02-FULL-66-22. The sequence goes on along the minus strand of JACPAT010000267.1, from coordinate 14,101 downwards.
CATCTTGTGAGTGTCTTCCCGTTTCTTCACCGAGGCGCCCCGCCAGCGCCGCAGGTCCGCCAGCAGCCGAGCTACCATCGATAGTGGGCGAAGGCCTTGTTGGCCTCCGCCATCTTGTGCGTGTCTTCCCGCTTCTTGACCGAGGCGCCCCGGTTGTTGGCCGCCTCGATCAGCTCCGCCGCCAGCCGCTCCTGCATGGTCTTCTCGGTCCGCTTGTGGGCGAAGCCGATGATCCAGCGCAGGGCCAGGGAGGTCCGGCGCTCGGCCCGCACCTCGACCGGCACCTGGTAGGTGGCACCCCCCACGCGGCGCGACTTGACCTCCAGGACGGGCTTCACGTTGTCCACCGCCTGCTTGAAGAGCTTCTGCGCATCCATCTTGGTGCGGTCCTCGATCAGGCGCATGGCCCCGTAGAAGATCCGCTCGGAGGTGCTCCGCTTGCCTTGCCGCAGCATGGAGTTCACGAACTTGGTCACCAGCTTACTGCCGAACACGGGGTCCGGCAGGACATCCCGCTTCTCGGCTACCTTGCGCCTGGGCATCCTTGACTCCTGCTCCTCGTACGCCTCGGAGCGCCTCGGGGATCCGCGGCCCTCTCGGTAGAGAAGAAAACCGGCACGGATGACCCGGAGTTCGCCCCGGACTCATCCGTGCCGGTTCCCTTAGCTCGCCTTGGGTCGCTTGGCCCCGTACAGGGAGCGGCCCTGCCTCCGGTCAGCCACCCCCGCCGTGTCCAAGGCGCCTCGGATCACATGGTAGCGGACCCCGGGCAGGTCCTTCACGCGGCCGCCCCGGATGAGCACGATGGAGTGCTCCTGAAGGTTGTGGCCGACCCCGGGGATGTAGGTGGTGACTTCGATCCCGTTGGTGAGCCGCACGCGGGCCACCTTGCGCAGAGCCGAGTTCGGCTTCTTCGGCGTCGTGGTGTAGACGCGGACGCACACCCCCCGCTTCTGCGGGCAGGCCTGCAGGGCCGGCGCCTTCTCTTTCTTGTGGAGCTGCTGCCGCCCGTGGCGGACGAGCTGCGTGATGGTCGGCATCGCGTTCCGTTTTCAGGTGAAAAACCGGTGGAGTCTACGCGGTCCGTCCCCTCTTGTCAAGGGGATTCTGGGCCGTTCCGGGCCTTTACGGCAGATTGACGTCCATGGCCTGCAGGATCTCTGCCGCCGCCTCCTGGTGCGACGCCGTGGCGTCGTCCTCGGGCCGCGGCAGTGGCACCTCGGGGGTGGCAATGCGGGTCTCCCGGTACCACCGCATGCCCGTGCCCGCGGGGATCAGGCGCCCCATGATCACGTTCTCCTTCAACCCGCGCAGCTCGTCCCGGAAGCCGTTGATGCTGGCCTCGGTGAGGACCTTGGTCGTCTCCTGGAACGAGGCGGCCGACACGAAGCTGTCGGTGCTGAGGGAGGCCTTGGTGATCCCCAGGAGCATGGGCTCGGCCGTGGCCGGCTCGCCGCCGCCGGCGCGCACCCGCCGGTTCTCCTCCTCGAAGTGGGCCTTGTCCACGTGCTCCCCCACCAGGAAGTTGGTGTTCCCGACGGTCTCTACCCGCACGCGCCGCAGCATCTGGCGCACGATCACCTCGATGTGCTTGTCGTTGATGTTCACGCCCTGCAGGCGGTAGACCTCCTGCACCTCGTTCACCAGGTACTTCTGGAGGGCCTCCACTCCCTTGACGTGCAGGATGTCGTGGGGATCGATGGGGCCGTCCATCAGGGGGTCGCCCGCCTTGATCTCATCCCCCTCCAGGACCGTCACGTGCTTGCCGCGGGGGATGAGGTATTCCTTCTTGTCGTCCGCTTCCCCCCGGATTCTGATCTGCCGCAGGCCCTTCACGGTGCCCGCGAACTCCACCCGGCCGTCGATCTCCGAGATAATGGCCGGGTCCTTGGGCTTCCGCGCCTCGAACAGCTCCGCCACCCGGGGGAGGCCGCCGGTGATGTCCTTGGTCTTGGTCGTCTCGCGGGGGATCTTGGCCACGGCATCCCCGGCCGCCACGCCCTGGCCATCCGTCACCATCAGGTGGGCCCCCACCGGGATCTGGGACTTGAACACCGTGGCCCCAGCTGCGTCCTTGATGGAGATGCGCGGCTGCAGTTCCTCCTTGGTCCCGTGCTCGACGATGACCTTTTGAGACAGGCCGGTGACCTCGTCCACCTCCTCCTTCATGGTCGTCCCGTCGATCACGTCGCGGAAGTGCACCGTGCCGGAGTGCTCCGTCAGGATCGAGGTCGTGAAGGGGTCCCACTCCACCAGGACCTGGCCCGAGACCACCTGCTGGCCGTCCTCCACCTTCAGGCGCGCGCCGTAGACCGGCTGGTAGGCATCCTTGGTCCGGCCCTTGTCGTCCACGATGGCGATGGTGCCGTTGCGGTTCATCACCACCAGGTCGCCGCCGGCGGTCTTGACCGTCTTGAGGGTTTGGAACCGCACGGTCCCGGACAGCTTGCTCTCCAGCTGGGTCTGCTCCGTGCCCCGCGTGGCCGTCCCGCCGATGTGGAAGGTGCGCATGGTGAGCTGCGTCCCCGGCTCGCCGATGGACTGGGCGGCCAGGACGCCCACCGCCTCCCCCAGCTCCACCAGGCGGCCCGTCGCCAGGTTGCGGCCGTAGCACTTGATGCAGCATCCCCGCCGGGCCTCGCAGGTGAGCACCGACCGGATCCGGATCCGGTCGATGCCGGCGTTCTCGATCTTGCTGGCCAGGAGCTCCACGATCTCCTCGTTGGCGCGGGCCAGGACCTCGCCGGTGAAGGGATCCACCGCGTCCTCCAGCGGTACCCGGCCCAGGATGCGGTCGCGGAGCGGCTGGATGATCTCCCCGCCCTCGATGAGGGGGGTGACCCAGATGCCGTTGAGGGTCCCGCAGTCCACCTCGGTCACGATCATGTCCTGGGCCACGTCCACCAAGCGGCGGGTGAGGTAGCCCGAGTCGGCCGTCTTCAGGGCCGTGTCCGCCAGGCCCTTGCGGGCGCCGTGGGTGGAGATGAAGTACTGGAGGACGGTCAGCCCCTCCCGGAAGTTGGCGGTGATGGGGGTCTCGATGATCTCGCCCGAGGGCTTGGCCATGAGGCCGCGCATCCCGGCCAGCTGGCGGATCTGCTGGCGGCTGCCCCGGGCCCCCGAATCGGCCATCATGAACACGGGGTTGAACTCGCCCTGCTCGTGCTTCTCGAACTCCTTAAACATCTCATCCGACACCCGCTCGGTGACGTGGGTCCAGATGTCGATGATCTTGTTGTACCGCTCCCCCTTGGTGATCAGGCCGTCCTGGTACTCCTTCTCGACCTTGACGACCTCCCGGGTGGCCTCGCCGATGATCTCCTGCTTGTTGGCCGGGATGTGCAGGTCGTCCACCCCGATGGAAATGCCGGCCAAGGTGGCGTAGCGGAACCCCAGGTCCTTCAGCGCGTCCAGGAGCTTCACCGTCTCGCTGTTCCCCAGCAGGTAGTAGCACTGGGAGACCAGGCGCGTCAGCTCCCGCTTGTTCATCTCCTGGTTCATGAAGCGGAGCTGCGTGGGCAGGATCTCGTTGAAGAGGACCCGGCCCACCGTGGTCTCGAACAGCTCCCCGTTCCACCGCAGCTTGATCCGGGCCAGCAGGCCGACCTCGTCGGCGTCGTAGGCCGCCCGGACCTCGTCCATGTCGGCGAAGGTCATGCCCTCGCCCCGCTGCCCCGGCTTCTCGCGGGTCAGGTAGTAGCAGCCGATGACGATGTCCTGGCTGGGGGCCGCCACCGGGGCGCCGTTGGCCGGCGACAGGATGTTGTAGGGGGCCCACATGAGCAGCCGCGCCTCGAGTTGGGCCTCCGGCGAGAGCGGCACATGGACCGCCATCTGGTCGCCGTCGAAGTCCGCGTTGAAGGCGGAACAGACCAGCGGGTGGATCTTGATCGCCTCCCCCTCCACCAGGATGGGCTCGAAGGACTGGATGCCCAGCCGGTGCAGCGTGGGCGCCCGGTTCAGCATCACCGGGTGCTCCCGGATCACGTTCTCCAGGGCGTCCCAGACCTCCGGCCGGCCGCGCTCCACCATCTTCTTGGCGCTCTTGATGGTGGCCACGTGCTCGTCGTCCCGCAGGAGCTTGCGGAAGATGAAGGGCTTGAACAGCTCCAGGGCCATCTTCTTGGGCAGGCCGCACTGGTGGAACTTCAACTCCGGCCCCACCACGATGACCGAGCGGCCCGAGTAGTCCACCCGCTTGCCCAGGAGGTTCTGGCGGAAGCGGCCCTGCTTCCCCTTGAGCATGTCCGAGAGGGACTTGAGCGGCCGGTTGTTCTGCCCCTTCAGCGCCCGGCCGCGGCGCCCGTTGTCGAAGAGGGCATCCACCGCCTCCTGGAGCATGCGCTTCTCGTTCCGGATGATGATGTCGGGGGCGCGCAGCTCCATCAGCCGCTTCAACCGGTTGTTCCGGTTGATCACCCGCCGGTACAGGTCGTTCAGATCCGAGGTCGCGAAGCGGCCCCCGTCCAGGGGGACCAGGGGCCGCAGCTCCGGCGGCAGGACGGGGACCACCTCCAGGATCATCCACTCCGGCTTGTTGCCCGAGTTGAGGAAGGCCTCCACGATGCGCAGTCGCTTGGTGATCTTCTTGCGGTTCTGCTGCGAGGTCTCCTTGGTCATGCGGGCCCGCAGCTGGTTGGCCAGCTCCGGCACGGTGATCTTCTTCAGGAGCTCCCGGATGGCCTCCGCCCCCATGCCGGCGCGGAACCCGTCGCCGTACTCCTCCACGGCCTTCCGGTGCTGCTCCTCGGTGAGGAGCTGCTTGACCTGCAGGGGGGTCTTGCCCGGATCCAGGACCACGTACTCCTCGAAGTAGAGGATCTTCTCCAGGTCCCGCAGCGACGTGTCCAGGAGGTACCCGATCCGGCTGGGGATGGACTTGAAGAACCAGATGTGGACCACCGGCGAGGCCAGCTCGATGTGGCCCAGGCGCTGGCGGCGGGCCTTCGACCGGATCACCTCGACGCCGCACTTGTCGCAGATGACCCCGTTATGCTTGATCCCCTTGTACTTGCCGCAGTTGCATTCCCAATCCTTGGTCGGGCCGAAGATCTTGGCGCAGAACAGGCCGTCCCGCTCGGGCTTGAAGGTCCGGTAGTTGATCGTCTCGGGCTTCTTCACCTCGCCGTGGGACCAGCTCCGGATCTTCTCCGGAGAGGCCAGCCCGATGCGGATGGCCCGAAAGCTGGTGGGGTCGATGGGCTTCTCGTCGAAGAACCCGAAGAACTTCTCCACAGGATGCTCCTTTTAGGAATCGCCCTGGCGCGATTCCTTATTCCTTCACCAGCTCGACGTCCAGGGCCAGGCTCTGCAGCTCCTTCACCAGGACGTTGAAGGACTCCGGCAGCCCCGGCTCCAGGGCATTTTCGCCCTTCACGATGGACTCGTACATCTTGGTCCGTCCCACCACGTCGTCGGACTTGACGGTCAGGATCTCCTGCAGGGTGTGGGCGGCACCATAGGCCTCCAGGGCCCAGACCTCCATCTCGCCGAAGCGCTGGCCGCCGAACTGCGCCTTGCCGCCCAGCGGCTGCTGGGTCACCAGGGAGTAGGGGCCGATGGAGCGCGCGTGGATCTTGTCGTCCACCAGGTGGGCCAGCTTCATCAGGTAAATGTAGCCCACGGTGACCTCTTGGTGGAACGGCTTGCCGCTCCGCCCGTCGTACAGGATCGTCTTCCCCGACGGCGGCAGCGTGCCCCGCTTGAGCAGGGCCTTGATGTCCTTCTCGGTGGCGCCGTCGAAGACCGGCGAGGCCACCCGCATCCCCAGGGCCTGGGCCGCCCATCCCAGGTGGGTCTCCAGGATCTGGCCGACGTTCATGCGGGAGGGAACGCCCAGGGGGTTCAGGACCACCTCCACCGGGGACCCGTCCGGGAGGTAGGGCATGTCCTCCTCGGGCAGGGTCTTGGCGATGACCCCCTTGTTCCCGTGACGGCCGGCGATCTTGTCGCCCACCGAGAGCTTGCGCTTCATGGCCACGAACACCTTGACCAGCTTGAAGACGCCGGGGGCCAGCTCGTCCCCCCGCTTCACCCGGCTGATGCGCTCCTCCAGCAGGGTCTCCAGGATATGGATCTGATTCTCCGCGGCCTCGGCCACGCGGGAGACCTCCGCGGCCGTCTCCTCGTCCAGCTGTTGCCCCACCTCCAGCATGTCCTCGGTGGTGAGATCCGCCAGGACCTCGGCCGTGAGCTTGTGCCGCTTCTGGATGATCACCCGGCGGCCGCCCTTCGCCCGGACGTCTTTGCCCACGATCCGGTCCGTGAGGAGTTCCCGGATTTTGGCGTCCCGCTCGGCCGCGACGATCTGGATCTCGTCCTCGAAGTCCTTGCGGAGCCGGGAGACCTCCTCGTCCTCAATGGTCTTCGCCCGCTCGTCCTTCTCCACCCCCTTGCGGGAGAGGACCTTGACGTCCACCACCGTGCCGCTGATCCCCGGCGGCACGATCAGCGAGGCGTCCCGCACGTCCTCCGCCTTCTCGCCGAAGATGGCCCGCAGCAGCCGCTCCTCCGGGGTGAGGACGGTCTCCCCCTTGGGGGTCACCTTGCCCACCAGGATGTCGCCCGGCTTGACCTCGGCCCCGATGCGGATGATCCCGCTCTCGTCCAGGTCCTTCAGGGCCTCCTCCCCCACGTTGGGGATGTCCCGCGTGATCTCTTCCTTGCCCAGCTTGGTGTCCCGGGCCTCGATCTCGAATTCCTCGATGTGGATCGAGGTGTACCGGTCGTCCTTCACCAGCCGCTCGCTGATCAGGATGGCGTCCTCGAAGTTGTAGCCCCCCCAGGGCATGAAGGCCACCAGGACGTTCTGACCCAGGGCGAGTTCCCCCGCCTGGGTGGCGGGACCATCGGCGATCACCTGGCCCTTCACCACCGTCTCTCCCTTGGACACGATGGGCTTCTGCGTGATGCAGGTGTTCTGGTTGCTCCGCTTGAACTTCAGCAGGGTGTAGATGTCCACGCCCGAGCCGTTATCCTGGCCGTCGGAGCGCGCCTCCTTGGGATCGGCGCGCACGATGATCCGGTCGGCCGAGACCGCCTCCACCACGCCGCCCCGCTTGGCCACCACCACGGCCCCCGAGTCCTTGGCCGCCACGAACTCCATCCCCGTGCCCACCAGGGGAGCGGTGGGCCGGAGGAGCGGCACCGCCTGCCGCTGCATGTTGGCGCCCATCAGGGCCCGGTTGGCGTCGTCGTGCTCCAGGAAGGGGATGAGCGATGTGGAGATCCCCACCAGCTGCTTGGGGGAGACGTCCATGTATTCGATCTGGTCGGGCGACACCATGACGAAGTTGCCGCCCACGCGGGCCGACACCCGGTCGCTCAGGAACCGGTTGCGCCCATCCAGCTCGGCGTTGGCCTGGGCGATGGTGTGCTTCTCCTCCTCGTCGGCCGTGAGATACTCGATCTCGTCGGTCACCCGGCCGTCCCGGACCTTGCGGTAGGGGGTCTCGATGAACCCGAAGTCGTTCACGCGGGCGTAGGTGGACAGCGACGCGATGAGGCCCACGTTGGGGCCCTCCGGCGTCTCGATGGGACACATCCGCCCGTAATGGGTGGGGTGGACGTCCCGGACCTCGAACCCGGCCCGCTCGCGGGAGAGGCCCCCCGGCCCCAGGGCCGACAGGCGGCGCTTGTGGGTCAGTTCCGCCAGCGGGTTGGTCTGGTCCATGAACTGGGAGAGCTGGGAGGAGCCGAAGAACTCCTTCAGGGACGCCGTGACCGGCTTGGCGTTCACCAGGTCGTGTGGCATGAGCGTCTCCAGCTCCTGCGTGCTCATGCGCTCGCGGACCGCCCGCTCCATGCGGGCCAGCCCGATCCGGAACTGATCCTCCAGCAGCTCGCCGGCGGCCCGCACGCGGCGGTTGCCCAGGTGGTCGATGTCGTCCACCTGGCCCTCGCCCCGCTTGGCCTTCAGGAGGTAGCGGATCACCTCGACGATGTCCTCCTTGCGCAGGACCCGCTCCTCCAGCGGCACCTCCAGCCCCAGCTTCTTGTTCATCTTCAAGCGCCCGACCTTGGAGAGATCGTAGCGGCGCGGGTTGAAGAAGATATTCTCCAGGAGGGCCTTGGTGCTCTCCAGGGTGGGGGGATCGCCGGGGCGCATGCGGCGGTAGATCTCTACCAGGGCCTCGTCCGTCCCCCGGGTGGAGTCCTTCACCAGGGTCTCGCGGACCTCGAACACCTCCCGGTTGTCCGGGCCGCTCAAGACCTGGAAGGATTCCACCCCGCGCTCCTGCAGACGATCCAGGAGCTCGGCGGTCACCTCGGCCCCGCACTCACCCAGCACCTCCCCGGTCCGCTCGTCCACCGCGTCGCGGGCCAGGCAGCGCCCCAGGACGTCTTCGCGCGAGACGGCGATCCGCCGGATCTTCAGGGCCTGGCACCGCTTCAGCCCGGCGCGGGTCAGGCGCTTGCCCCCGGCCAGGATCGTCTCGCGACCCTCGGCCACCTCCCGCGCCGCCCGGTAGCCCGGGGCACCCGGGGCATTCACGTCCAGCAGGATGTCCCGCTTCTGGAAGTGGAGGGTATCCCGCTCGTAGAAGAGCTTGAGGATCTCCTCGTTGCTGTGGTAGCCGATGGCCCGCAGCAGGATCGTCGCGAGGAGCTTGCGCCGCCGGTCCACCCGCACGTGGAGGACATCGTTGGCGTCAAACTCGAACTCCAGCCAGGATCCCCGGTAGGGGATGAGGCGGGCGGAGTAGAGGGTCTTGCCGCTGCTGTGGCTGGTGCCGCCGTCGTGATCGAAGAACACGCCCGGCGAGCGATGCAGCTGGCTCACCACGACCCGCTCGGTCCCGTTGATGATGAAGGTCCCGTGCTCGGTCATGAGGGGCATCTCGCCCAGGTAGACCTCCTGCTCCTTGATGTCCCGGATGCTGCGGGCCTCGCTCCCCGCCTGCTTGTCCCACACCACCAGCCGCAGCGTGACCTTGAGGGGCACCGAGTAGGTCATCCCCTTCTCGCGGCATTCCTCGGCCGTGTACTTGGGATCCCCGAACTCGTACCGGACGAACTCCAGGGAGGCGGAGTCGTTGTAGTCGGTGATGGGGAAGATGCTGGTGAAGACCCCCTGCAGCCCCGAATCCTCCCGCTCCTGGGGTGGGGTCCGGGTCTGCAGAAACTGCTCATAGGACCGCTGCTGGATCTCGATCAGATTCGGAATCCCGATGATCTCGCGGATCTTGGCGAAACTGGTCCGATCCTCGACACCGGCCTTCTTCACGACCGCCATGCGCGCTATCCCTCGCTACTTGAGTTCGACAGTTGCCCCGGCGTCCTCCAGCTTCTTCTTGATCTCTGCGGCCTCGGCCTTGGACACGCCTTCCTTGACCGGCTTGGGGGCGCCGTCCACCAGATCCTTGGCCTCCTTCAGCCCGAGCCCGGTGATGACCCGCACCTCCTTGATGACCTGGATCTTCTTCTCGCCCACGCTGGCCAGCACGACGGTGAACTCCGTCTGCTCCTCGGCCGGCTTGGCCGCGGCCGCACCCGCGGCGGGCGCGCCCACCGCCAGCATCGCCGGCGCCGCGGCCGACACACCGTACTTCTCCTCGATCCCCTGGACGAGCTTGTTCAGGTCCAGGACCGTCCAGTTGTCGATCGAATCCAGCACATCCTCCACCGTGACCTTTGCCATTGGGACCTCCTGTTTCGGGTGCTGTCTCTCGCGTGCAGGATCAGATTTCGGGACACCGGGCCGCCAGTCGGCCCGGCCCTCTCCGCCTCAGGCGGACCGCTCCTTCTGCTGGCGAACCTGGTCCAGGGCGCGGGCCAGCGCCCGCACCGGCCCCGCCAGGACGTTCACCAGGCCCTGCAGCGGTGCCTGGAACGCCCCGGCCATGCGGGCCAGCAGGACCTCGCGGGGTGGCAGGTCTGCCAGCACCACGATCTCGGCCGGGCCGACGAGCTGCCCTTCGACCATGCCCCCTTTGACGGCGAGGGTCGGCCGGGTTTTCCTCCAGGCCGACAGAATCCGGGGGGCAGCCACCGGGTCCTCCCGGCTGATGGCGATGGCCGTGGGCCCCTGGAAGTAGGCCGCCAGTCCCGCCAGGTCCGTGTCCTTGACGGCGATCTTCGCCAGGCTGTTCTTGACCACCGTGTACTCCACCGCACTCTTGCGGAGGAGGGTCCGAAGCTCCGTGATCTCCGCGACGCTCAAGCCGCGGAAGTCGGTGAGCACCGCACTCCGCGCGGCGCCCAGCTTCTGGCGGAGCTCCGCGATGCTGCTGGCTTTCTCCGTGCGCCCCACAGGTCCCTCCTGTTACACCTTGACGGCCGCCTGGACCGCGTTGACATCCACCCGGACGCCCGGGCCCATGGTGGACGAGATGGCAATCCCCTTCAGATAGCGTCCCTTGCTGGAGGCGGGCTTGGCACGCAGCAGGGCCTCCAGGATGGCCGTGGCATTCTCCACGAGTTGCTGCGGCGCAAAGGACGCCTTGCCGAAGGGGACGTGGATGATGCCGGCCTTCTCCACCCGGAACTCGATCTTCCCCCCCTTGAACTCCCGCACCGCCTTCCCCACCTCGAACGTGACGGTACCGGTCTTCGGGTTGGGCATGAGCCCGCGGGGGCCCAGGACTTTCCCCAGGCGGCCCACCAGGCCCATCACGTCCGGCGTGGCGATGGCGCGCTCGAAGTCGAGCCAGCCGCCCTGGATCTTCTCCACCAGGTCCTCGGCCCCGACGTAGTCCGCGCCCGCCTCCCGGGCCTCCCGCTCTTTCTCCCCCTTGGCGAAGACCAGGACCCGGACCTTTTTCCCGGTCCCGTGGGGGAGGACGACGGTCCCCCGGACCATCTGATCGGCGTGCTTGGGATCCACGCCCAGCCGCACCGCCATCTCCATGGTCTCATCGAACTTGGCCGTGGCGGCGGCCTTGGCTGCCTCGACCGCCTGGGCCAACTCCAGGCCGCCGTTCTTGCCGACGGCCTGTGTGACCGCCTCGGCAGCCTTGCGGTATCGCTTGCCGACTTTCGCCATAGCTGGCTCCCTCGGGAATGATTGGTGATTGACGATTGGAGATTGACGATTTCAAGGCTCCAGATTCTGAACCCGCAATCGGCAATCCAAAATCCGCAATCGAAAATCGGCGTTAGCCCGTGACCTCGACGCCGATGCTGCGCGCCGTCCCCTCGATGATCTTCACCGCCGCCTCCAGCGTGGTGGCGTTCAGGTCGGGCATCTTGGTCCGGGCGATCTCCTCGACCTGCGTGCGGGTCACCTTCCCGACCTTGACGCGGTTGGGTTCCTTGGAGGCCTGGGCAATCCCGGCCGCCTGCTTCAAGAGCACCGCCGCCGGCGGGGTCTTGGTGATGAAGGTGAAGGATCGATCCGAGTAGACGGTGATCACCACCGGGATGGTCAACCCTTCCTGCGCCTGGGTCTGGGCATTGAAGGCCTTGCAGAACTCCATGATGTTGACGCCGTGCTGTCCCAGGGCCGGGCCGACCGGGGGCGAGGGGTTCGCCTTGCCCGCGGGGACCTGCAGCTTCACCTGGGCGACCACCTTCTTGGCCATGGACTCTCCTTATTCGACATTCCGCGGTCAGACCCGCTCCACCTGCAGGAACTCCAGATCCACCGGCGTGGGGCGGCCGAAGATACTCACCATGACCTTGAGGCGCCCTTTGTCCGGCTTCACGTCGGCCACCACCCCCGTGAAGTTGGAGAACGGGCCGTCGATGACCCGCACGTTCTCCCCGTAGGTGAACATGACCTTGTGCTTCGGTCGTTCGGCCCCGGTCACCACCTGCTGGATGATGGCCTTCACCTGCTCCTCGGGGATGGGGGTCGGCCGGACGCCCGGGCCGACGAAGCCGGTCACCTTGGGCGTGTTCTTGATCAAGTACCAGAGGTCATCCGACATGTCCATCCGGATGAGGACGTAGCCCGGGAAAAACTTGCGGGACGCCTCCCGCCGTTTCCCCTTCTTCAATTCCACCACCGTCTCGGTGGGAATCAGCACCTGGGAAACGGCCTGGCTCATGCCCAGGGCCGCCACCCGCTGCTCGATGCTCTGCTTCACCTTGTTTTCGAACCCCGAATAGGTGTGGATCACGTACCACTCGTGATGGGGCGGCAGCGGCGGCGCCGCGTCCGCCGCCACGACCCCCTCCGCAGCCGGGATCTCCTGGCCCGACCCGGCCGCCGGGTCCTCGGATCCCCCGGGGGGCGTCACGACGGCTTGCACCTGTTCATCAGCCATGATTGCTCTCAGCGCCCGAATGCCTGGTTACTTGAGGATGAGTCCGAGCAGCTTCTGCAGGATCAGGTCCACGAATCCCAGGAAGAAGGACACCACGAAGCTGGCGACGATGACCACCGCCGTGGAGCCGATGATCTCCTTTCGCTGAGGCCAGGTCACCTTCTTCATCTCTACCCGGACCTCTTTGAGGAAGCGGACCGCCGCCCCCCGCCATTCCTGCACGCGTTCCACCAGGGCCGTCACCTGTGCCATGCTCCATCCCCGACATTCGACTGCGACCGCGCGATCCGACAGTCCCGCCCTGGCGGGATCGCTCTCCCTGTCGGCTCTTGCCGCCCTTCCCCGTCGCTATCCCTATCCCTATCGGTTCTTCGTCGTCAGCCGTTGGCAGGCCTGGAGGGATTCGAACCCCCAACCCGCGGATTTGGAGTCCGCTGCTCTCCCGTTAGAGCTACAGGCCTAACTCCGAAGTGGTCATTTCGTTTCCCGGTGCGTCGTGTGCTTGCGGCACCAGCGGCAGTACTTCGACAACTCCAGCCGGTCGGTGGTGTTCCGCTTGTTCTTGGTGGTGGAGTAGTTCCGGCGTTTGCACTCCCCGCACGCCAAGGTGATGACCTCTCGCATGACTGTCTGGCTCCCGCTCTGCCTGCCTGGCCCTTCCCCTCCCCCGGCGTCCGTGGCAGGCTGCCTACGCAACCACCTCGCTCACCACCCCCGCCCCCACGGTGCGGCCCCCCTCGCGGATGGCGAAGCGGAGCTCCTTCTCCATGGCGATGGGCTGGATGAGCTCGACCGTGACCGTCACGTTGTCCCCGGGCATGACCATCTCGGTCCCCGCGGGGAGCTTCACCACCCCGGTGACATCCGTGGTCCGGAAGTAGAACTGGGGGCGGTAGCCGTCGAAGAAGGGGGTGTGCCGGCCCCCCTCCTCCTTGGTGAGGATGTAGGCCTCGGCCTTGAACTGGGTGTGGGGGGTGATGCTGGCGGGCTTGGCCACGACCTGGCCCCGCTCCACCTCCTCGCGCTTGACCCCCCGGAGGAGCACCCCGATGTTGTCCCCCGCCTGGCCCTGGTCCAGGAGCTTCCGGAACATCTCCACCCCGGTGCAGACCGTCTTCTGGGTCTCCCGGAGGCCGACGATCTCCACCTCGTCCCCCACCTTCACGATCCCCCGCTCCACCCGGCCGGTGACCACCGTCCCCCGGCCGGAGATGGTGAAGACGTCCTCCACCGGCATGAGGAAGGGCTTGTCGATCTCCCGCTTGGGGGTGGGGAAGTAGCTGTCCACGGCGTCCATGAGCTGGTAGACGCAGGCGTACTCCGGGGCCTTGGGATCCGCGCTGGCGGATTGGAGGGCCTTCAGGGCGGAGCCCTTCACGATGGGGATCTCGTCCCCGGGGAAGCCGTACTGGGTGAGCAGCTCCCGGACCTCCAGCTCCACCAGCTCCATGAGCTCGGGGTCGTCCAGCATGTCCACCTTGTTCAGGAAGACCAGCATGGCCGGGACCCCCACCTGGCGGGCCAGGAGGATGTGCTCCCGGGTCTGGGGCATGGGCCCCTCGGAGGCGGCCACCACCAGGATGGCCCCGTCCATCTGGGCCGCCCCGGTGATCATGTTCTTGATGTAGTCGGCGTGGCCCGGGCAGTCCACGTGGGCGTAGTGGCGCTTGTCCGTCTCGTACTCCACGTGGGCGATGGCGATGGTGATGCCCCGCTCCCGCTCCTCGGGGGCCTTGTCGATCTGGTCGAAGGGGACGAAGCTCACCTTCGGGTTCCGGAGGCCCAGGGCCTTGGTGATCGCCGCGGTGAGGGTGGTCTTCCCGTGGTCGATGTGGCCGATGGTCCCGATGTTCATGTGCTCCTTCGTCCGCTCGAACTTCGCTTTGGCCATG
>JACPAT010000091.1 GCA_016180655.1 Candidatus Methylomirabilota bacterium | reverse complement strand
CTGGCCATCGGCCTGAACCCCGCCATCCCCATGCTCACCGGTGTGTGGGCCCAGGACCATGGCGCCTTTGGCACCGTGCACATCGGCATCGGGACCAGCGCCAATCTCGGCGGGACGACGAAGGCGGCCTGCCACTTCGACGGCATGATGTACCGCCCGACACTGATGCTGGACGGTCGTGCGGTGCTGGAGGATGGAGAGCTGCGAATCTAGTGCGGCGTCCCAGCAGTTTGCGGCATGCGGGGGCGCCGCCCCCCCGGAGAAAGGAGATCCCATGCACATTGACCCGCGGAAATGCGTGGCCTGCGGGAACTGCCTGGCCGTGTGCCCCGTCAGCGCCATTTACATCGATCCGGTGATCCGCCGCGCGACGGTCAACCTGGACGAGTGCGTGGAGTGTTACGCCTGCCACAACCGGATGAGCAAGGAGGACCTGAACCCCACCCTGGTCCGGACCATCCGGGGCCTCTTCAAGCTGCTCCGGATCCGCTTCGACCCGGAGCCGGACGTGTGCCCCACCTCCGCCTTCGCGCCCCAGAAGCTGGCGTGGCCCCGCAGCATCCGCCAGGCCTTCAGCGATCCCTGCGTCCCGCACGAGAGCACGGGGGTCTACGGCCGCGGGACAGAGGAGGTCAAGACCAACGACGTCACGAACCGGGTGGGCCCCGGCGAGGTGGGCTTCACCGTCGAGTTCGGGCGACCGGCGGTGGGGGCCCGGTTCCGGGAGGTGCAGGCGGTGACCATGGCCCTGGCCCGGATCGGCGCCGCCTTCGAGAAGAACAACCCGGTCACGGCGCTGATGCCGGATCCGACGACCGGGGCCATCAACCCGGAGGTCCTGGACGAGAAGGTGCTCTCCGCCATCGTCGAGGTGAAGACGCCGGAGGCGCTGCTGCCGGCCGTCCTCCGCACGGTGGAGGAGGTGTCGGCCACCCTGAACACCGTGGTCAGCGTGGGGGTGGCGGTCCGCTGCGACGGCGACGGGGAAAACCGGGTGGAGAAGGCGCTGGCCGGCGAAGGCTACCCGGTGTTCCGCGGCAAGACGAACCTCGGATTGGGCCGCCTCACGAACCCGGAGGCCCAGGCCAAGACGATCGGGGCGGCCGCCCCGGCCGGGCGATAACCTTGATGTCTGACGGGAGCGCACGATGACGAACACCCTTCACCGCTATGGGCCTCCGGAAAGCTTCCGGGACGACTTCATCGTCTTCATCCGGAACTCCAAGGGCCGGAACGATGTCGGCTCCATCCCGAAGCTCAAGGAGTTCCTGCGCACGGCGCTGCGCCACCGGCCGGTGACGATCTCGCAGTACCGGTTCGGCTCGACCGTCCGGCCCGCCGAGCACTTGAACCCGCGCATCCACTGGACGCGGCCGGTCCAGGACCTGACGGCGGAGCAGATCATCGAGGCCATCACCAAGGACCACACCGTGGCGGCCATCTTCGACACGCAGGAGGCCATGGAGGCCTTCCTGCGGGAGGTCAAGGCGGCCGACTGGGGTCTCTCGGTGAACGTGGCCGGCCTCACGGCCCCGGTGCACGCCTGCGCCAAGCGGGCCGGCATCGTCCGGCACAGCGTGGAATACTCGCTGGGCTTCCAGGGGGCGCTGGACCGGCTGCCGGAGCGGCCGGTCCTGGAGCTGTCCACCATGTGCGGCCACAGCATGCTGTCGCCGAACCTGGCGCGCAAGATGCTTGAGTGGGTCCGCGAGGGGCGCCGCACGCCCGAGCAGGCGGCCGCCACCCTGGGGCGGTTCTGCTCGTGCGGGATCTTCAATCCTGCCCGCGCGGTGCGCCTGCTGGAGGCGGCCCAAGGGGGGAACAGGTAGCCCGTGCCTGCCCGGCCGGGGCAGGGAAGATTTTCGGGCCGCGCTTGACAGAACGTCCGTAAGAGTGGTAGACACAACGAAAATCTCGAAAAGTTTTTTCACGATACGAAAACCCTGGGATCCCCCGCGAACCGGCCCGAACGCAGCGGAGGCTGTTATGCAGATAGACCACGGCAAGTGCGTGGCGTGCAGCAACTGTATCCCCGTGTGCCCCATGGGCGCCATCTATATCGACCCGGCCGTGAACCGGGCGACCGTGAATCTGGACGAGTGCGTGGAGTGTTTCACCTGCTACCGGGGGATGAGCAAGGAGCACCTGAACCCGAGCCTGGTGCGGACGATCCGGGGCGTTTTGAAATACCTCCGGATCCGCTTCGACCCCGAGCCGGACGTGTGCCCGACGGACGCCCTCACCCCCCAGGAGCTCTCGTGGCCGCGCATCGTCCGCCGGGCCTTCAGCGATCCTTTGGTCCCGCACGAGTCCACGGGGATCCACGGCCGCGGCACGGAAGAGGTGAAGACCAACGACGTGACCGGCCGGGTGAACGAGGGCGAGGCGGGCTTCACCATCGAGTTCGGCCGGCCCGGGGTGGGAGTCCGGTTCCGGGACATCCAGAAGATGACCATGGCCCTGGCCCCGCTGCCGATCGCCTTTGAGAAGAAGAATCCGGTGTTCAGCCTGATGAGCGACCCCGCCACGGGGACCATCCGGGAGGACATCCTGAACGAGAAGGTCCTCTCCGCCATCGTGGAGCTGAAGACGACGCTGGAGCACGTGCCGCAGGTCCTCCAGGTGGTGGAGGAGGTCGCCCCGGATCTGGAGACCATCGTGTCCATCGGGGTGGCCACGCGCTGCGATGGCCAGGGGAACAACGCCCTGGAGCCGATGCTCAAGCGCGAAGGGCACGAATTCTACCGCGGCAAGACCAACCTGGGCCTGGGCCGGCGGCCGGCAGCCGCCTCCGCCTGACCGGGCCCCGACCCGTAGAGGAGAGATACGCCATGACCAACACGCTGCACCGGTTCGGGAGCCGGGACAGCCTCCGGGACGACTACATCATCTTCGCCATGGCGGCCCGGGGGATCAACGACCAGGGGGCCCCGCCGAAGCTGCAGAC
>JACPAT010000090.1 GCA_016180655.1 Candidatus Methylomirabilota bacterium | reverse complement strand
TCCGTCGTACCGCGAAGTCGGAAAAGAAACACTCAACCGCTTCTTCAAAGGTAACACCGTGCCTGCCAAGCTCATCGCGTTCAAAGTCGTATTCGAAGTCGGAGGGCGTAAAGCGATGCCAGTTGACCACGTTCCATTCTACTCCGCTTACACATCTTTGCCGACCGCGGCATCTCCGGCGCAGCCTGGTGTTACGGGTTTCAAGGGTGAGATGGCCGGGGCCGTTGGAGGCGACTCTACGCCGCCCCTCTGCGAGTGTCAAGATCGCCCTGTTTCCCTTGCCCTTCCTCCAATGGGTCTGCCCCGGTCGGAAGTGAACGGTGAGGGAAATCGCAAAGCCACAAGAGCCGGGTCCCCTTCTCCGTCCCGTTCTCTGGTGGCATCGCTATTCATGGCGTGAATGATTATCATTCACCGCATGAATAGTCATTGGCTTTGTCAGGTCGTCGTGCCACAGGCCGGACCTGGGCGAGGAGCGCCATCGGCGAATCTCTGATCTGCTACGGCTGCCTGCGCTGCGAGAGGTCCCGCACCAGTTCGTCGATCGTGGCCGGGAGGTAGTCCTCCGGATTGAGGGCGATGCCGTTCCGCCGGACCTCGAAATGCAGGTGGGGCCCGGTGGCACGCACCGTATCGCCGACGCCACAGATGGGCTGCCCCTGCCGGACCGTGTCGCCCTCGCGCGCGATGATGATGGACAGATGGGCGTACACCGTGCGCAGCCCGCGGTCGTGCTGGAGTACCACCGCCTTCCCCAAAGCTCCCCGCGTCTCGTTGGCATAGATCACCTCGCCGTCCGCGGCCGCGATCACCTCCTGGTAGTTGGGCGAGCCGATGTCAATCCCCGCGTGGAACTTCCCCCAGCGGGGTCCAAACGGGGAATTGATGGGACCCTGGATGGGCCAGAGCAGGTCCGCATCGGTTTTCACGCGCGGGCGGGGCGGCTCCACGGGTGGGGGAGGCGGTGGCGCCGTGACCTCCTCGCTGAGGGATCGCTCCAGCGTCTCGCGATCTTCCTTCGTCAGGGGACGGAATGGATCGACCTTTTTCACCACGGTGGCACCGGGGATGAGGAGCCGTTGCCCCACCCTGAGCGGCGTGGACGGCTTGAGGCGGTTCGCCTCCATCAGGATAGCGACCTTGACCTGGTAGGCCTGGCTGATCCGGAAGAGCGTCTCCCCACGCACCACCACATGGGTGACACCTTTGGGCTTGGGGGGCGGCTTGGCCCGTTTCCGGGCAGCAGAGGCGGCGGGATCAGTGATGAGACCGAGGAGGATCAGGAGGAAGAGGCACAACCAGATTCGACCGAGAGGGGGCAGGTCAATTCCACATGCAGGAATCCGGCGCCGGGCCGGCGGTGTCTTGGCGATCATTGACCGCCAATATACTCGCGGGGTCCCGGGCCGTCAACAGGCCTTCTGGGCCCGGCCCATGATGAAGCCTGCCAACGGGTTTCCACAGAGCCCGCGGTCCTACGCCTCCATCCGCTGAAGGGTCAGAGGGGGATCCGGCTGCCCAGACGGAGGCCTGAGAGGGAGCCAGACTCGGAACCGGGTGCCGGCGTCCGGTTCCGTCTCCACCCGGATCGTCCCGCCGTGCCGCTCCACGATGTCCTGGGAGATGGGCAGCCCCAGTCCTGTGCCTCGCCCGGAGTCCTTCGTGCTGAAGAACGGCTCGAAGATGTGGGGCAACGCCTCGGGCGGAATCCCCGACCCGTTGTCCGCAACGCAGATCTCGACGCCCGGGTCCCCCGGCCCGTCGGTCAGACGAGTCGCCAGTGTCACCTGGGGCTCCGGCCGGCCCTCGACGGCATCCAGGGCGTTGGCCAGGAGGTTGAGGACCACCTGCTCCAGGCCCTGGCGGTCGGCGACCAACTCGGGGAGGTCGCGCGCCAGATCTTCCTGCAGGTGGATCCCGCGCCCGCGCGCTGTGGGTCGCAGCAGCAGGCAGGCGTCTCGGACGACCCCGTTCACGTCCACCGGCAAGAGGTCCCCGCGCGATCGGCGGGAGAACTCGCGAAGGCGCTGGCTGAGCTCTCCCAGCCGCCGGGCCTCCTCCACCACCACCTGGAGGTACTGCCGGGTCTCCGCCTGAAGATCACGCGACTGGTCCAGGATCCCCTGGCTGATCCCCTGGATGGCCGTCAGGGGCTGATTCATCTCGTGGGCCAGCTCCGCGGCCACGGCCCCCAGCGAGGCGAGACGCGCCGCATGGGCGCGTTCCAGGTGGGCGCGCTGCAAGGCATCCACCTGCGCCTGAAGCTGCGCCGCCATCCGGTTCAGGGTGCCCGCCAGGTCCGCCACCTCCTGCGCCCCGGTCACCGGCAGGCGCCGGGTGAATTCGCCCTGCGCCACCTCGCGCGCCTGGACCGCCATCCCCTCCAGCGGCCGGGCGATCCGGCGCGCGTACCAGAGGCCGGCCGCCAGGGCCACCAGGGCGCCGGCCACGGAGAAACCCAGGATGCGCCACCGGATGGCGCGGACTTCGCGCCAGAAGACGTCCGCACGGTAGTCCACGTCGAGCACCGCCACCACCTTCCCCTGCCGGTCCCGGATCGGCGCGAAGGCGGTGAGCCAGCGCCCATGCTCGTTCATGTACATCGGCGAGTAGACGCTCACCCCTTCCCGTAGGACGCGTTGAACCAGAGGCAGCGTCTCCGGGCTCAGCCGATATTCCTCCCCGACCCGGGTCGATTCGTTGGTGATGACGATGAACCGCGTCAACGTATTCGAGACCGGCTCCAGGGTGTAGACGTCGTCGCCCAGATGGTTTTCCGCCTTGACGCGGTCCAGGACCTGGCGGAGCTGGCGGTAGTCCGGAGAGGACTTATCCCGGGTGGCGGCGACCCGCTGGTGGGCGTCCCCGTCCAAGCGGGCGATGTTCTGGAGCGACATCCCCAGGTATTCCTGAAGGTCGTGGCGCTGGCGCTGGTACAGGAGGGTTCCGGCGGTGAGGATGCCGAGGGACACGAGGGCAGCCAGGCCCAGGCTCAGCTCGAGCCGGAGGCTCCGCCGCGGTCGGTCATGCCCTGGAGACATGTCATCCCTCCAGCGGAGATCCTCTCCCTCGTCATGGTTTGTCCCACGCATGATAACGGATGAAGTGGGTCGGAGGGAAGTGCCAACCTCTGTCCTGATGTGAGCGGCATTCGCGGGCCCGGAGACATCGGCTGCGCCCCGAGCCCGCGAATTCATACCGGCCTGCCCTCAGTCGGCGCGACTGCGTTCGTCAGCGGACGTCCGGGCCCTCGAGGCCCTTGGGCTCTACCCTCGCACGGATGTCGGGACCCTCGACCCCCTTGGGCGGGACCTTGGCGCGGATGCCCGGCCCCTCCTGACCCTTGGGCGGGATCTTGGGCGGGTCCACTGCGGCGAAGGCCGGGCCGACGCCGAGTCCGAGAACGGCCAGCAGCGCGGTAAGTGCGATCAGTCGCTTCATGACGAACCTCCTTGGCCCCCTTTCGGGCCGCATCGGGCAGGATCTGCCCTGTTACCCTGTTGACTTCTGCCAGAGCCAGGGAGCAATCGCGATGCCAGGAGAGGTGGCCTGACCTAACCCACTGTCAATACGCCTTTTGGAAGTGGCAGGCTGAGGGGCAGAGCCGGGGGGATCATCGAGGACTCATTCCAGGGTGGAACAGCCTTCTCCAGAACGGTCCAGAACGGAAAGATCTGGGCAGGGAAAAGGGGCTTCAGGCGGACGAGCACCCGGCCGGCCGAGAAGCGGCTGGAGACGGACCGCGAGTTGGAAGCGAATACTCTGCCCTGGTCGT
>JACPAT010000266.1 GCA_016180655.1 Candidatus Methylomirabilota bacterium | reverse complement strand
GCCCACATCACCCTCGACATGGATCAGATCCACATCTTCGACAAGACCACCGAAAGGGCGATCCACAATCCGTAGGCCGGCTGGCCCCTGTTCTTCTCCATGGTGGTCATCCTGCTTCTGATCTCCTTCGTGCCTTCCCTCGTCATGTTCCTCCCGCGGCTGGTGTACGGCCGCTGAGCCGGCCAAGACTCAGCTCCAGTTCCCTTCAGAAGGAAGGTCGCTCCAGAGAGCGCAATGGAAGTAACGGAGCAACGTGTCGTTGCGGTCAGAGACTCCGGAGGTAGGCGGGACCGCCGAGCTGGATCATCTGCTCCTCGATCCAGCGGGCGCGTTCTCGCACGTAGGCCGAGGGATTCCTGGCGTGAAGTCGGCGGGGGTTGGGCAGGACCGCGGCCAGGAGAGCAGCCTCCGCTCTCCCCAGGTCAGCGGGACGCTTGCCGAAGAAGGCCTGGGCGGCCGCAGAGACCCCGTAGATCCCGTCGCCGAACTCGGCGACATTCAGGTACACCTCGAGGATCCGCTTCTTCGGCCACAGGAGTTCCAGCAGCACCGTGAAGTAGGCCTCCAGACCTTTCCGCAGGTAACTCCGCCCGGGCCAGAGGAACAGGTTCCTCGCCACCTGCTGGCTGATGGTGCTCGCCCCCCGGAGGCGACCCCGGGCATCCTTTTCCAACACGGCCTCCGCAATGGACTCGAAGTCGAAGCCCCGATGATGGGGGAACTTCTGATCCTCGGAGGCAACGACCGCCAGACGCACGTCCGGGGAGATGGATCCCCAGCCGATCCAGCGGTAACGAATAGTCTTGTGGCGTTCCCCTCGGATGAGACGTGCTGCGCGCTTCTCCAGCATGAAGGCACTCGTCGGGGGTGGAACCCATCGCAGGCCGATCACGGGCGTCACCGTGACGAGGATCACGGCCAGCAGGGCGCGCCGCAGAATCCGCCCAGCTCGGGAGAGGATGGTCTGTCTCGACATGCTTGCCGGCCTGGGGAACCGGACGATTGCAAGCGTTACAAGCGACTGACGGCAACCTGAAACCGGACCCAACGCTATTCCTTCCCTGCGGGCCAGTCAAGACGCGAGCGGGAAAGGTGCTTGACCCCGCCAAGCGGGTAGAGATAGCATCATGTCGTCGCAGGTCCTTAGTGCTGCGGAACGCAAATACGGTGACGCTCATTTCTGCTCCCTCTCCCTGGATGGGAGAGGGCCGGGGGGAGGGTGCAAGGCGGGGGCCGCACCCAGGGGGTACCCGAGGGTCCCCCTCACCCCAACCCTCTCCCACCGTGGGGAGAGGGACCGAAGGGATGCGCGGGCACAATACGTTACCGTAATTCTGACCAGAAAAACTAAAGTGACAGGAGGAGACGACGATGGCGAATCCGGCAACGCTCGAGCCTCGAGCCCAGGAGATCCTGGACCGTGAGCGGAAGGCGTACGAGGAAGCCAATCCGAAGTCGCGGGAGGCATACCAGCACTCCACCCGCGTCCTGCCGGGCGGCGTCACACGGCAGCTCTGCTACTTCCCGCCCTTTCCGTGCTATGCGGATTTCGGCGAGGGCTGCTGGTTCGTGGATATCGACGGCAACCGGCGCCTGGACCTGTTCAACAACGCCACGTCGCTGATCCTGGGCCACCGCCCGCAGGCCGTGATGAAGGCGGTGCGGGAACAGTTGGCCCGGGGCACCGCCTTCCAGACCAACACCGGCCTGGAGACGCGCCTGGCCGAGATGCTGGTGGAGCGCGTCCCCTCGGTGGAGCAGGTGCGCTTCACCAACAGCGGGAGCGAGGGGACGCTCATGGCCATCCGGGCCGCCCGCGCCTTCACCGGACGGCCCAAGATCGCCAAGATGGAGGGGGGCTATCACGGCTCCCACGATGTCGTGGAGGTCAGCGTGCGTCCGCCCCTGGATGCGGCCGGGCCGGCGGAGGCCCCCACGCCGGTGGCGGAGTCGGCCGGGATCCCGCCCGAGACGATGGCCGGCGTCGTCCTCCTTCCGTACAACAACCTGCCGGCGGCGCGGGCCATCCTCGACCGGGAGGCCTCCCGGGTCGCCGCGCTCATCGTGGAGCCGATCCTGGGGAGCGTGGGGTTCATCCCGGCGGAGCGGGAGTTCCTCGCCGGGTTACGCGCCGAGGCGGCCCGCCACGGCATCGTCTTCATCCTGGACGAGGTCCAGAGCTTCCGCCTGAGCCGCGGCGGCGCCCAGGCGCTCTTCGGCATCCGGCCGGACATGACCGCCTTCGGCAAGATCATCGGCGGCGGGTTTCCGGTGGGCGCCTTCGGTGGGCGGCGCGAGATCATGGCGCTCTTCGACGCCTCCACGGGCCGGGCGCGGATTCCGCACGCCGGCACCTTCAACGGGAACCCGATCACCATGGCGGCCGGGATCGCCACGTTGGAGCAGTTGACGGAGTCCGCCATCGGCGGACTCAACGCCACCGGCGACCGCGTGCGGGAACGGATGCGGGCGCTCGGCGCGAAATACGGGGCCCCCATGCAGATCACCGGCATCGGCTCGATGTTCAAGATCCACTTCAGCGCCTCGCCGGTCCGCGACTACCGCTCCGGCCAGCGGGCCAGCAGCCTGATCCACGAGGCCCTCTTCCTGTTCGGGCTGAACCGCGGCCTGTTCCTCTCCAGCACCGGGCGCTGCTGCCTGTCCACCGCCATGGGCGACACGGAAGTGGAGAAATACCTGGCCGCGGTCGAGGAGTTCCTATCGGTGCTCGCGCGGTAGGCCGGCTTGCACCTTCAAATGCGGAATGCGGAATTGCGAATGCGGAATGGGTGGAATACACCCGGTGAACCGACAACCCGTCCGCCAAAGGTGGACTCGCCCCCGGCGGCTGACAACCGGTCAGACCGGACTGGGAGGACAATGGCCGGTTTTCGGTTGTCAGTTGTCCGTTTTTCATTTCCCGCGCTCGGCGCGGGGTCCTGTTAACGCTATCGGGGCGGCGCAAGATTTCCCTTGACACACCGACCCGAAACGGAATCAACTTGCTCCAGGAGCGGTTGCCCCCGAAGGGGACGATCCCCTGCAAGGGGGGCAGAAAACGCGAGCCATGATGGCGATGCGGCCATCCTGCTGAAAGGAGGGATCGTGCCATGAGAGCTTCCAAGGTGCTCGCGATAACCCTGGCAATTTTGTTCCTGAGTCCTGCCATCGCCCTGGCCGGCGCAGCCAAGACGACGATCACCCTGTGGTACCCCGCAGGGGACATCACGGCCGGGGCCGCCCACTTCGCTGACAAGACCTTGTTTGCCGACTTCGAGGCCAAGAACAACGTGAAGGTCGAGGCGGTGGCGCTGGATTACGATACCATGATCCAAAAGATCTTCGCCGCCGCCGCCGGGAAGAACATCGCGGACATCCTGTTCATCGACACCTCCTGGCTTCCCGGGTTCCTGAAGGAGGAGATGCTGGAGCCGGTGGCGGATGCCAAGGCCAAGGCGTGGCTGGCGGCCGTCTCGCCCGAGATCAAGGAGCTGTCCGACTACGGCAAGGGCCGGATGTGGGGCTATCCCCAGTACGGCATCGACGTGTATGGCCTGACCTGGAACAAGGACCACTTCAAGGAAGCCGGCCTGGATCCCGAGAAACCTCCCAAGACCTGGGCCGAGTTCCGGGAGTATGCCAAGAAGCTCACCAAGCGCGACGCCCAGGGGAATATCACGCGGGTCGGCTATGCCATCCGGCATGTGGGGCACCCGCACGGCGTCGTTCACAAACACTTCTGGGCGATCTACGGAGCCGGCGCGCAACTCATTGACGACCCGAACGCCCTGCGAGGCGGCAAATCGATGATCAACACCCCGGGTGGCAAGGCGGCGCTCCAGCTCGTCCTGGATATGCTGGATGTGGACAAGTCCACCAGCCTGAACTTCCCGGACCCCCGCGCGGCCTTCCTGAAGGGCATCGCCTCCATGCAGATCAGCGAGACGGTGAGCATCAAGGCGCGGCAGCCCAAGGAAGCGCCCGACCTGAAGTGGGGCATGGCCCTGCCACCGGTGCCCAAGGCCGGGGATAAGTCGGTGACGCTCCTCGGCGCCTGGCTCTACTCAGTCCCGAAGCAGGCCAAGAACAAGGCCATGGCCTGGAAGGCCATCGAGTGGATCAACAGCGCGGAGAAGGACTACGAGCTCTGCAAGAAGTACGACGCGTCGCCTCGGTACAAGGTCAACTGGGACAAGGAGCCCTTCAAGTCCGATGCCTACGACCAGGGCCTGAAGCAACTGTACCCCTACGGGAAGAAGCTCCCCATCAACCTGGGGCTGAACGGGATCATGGATGCCATGGGTGGTGCGATCCAGAAGGTCTGGCACCACGAGGCATCCGTTGACGCTGCCCTCGCCGACGCGGAGCGGCTGGCCAACAAGGCCATCGCCGACGCCGCCAAGTAGCTCGGGGACCGGCCGCCCGGTTGCTGCCCCACGGGGGGGATCCCCGTGGGGCAGTTTCTTTGTGAGCGGGCCGGGCGAGAGGGGAACGGCATGGGAAGCCACGCGAACGCATCGGGCCGGCACGTCCTGGCCAGGTTCCGCGCCCGGCGGATCCTGCACGCCTACCTGTTCATCGCACCTGTCATCGTGCTCTTCGGGATCTTCCGGGTGGTACCCGCCATCCAGACCCTCCTCTACAGCTTTTACAAGGTGGAACTGCTCCGGGGCCGATTCACCTTCATCGGGCTCGACAACTTCCGCACCCTCCTGACGGACGAGATCTTTCAGAAGGCGGCCGTCAATACCCTGGTCTACGTCGCGTCCATCGTCCCCATCTCGGCGGCCCTGGGCCTGATCCTGGCCGTGTTATTCAACACCCGGTTCCGGTTCAAGGAGTTCTTCAAGGCGGTCTACTTCGCCCCCATGGTCACCAGCACGGTGGCCGCGGCCGTGGTCTGGTGGTGGATGTACAACCCGCAATTCGGTATCTTCAACGTGCTGCTCAAGCTGGTCGGCCTCCCGGAGCAGCCCTGGCTGATGTCTAGCCACATGGCGCTGCCTTCCATCATCATCTTCAGCATCTGGAAAACCCTCGGCTACAACATGATCATCTACCTGGCCGGGCTCCAGGCCATTCCGCAGCAGTTCTACGAGGCGGCCACCATTGACGGGGCCGGCGCGATCAAGCGCTTCTGGAGGATCTCGGTCCCCCTGCTGGCCCCCACGACCACCTTCATCCTCATCTACAACGGCATCCTGGCCTTCCAGGTCTTCGACCAGGTCTTCGTCCTCACGGGGGGCGGCCCGGCCAACTCCACCAACGTCGTCGTTCTGGATCTCTACCGGCAGGCCTTCGAGCGGTACAACTTCGGGTACGCCGCAGCCGAGGCCATGGTCCTCTTCGTCTTCATCCTGGGGGTCACGTTGTTGCAGTACGTGTACAGTAAGCGCTTCGAGGTGGCGTATTGAAGAGGAACCTCATGTCGCGGTCCGCACTGGTGGCGATCGGGAAGCCTCCTCTGGTTCTGGCGGTCAGCGGGGTCGCGATCCTCATGATCCTGCCGTTTTACTGGATGGTCATGACCGCCTTCGTCCCGGCTCCTGACATCATCGCCTTCCCACCCAAGTGGATCCCGAGCCGGCTGACGCTGGCGCACTTCGCCGAGGCCTTCGCCAAGGCCCCCTGGCTGGCCTACTACTGGAACAGCTTCGTGGTCGCGGTGGTGTCGGTGGGATGTTCGCTGCTCTTCGGCCTCTTCGCCGGCTACGCCTTCGCCGTGTACCGCTTCCCCCTGCAAAACTTCTTCTTCCTGATGATCCTGGCCACCCTCATGGTACCGGTCCAGGTGACCTCCGTGGCCCTGTACATCCTGCTGGCCCGCATCGGCTGGGTGGACACGTACCTGGGGATCCTGGCGCCCAACTTCGCCAGCGCTTTCGGCGTCTTCATGATCCGGCAGGGCATCAAGGCCATCCCCCTGGACCTCATCGAGGCCGCCCGGATGGACGGCGCAGGCGAGGCGCGGATCGTGCTCACCATCATCGCCCCCCTGATCAAGACGACCCTGGCCACCGTGGCCATGATTCTGTTCCTGGGATCCTGGAATGATTTTCTCTGGCCGGTGATCGTCATCAACTCGCAAGACCTGCGGACGATCCCGGTGGGCATCGCCCTGTTCAAGGACCCCTACGGGAGCATGAATTACGGGCCCCTCATGGCCGCCACCGTCATCTCGACGGGCCCCATGCTGCTGGCGTATATCGTTTCCCAGAAGTTCATGATCCGGGGCATCGCCCTCACGGGGCTCAAGGGATAGCTGAAAACCGGGGGTTGGGGGTCAGGGACTGGGGGCTGGTCGGAACGATCTGAGCGAGTGATTTCCGGTGAGGCCGGACGTCAACATTGCGTACACCGATTCTGAGAGAGGTGAACCATGACGGATGAGGCACGGCCGCTGGTGGCGGTGGTGCTGGGCGATCCCGCCGGGATCGGGCCAGAGATCGTGGCGAAGTCGCTCGCATCGCCGGAGACACGAACGTGGTGCCGGCCGCTGGTCATCGGGGATGCCCGCGTGGCGGAGGCGGGGATCTCCAGCGCGGGCGTGTCCCTGGTGGTGCGCGGCTGCGCCGGGGTGGCGGATCTGCGGGGCGCCGCAGGCACCCTCGAGATTCTCGACCTCGCGAATGCCGCCCCGGGAAGTTACCCCCTGAAACAGGTCAGCCTGGCGGCCGGGCGGGCAACCCTGGAGGCCCTGGAGCGAGCCATCCGCCTGGCCCAGGCGGGGGATGTCTCGGCCGTGATATTCGCGCCCCTCAACAAGCAGGCCATGCACCTGGCCGGGAATCCCTTCGGCGACGAGCATGGGTTGATCGCCCACTGGTTGGGGGTGACCGGCTGCGGAGAGATCAACGTGGTGGATGACCTGTGGACGTCCCGGGTGACCTCGCACATCGGGCTGCGCGAGGTGAGCCAGCGTCTGACCCCCGAGGGGGTGCTCGGGGCCATCCGGTTGATGCACGCGACGCTGCGGCGGGCGGGTACGGCCGAGCCCCGGATCGGCGTCGCGGCGCTGAACCCTCACGGGGGTGAGGGGGGCCTCTTCGGCCCGGAGGAAGAGACGGTCATCGCCCCAGCGGTCACGAGCGCCCAGGGGGAGGGTATTCAGGCCCGGGGCCCCTTCCCGGCGGACACCATCTTCGTGCGGGCCCGGCGGGGCGAATTCGACGGCGTGGTGACCATGTACCACGACCAGGGACAGATCGCGCTGAAGTTCCTGGGGTTCGACCGGGCCGTCACCGTGCTGGGGGGACTGCCCATCCCGGTGACCACGCCGGCACACGGCACCGCCTTCGACATCGTCGGGAAGGGGAAGGCGGACGTGGGGGCGTTCCAGGCCGCCCTGCGGATGGCGGTCCGCATGGCCCGGGGAACGGCCGCGCTCTGATCCTCTCCGGGCCCGTCCCGACGGAAGACAGACATGACATGGAGAATCATCCCGTGAAGATCGCGGGACACACCATGGGAACCCCGAGCCGGACCCCGGGAGAGGCGATCGAGCTGTTCGCGCGGGTCGGGATCCAGGGGATCGAGCTCATCATGCAGGACGATTACAAGAGCGCCATCCCCACGACGGTGGCGGCAGCCAGCCTGCGGGAGATCCGCAAGTGGGCGGGCGGTCTCGGCGTGGAGATCGCCTTCCTGACGCCCTACATTACGGCGCTCAACAGCCTGGACGAGGCAACCTATCGGGCCCAGCTTGACCTGCTCAGGCGGGCGGTGGAGGTCGCCGCCGAACTCGGGGCGCCGGGCCTCCGCGTCTACGGCGGGAAAGAGGTCCCCGAGGCTGATTGGCAGCCGCACTTCGACCGGCTGGTCGCAGGGCTGCGTATCGGGGGGGAGACGGGGCGGCAGGCCGGGGTGAAACTTGCCGTGGAGAATCACCAGACGACGATGACGGTGAGCGCCAAGGCGACCATGGAGGTCGTCCGCGCGGTCAACCTGCCTAACGTGGGGGTGCTGTACGACCAGGCCAACCTGTCCCACATGCAGCAGGAGGACTTCGCCGAGGCGCTGGGGCTCCAGCGGGGGCAGATCGTCCACGCCCACGTGAAGGACTTCGTCAAGAAGGCGGGCCGCGATCGCTCCGCGGGCGGCGGCGTCGCCTTCATGCCGGCCGAGGGCCGATCCATCATCACCGCGGTGCCTGGCGAGGGGATCATGCCCTGGAGGCAGATCCTCCCGGCGCTCCGGGCCACCGGGTACGACGGCTGGCTATCGCTGGAGCTGGAGAAGCGGTGGTATCCCGACGAGCTGCCCTCCGAGGAGGAGGCCTTCCGGCGAAGTGCGGCCTTCCTCAAGGGCCTGCTGTCCTGAGGGGATCGAAGACGTGCCATTCCGGTTCGGATTGATCGGCGCGGGGGGAGTGGCGGAGACCCACATCCTCGCCATGCGCATGCTCCCGGATGTCCAGGCAGTCGCCGTGGCAGACGTGGATCCGGCCCGGGCGAAGGCGCTTGCGGAGCGGTTCGGCATCCCCGGGGTTTATGACAGCACCGAGGCCCTCCTGGCGGGAGCGCCGGTGGATGCCCTGGCGATCCTCACCCCCCATCATCTCCACCTCCCGGCGGTCCGGGCCGCGGCCCGGGCAGGCAAGCACGTCCTGGTTGAGAAGGCCATGGCCCACACCGTGGCAGCAGCCGATGAAATGATTGCCGTGTGCCGGGCCCACCGGGTGACTCTGGCGGCCATCTTCCAGAACCGGTTCACGCCAGGCGCCCGCGCCCTCAGGCAAGCGGTGCAGGACGGGTCGCTGGGACGCATCTTCCTGGCCTCGGTTTCGGTGAAGCTTCGGCGGTCTGCCGAGTACTACCAGAGAGCGCCCTGGCGCGCCCAGAAGGACGAGGCGGGGGGCGGCGTCCTCATGATCCAGGCCATCCACACCCTCGACCTCCTCCAGTGGGTGATGGGCATGCCCCGGCGCGTGTTGGGCCGGACCGCCACGGTCGTCCAACCGGTCGAGGTGGAAGACGTGGCCCTGGGTTTTTTCGAGTGGGAAAACGGCGCCAGTGCCGTCCTGCAGGCAACCACGGCCGCGGTCCCCGAGTTTCCGCCCGAGCTGGAAGTCCACGGCGACCGCGGGACCGCCGCGATCTTCGACAGCCGGGGGAACCTCGCCTTCTGGTCCAGCAGCCTGGATCGGCCATCCAGCCTTCCGGAGCGGTGGGCCCTCTACGCGTCACACTACCACGAGCAGGAGGCGACGGTACCCAGCCAGGTCTCGCCGGAACCCCACGCGGAACAGATTCTCGACTTCGTCGCGGCCGTGCGCGAGGGCCGGCCGCCCCTGGTGGACGGCGTGGAGGCCCGGAAAGCCCTGGTCATCATCGAGGCGTTGTATCGGTCTGCCGAACAGGGGCAGTGGGTGGAGCTGGGTCCGCCAATGCGGTGACCCCACGCCGGCCCATCGAGATCCGAGCGTCGAGGGAACAAGGCATTCCGGGGAAATCACTGGACAAGATGGGTGGAAGGAGGATAAGCCATGCGCATCGTGCGAACCCTGACCTGCGCCCTAGTGATACTCGGCCTGATGGTCCCGGTCGTCGGGCTGTCCGCGACGCAGATCTTCTCTTGGGACTTCATCAAACCCGGGGACGGCACACCGCCAGCGAACGCCCTGGCCAAGAACGTGGAGCGGTTCCACGCCAAGTACCCCGACATTCGGCTTAAGGTCGAGGTCGTCCCGCCCCCTTCGATCGACCCGGAGCTGATCCACCCCCCGCTTTTGGTTTGACACGGCCCCCTGGCTGCGGCATGCTCCGCCTGTTCCCCGGGGATGCGCGGGGCTGCCCCGGGCTGGCGACGCTACCAGGGCCGTGCGGCCCAAAAGCAATTCACTATCAGTACTTATTGCCTCAGACGGAAGGCCTCCGGCACCGACACGCCCTGTCGCAACAGGTCCGCCACCCTGCGATCGCGCTGGTCGAGGGCGAGGGCCTGGGCGGCAACCTCCTGCACGAGGTCGCGAGGTATGGCCGCCACCCCGTCCGTGTCACCTACAATGATATCTCCGGGATTCACCAGGATTCCGCCACAGGTGACGCCGGCCTCCGGCCGCACCGTCCGCAACCGCCCCCGGGAGGTCCCGGGACTCGTTCCGCGTGCAAAGATCCAGAACTCCTCGGCGAGCACTTCCTGGGCGTCCCGCACGTAGCCATCCACCACGGCCCCCACTGCTCCCCTCTGCTTTGCCGCCACCGTCATCAAGCCTCCCCACAAGGCGCACTCTGCAGGTTCGGAGCACCCGACGACCACCACAGATCCAGCGGGTAATCCCCCCAGAAGTTCGTGCATCGGCGTGTCCGGGACGGACGCAGCCGTCGGGACCTTCAGCACGGGCACGGCCTCTCCGACGATCTTGCACGGCCCGATCGCCTTGAGAGCCGCGGACATGTAGCCCCGCAGGCCATGGCCGTCGAGGACATCGGCAATCGTCGAGGAGGTCGTGAGGGCGAGCTGCTGTCGGAGCGCAGAGGTGAGCATCGGGTCCCCTTTATCCGGGATCCACATGCAGGGGCTCGGCGTCTGCTCCCGGCCTGTCTCGGACTACCCCGCCGCGGGATGGACGAGATCCCGCGTGGCCACGTAGGCCGCCTTGAAGCGACCGAACGCCTCGTCATGGGTGGTGGCGCGCGCCCGGTCAGGTTCCAATACGAAACCCGTCCGCACCATGGCCTGGCTCGCCTCGGCGAACCCGGCGTACGCGCCGATTCCGATGGCCCCCAGCATGGCCGCGCCCAGCAGGCTGGATTCGGTGAGGACGGGCTGCTGGACCGGGACCCCGAACACGTCGGCGCGGATCCGGTTCCATCCCATCGAGGTGGCTGCCCCGCCCCCGACCCGGACACTGCGGATCGCGGCGCCGGTGGCGCCCGCGGCAACCGCCAACACGTGGCGGGCACTCATGGCCACGCCCACCAGGACCGCCCGGCAGAAATCCTCCCAGCCGTGGCTCGCCTCGATCCCGATGAACGCGCCGCGCGCCTGCGGGTCCCAGAGAGGGGCCCGTTCGCCATAGATGTAAGGGAGGAACAGGAGACCGGGAGCCGGGGGGCGGCGGGCGACGCGTCGGATGATGGCCTCCCGGGCAGGCGCCTGCATCCTGGAGCCATCGTGAAACAATCGAAGGAACCAGTCCAGAGTGCTCCCCCCACAGTTGTTCGGGCCGTAGGCCACGGCCAATCCCCCGACGACGGCGCGCGGGATGGACAGGAGTCGGGGCTCGGGCGCCGGCGTGGTCTCGGTCGAGAGGCCGACGATCTCCGAGGTGCCCGTGAGGTTGAAGGCGGCCTCGCTGGCAAAGGCCCCCGTCCCCAGTATCCCGCAGAGGGCGTCGCTCCATCCCGTCACGACCTGGGCTTCTGGCGCCAAGCCCAGCTCTCTGGCGGGGCCAGGCCGCACCTGTCCCACGACCTGGGACGCTCCCTGCATGCGGGGGATGTGGGCGGGTCGCAGGCCAAAGATTTCCAGGTACCCTGGATCCGTCGCCCCTGACTCGACATGCACCATTCCCTTGGAACACCAAGGATCGCTCGCCGTCTCCCCCGTGAGCTTCAGGTTGATGAAATCCTTGGGCTGCAGGATCGCTGCGGTGCGGCGGAGGCCCCCGAGTTCATGCCGGAAGAGCCACAGTAGCTTTGCCGGGGCGTAGACTGGCTCGATGGGCAGATCCATTCCCAGGCTCGCCCGCAGGCGCTCTGGCCCGACTTCTGCTTGAAGCCACCGCGCCTCATCGACTGCCCGCGCGTCTCGCCACAGGATGGCGGGCCGGACGGCCCGCCCCCGGGCGTCCACCAGCACCAGGGTGGGTGTCTGCCCCGACACCGCCACGGCTCGGACGGTCTGGGGACGCACGCGGCCACGCATCGTAACGGCAACGATGCCGTTCCGAACGGCGCGCCACCAATGGGCTGGGTCCTGCTCCCACATGTCCGGACCCGGATGCCGGACCGGGTAGGGGTTGGACGCCTGGGCGAGGAGCCGGCCGCCCAGGGTGAAGAGGCCCACCTTGGCCGCGGTGGTGCCGACGTCAACGGCGATCAGGTGTTCGGGCATGGCTGCAAGGAGGCGCCACCTTGAGCGAAGAGGCTCAGGCCTTCAGACCGGTAAAGGTGATCCCCTGGACGAAATACCGCTGCAAGGCTAGGAAGATGATCAGTGCCGGGATGCTGGCCAGGACGGCGCCGGCCATGCTGATCCCGTAGTAGGCGATGGACTGACCGCTGACAGTTCCACCCCCCAGGACAGTCGCCAGGCCGACGGGCAGGGTCCGGGTGGCGTCGCTGTTGGTGACGATCAGGGGCCACATGAAGTCGTTCCAACTCAGGAGAAAAAGGAAAATGGCCACCGCGGTGATGGCCGGCCGGGAAAGCGGAACCACGACCCGCAGCAGGACCCCGACCCGGCTCGCCCCGTCAATGACCGCAGCCTCCTCCAGCTCCCGGGGGATGCCCTGGAAGAATTGCCGCAGCAGGAACACCCCGAAGCCGTTGGCCACCGTGGGCATGATCAGGCTGAAGTAGGTGTCCACCAGCTTCACTTTGGCCAAGCCGATGAACAGGGGCACCATGGTGATATGCACCGGGACCAGGATCGTGGACAGGACCAGGAGGAACAGCCACTGTTCCCCCCGGAAGCGCATCCGGGCGAAGGCGTAGGCGGCGGGGATGCTCGCAGTAAGCCCCAGCAGGGTGGCTCCTCCCGCCACCAGGAGACTGTTCCACAACCACCGCTCCAGCCGGTATTTCTGGAAGATCTCCAGGTAATTCTCCAGGGTGAAGGTTTTCGGGATCCAGCGGGGGGCGAGGGTGAGGATCTGCCCCTCGGGCTTCAGCGACGTGGAAACGACCCACACAAGGGGGGCCAGCCAGGCCACCAGGACCAGGGCCATCACCACGTAGAGGCCGAGGCGGACCAGGAGATCCCCCCGCACGAACCCGGCGCCCCCCGCCTCGCGGGACACCAGGCGGAATTGAACCAGCGTGACGGCAAACAAGAGGCCGAACAGCGCGTAGGCGATGGCCGCGGCGTATCCCATCTCATACCAGGTGAACCCGACGACGTACAGATAGTTCACGATGGTCAGGGTGCTGTTGCTGGGACCCCCCTGGGTCATGACGTAGACCTGGCCGAACACCTGAAAGGACTTGGCGATGGACACCACCACGACGAAGAAGGTCACCGGCTTGAGGGACGGCAGGACCAGGTACCAGAACTCCTGCCAGGCATTGGCCCCGTCGATCCGGACCGCCTCCCGCAGTTCGTGGGAGATCTCCTGCAGGCCGGCCAGATACATTACCATGTTGTAGCCGGCGGTCCACCAGATGGTGGCGAGGATGATGGAGAGCATGGCGGTGTCCGGGCTCGCCAGCCAGGGGACAGGCCCGAGCCCCAGCTTCGCCAGATAGAAATTCAACAACCCGGCTCCGGTGGGATCCAGGATCCACCGCCAGATGATGCCCACCACCGAGACCATGATCACGTAGGAGGCGAACACGGAGAGGCGCGTCGCCACGCGCCCGCGCAGGCGCTGGTTCAAGAGGACCGCGAGCCCCAACCCGAGCAGGGCCATGGTGGGGACGATCGTCAGGGTGTAGACCGTCGTGTTCCGGAGGGCCGTGAAGAAGAGCGGGTCGTTCAGGAGACGCCGGTAGTTGTGCAGGCCGACGAACCCCGGCGCGCCCACGATGCGCCAGTTGGTGAGACTCATGACGGCGCTGAAGAGGGCCGGCAAGAGGAAAAACAGGAGGAGCACCGCCAGGTACGGGGCGAGGAAAAGGTAAGGGGCGAGAGAGGCTTCGCTCCCCCGCCCCCGCGGTCGCCGTGAGCCGCCCGTGCCCCCCGTCCGCATCGGCGTCGGTTATGGCTCCGACAGGATTCTGTTGACGGCGGCCTCGGCATCCGTCAGTGCCTGCTCGACGGTCTTGCGCTTCTGCACGATGGACTCCCACGCGCTCACCAGCGGGCTGGCCGGGTCGTGGGTGAAGATCTTCGTCTGCTGCAGGATCGGCGGGTTGATCACCCAGCCTTCCTGCGGTTGAATCCCCGGGGTGAAGGCGTGCCACAGGCTCATCCCCTTGAATTCGGCGCCGTTCAGGATGGAGAGGCGCGCCGGCGCCTGGCCACCCTTCACCCAGGTCATGCTGTTCTCGCTCATGTACTTGATGAACTTCATGGCCGCCTGCTGCTTGGCGCGGTCTGGCTGCTTCCCCAGGACCATCTGGTGCCCCATGCCCCAGGAGGCATACTTGCCGAAGATGCGGGGAAAGGGCGCCGTCTTTGCCTTGAGTCCCTCCTGCCGGAGGGTGCTGTTGATCAGCCAGGGTCCGATCCAGATCATCGCCGCCTGCTTCGTCAGGAAGGCCTTGTTGAGATCGGTCATCACCGGGGGGGCGACCTTGTGCACGTGGATCAGGTCGTGCATGAACTGGAACGCGGCCTTGCCCTTGGCGTCGTTGAACGCCGCCTTCTTCAGGTCATCGGTGAAGAGTTTCCCCC
>JACPAT010000265.1 GCA_016180655.1 Candidatus Methylomirabilota bacterium | reverse complement strand
AGGTCGAAGATGCTCATGCCCCGGATGAGGCGGGACTGGCTCTCGATCAGGGAGATGTGGACGAAGCGATTCCCCTTGGCGCGATACCAGATGTCGCTGTCCCGGGTGATGCGATGTGCGGGGAGGCGCCGCACCTCCGTCCGCTCGATGTTCAGTGCGCGCTCACTGGTCCGCGGCGCCACGTACTCGGTCGTGAGCCAGGCAGCCAGGCTGGCCGTCAGCCCCAGGGCGATGCAGGGCAGGGCGATCCGCAGGGTGCTGACGTGGCCCATCTTCATGGCCAGGAGTTCGTTGTGCCGGGCCAGGCTGCCCAGGCTGAGCAGGCCGGCCAACAGGACGGCCACGGGCAAGACCTCGGTGAAGATCCTGGGGAGACGGAAGAGGTAATACCGCAGGATCAGGGTCGGGGCCACCCGAGCTTCCAGGAACCGAGAGAACTTCTCGAAGAGGTCCACGATGACGTAGACTCCCA
Source organism: Candidatus Methylomirabilota bacterium (assembly GCA_016180655.1). Taxonomy (GTDB): domain Bacteria; phylum Methylomirabilota; class Methylomirabilia; order Methylomirabilales; family 2-02-FULL-66-22; genus 2-02-FULL-66-22. Next base: position 14,068 of record JACPAT010000265.1, on the reverse strand, counting down.
TGAAGACCACCAGGCACAACAGGAGGATCTTCAGGGACTCGCGGGCGATGTACCGATCCAGGAGACGCATGACAGTCAGGACCGCGGCACGGGGGCCGGGGCGCTCGGCGCTGGTGCGAAGAGCGCCTCGCGAAGGGTGGCGGGATAGCACTCCCCCCGGACCAGCAAGAGGCCGCCCCCGAGGGCGATGAGGAGATTGGGGAGCCACATGGCCAGGGCCTCGGGGATGAGACCGCGGTCGCCCATCCCTTCCCCCGCGACGATCAGCATATAGTAGCCCAGGGCAGTGGCCGCCGAGATGACCAGGCTGAGCCCCCGCCCTCCCTTCCGGATCCGGCTCCCCAGCGGGACCCCGACCAAGGTGAACAGCACGCACGAGATGGGGATGGCCAACTTCTTGTGGAACTCGACCAGGGGAGGGTGATAGTTTCGCCCCTGCGCCCGCAGGTCAGCCGCCCGCAGGCGCAGCTCGGCCAGGGTCAGCTCCTGCTCGCCCAGGGGCCGCTGCATGGGGTCGGCCAGGCTCCGGCCCACGTCCACGCTGAGCTGGTACTCGGAGAAGGTCAGCAGACGATAGCGGCCCATCAGCTCTGCGGCCGACAGGTGGATGGAGCCCTGGCTCAGGGTGAGCCCCATGCGCAGGTTCTGTGGGTCGGGGATGAACTGGCCATTGCGCGCCACGATGACCCTGCGTTCCGCAGGGTTCCGGTTGTCCACGAGGAAGACCCCCTCCAGGCGGGAGGTCTTGGGGTCGACGTGCTCCACGTATAGAATGAGCCCTTCGAACTCGCTGTTGAAGACGCCCTCCTGGATCCCCACGGTGGCCTGCTGATGCGTCATCTGGAAGACCAGGTTCTTGAAGGCATGGTTGCTGAAGGGCAGGATCCAGATGGTGATGACCAGGGTCAGCGCGGAGGCGACGAGGCCGAACCCCACGGCCGGCCGGGTGAGGCGGCTGAGGCTCAGCCCGGCCCCGCGCAGGGCCAGGATCTCGCCGTCCGTGCCGAGGCGCGTGAAGGTGGCCAGGGTGGCCAGGAGGACCGACATGGGGATGGTGACCACCAGCGAGTAGGGCAGGATGTACAGGAAGAGCTGGAAGACCGTCGGAATCCCGACGCCCTTGTTGACGATCAGCTCGACCAGGCGGAGGATCTTGTTCGTCAGCAGGACGAAGGTGAAGACCATGAGGCCCAGGATGAAGGCCACGGTCATCTCTTTGAGGATCGCGCGGTCCAGCAACGTCATCGGTTCCCTCACCGGTGAGTGGGGTACGGCCGGGGGATTCTACTCCAGCCGCCACACCCGAACCAGCAGTTTTTCACCGGGGGCAGTACGCGATGAGATTCGACGATCCTTCGCCGCCGGGCGCCGGAGCTGACCCAGCCGGCGGCTCCTGGGATGCGGGGACCACCCGGCCCCTGCTCCCACTGGCCGCGGGCTTCTGCATCGGGATCGCCCTGGAGCAGGCCCTGGCTCTGCGACCGGCAGCGTGGACGACGGCGGTGGCGATCCTGCTCCTCCTGGGCGGGGGGGCCTGGTGGAAAGGGATGCGCCGCCTCCTCTCCGCCGGTGTGATCCTCCTCTTCGTCGGCCTGGGCGGTCAGGCCATGGCGGTGGCGCTCTTCGGGGATCCGGCCCACCACCTGAGCCGGATTCCAGAAGCGCAGCTTGCCTCGCCCATGCCCCTGGAGGGTTGGGTCGTCGGCCCGCCGGACCCGCGCCCGGCCGAGGCCCGCGACACGGGGGATCCCGAGCGCACCCGCTTCGTCGTGGAGGTCAGCCGGCTCCGCCTGGGGGAAGCGTGGATCGCGACGACGGGGCGGGCCCGGCTCACCGTGATCGGCGAGCCGCCGGATGCGGCGTACGGAAACGAGGTTCGGGGGACCTTCCCGCTGCGCCGCCCGAGGCGCTTCGACAATCCCGGGGCGTTTGATTACCCCGCCTATCTCGCCACCCAGGGGATCAGCCTGGAGGGGTGGACGCGAGACCCGGTGGAGGTGGTGCGCGCCTCCCGCGGCTCCACGATCCTGGGGGCCGTCTTCGACATGCGAAGCCTGCTCCTGCGGCGACTGGACGCCGCCATGCCGCCGCCCGAGGCGGGGCTGCTCAAGGCGACGGTCCTGGGTGACCGGTCCGGGCTCTCCGCGGAGATGAATCAGGCCTTCCTGGATTCGGGGACGTATCATATTCTGGCGATCTCCGGCCTGAACGTGAGCCTCCTGGCCGGCACGCTCTTCGGCATCTTCCGGCTATTGCGGGCCTCACCGCGGCTCGCCGCCGTGGCCTCGGCCCTCCTGGTGACGTTGTATGCCGCGCTGGCGGGGGCCAGCGCCTCGGTGATTCGGGCCGCGGTGATGGCGGATACCTACTTGCTGGCGGTGATCCTGGATCGCCGGGGTGACGTGTTGAACAGCCTGGCCCTCTCGGCCCTGGCCCTCCTCTGGTGGAATCCGCGCTTCCTCTTCGACGTCGGCTTCCAGCTCACCTACCTGGCGACCCTCGGGATTCTCCTGGTCCTGCCCCGGTCTGTCTGCGCCATGGCCGCTCTTCCCCGCCCGCTCCGGTGGCCGCTCCAGTCGGTGGTGATCACCCTGGCGGCCACGGCCATGACGCTGCCCATCCTGGCGAGCAGCTTCAATCGCGTGGCGCCGGTGGGCGTCCTGGCCAACCTTCCCATCGTTCCGCTGAGCGGCCTGATCACGGCCCTGGGCACCGCCGCCAGCGCCCTGCTCCTGGTGACGCCGGCCGGTCTTCCCTGGTTGAACGACCTGAACGGGTGGCTCGTGGACCTTCTCTTCGGCCTGGCCCGGTGGTTCGCCGCCTGGCCGTGGAGCAGCCTGCGGGTCTATACGCCCACGCCGGGGATGCTGGTGACCTACTACGCCCTCGGGGCCATGTGCCTGCTGGCGGTTCCGCCCGGGATCGCAAGAGACGGACAGGCGCCGCATCGCCGCTTCGCGCGCTGGCTGGCGCTCCTCTGCAGCCTTCTCCTGGTTCTGCAGGTGATGCTGAGACTGTATCCCCTCCAGGGGGATCCCAGGGTGCGGATGACGCTCCTGGACGTGGGGCAGGGGGAGGCCATCTTCCTGGAGCTGCCGGGGCAGCGCCGCATGCTCGTGGACGTCGGCGGTCTGCCGGGCGGCCGCTTCGACATCGGGGCACGGGTGGTGACGCCGTTCCTCCTGCATGAATGGGTCGGGCACCTGGACGTGCTTGTCCTGACGCATCCCCAGGCCGATCACATCGGTGGGGCCCCCGCCATCCTGCGAGGTTTCAGCGTCGGCGAGGTGTGGAGCGGGGATGCCCCGGGCCCGTCCGCCACCTTCCTCTGGGTCCAGGAATACCTGCGGGAGCGACGGATCCCGCACCGGATCCTGTCCGCCGGGTCGCCCCCGGTTCGCTGGGGAGACGCGACCATCGAGACCCTCCACCCGCGATCCGGGACGAGGCGGATCGCGCAGGGCAGTGCCGGCGCCGCCTCGTCGTCCCGGCCCAATAACGCCTCGCTGGTCCTCAGGATCGGCATGGGGGGTCAGGCCGCCCTCCTCACCGGCGACATCGAGCGGGAAGGCGAAGCGGCCCTGCTACGGGAGGGCGGGGCGATTCGAGCGCAGGTGTTGAAGGTGCCCCACCACGGGTCCCGGACCTCCAGCGCGGCCGCCTTCCTCGCGGCGGTCCGGCCGGAGGTGGCCCTGGTGTCGGTCGGCTATCGGAATCGCTTCAACCACCCGCACCCGGAGGTGGTGGAGCGCTATCGAGCGCAGGGAGTCCGGCTGCTCCGGACCGACCTGAACGGGGCCCTCAGCGTGGAGATGACGCCGGACGGGATCCGCGCCTGGGGACGGAGAGAAAACCCTTAAGGCAGGGGCTGGGGGCTAGGGGTTGGGGGATGGGGCTCAGGGGTCAGTCCGGAAACCCCAATCCCCAATCCCCAATCCCTGACCCCCGTACTTCACTGCCAGATCTCCTCCACGATCTTCCACCCGGCGGGGGTGCGCCGCATGCGCCAGGTGACGTCGTTGACGAAGAGCTGCTGTTTCGCCTCGCGTCGTCCCGCCTCGATCTTGTAGATCAGCTCCGTCCGGGCCTCGGCCACGGCCCGGTCGCCGCTCACGCTGATCCGAAAATTCTTGACGTCCATGGAGACATCCTTGGCCCCCCGGAAGACCTCGGCGTAAACGAACCGGAGGTCCGATTTCGAGATGCTGAGCGGGGCGGTGGGGCTGGCCACGCCCAGGTATTTCTGAAAGTTCCCCACGTACACGTCCTCCGCGTACGGCTGCAAGATCATCTCCACGGATCTGGCCTTGATCCCGTTCGGAATCTTCAGAAGCATGGAGACCACCAGGGCCTCGTCCTGGTTCTTGGCCCGGTAGCCTTCCAGGGTCGATGAAGCGGCACAGCCCGAGACGACCAGGGTCAGCAAGAGTCCCACCGCCAGTGACCGATGCCTCACGGATCTCCTCCTTGCCTGTCTCGCAACAGCCTCATGCTCCCAGAGCGGATGCCAACGCGTTCCCGTATTCGAGCGCCCCCCGCCCCGTCCCGCTCCCGCACCCGGGGGGACCCGGGAGGGGGAGGGGGAGGGTGAGGGGAAGTCTGCCGGGCTCATCGTCCGAACTGGAAGCGCACCACGCAGCTCGGGCAGCGTTGGAGCAGCCGCGCGAGTTCCGGGTTCTTTCCCGGCTTGCCTGGCGCCATGAGGGGAAGCGCCTGGTACGCCGCCGGGATGGGGGTCCAATCCACCCGGTGTTCCGGCACCGCCGGACAGTGGATGGTGTAGAGCTTGGGCATGGTTCCTCCTCGCCCCGCTATTTATACGCGAGCCATCCGGAAGTGACAAGGGCCTAGAGAAGCACGAGGGCGACGCCGACCAGCGTGATGCCGGCGCCCGCGACGGCGTTCCAGCCCGGCACTTCATGCAGAAGGAGCCAGGCCAGCAGGATGCTCCCCGTGACCTCCTGCGCGGCGATGAGGTTCGGGATGCTGGGGTGCAGGCGCCGCAGCGCGGCGTTGTACAGGGTGTGGCCGAGGGCGGACGGGAGGAGCGCCATGGCAAAGATGGAGGCGAGAGCGCCGCCGTTGACCGGACGGGCGAGGAGGCCGACGGCGAAGGGCGCCGTGGCGGCCCCGGCTATCAGATAGACCCAGCTTGCATACGTGAGCAGGGGGATCCGCCCCCGCTCCCGCCGGCCGTAGAGGGAATAGAGGGCGAAGGCCACGGCCGCACCCACGGCGAGCAGGTCGCCCAGCAACATCCGCCCCGCAAGGCGGGGCTCGAAGCCGGCCAGGACGGCCACCCCGATGAGGCCCAGGGCGATGCCCAGGAGGGCCCGGCGAGGCAGCCGCTCGCGGAGGATCGTTCGCGACAGCGCCGCGATGAAGAGGGGCGCCGTGTAGACCAGCGTCAGGCTGTGGGCCACGCTGGTGAAGTAGAGAGAGCCGATGAACGTCAGGAAGTGGACGGCGGCGATGAGACCGATGGGGATGAGGCGCCGCAGCTCGCCCCCGGCCAGCGCCACCCGCTCCCCGCTGCCCCAGGCGGCCGCCGCGACCATCAGGCCACCCAGCAGCAGGCGCAGGCTGGTCACCTCGACCGGAGAGAGATCCTGGGCCCAGCGAACCAGGATGGCCCCGCTGGAAAAGAACCCGGTGGCCGCCACCGCCTGAAGGATCCCGATCCGTGCATCGCGCGTCATGAGGTCCCCGTCTTGGCCTCGAAGCCGCGCGACGCTACCACGGGAGCGGAACCGGACCAAGGAAATTTCGGATGTCGGATTTCGGATGGCGAATGTGGATCCCAAATCCGAAATCCGAAATCCGCAATCCGAAATTGGCAAAGGGAAAGGGTTTGACAACTTCGAAGGACGCGTGTTACAAGGGCGCGATGGTCACAGAGCTCGCGCGTCACGTCTATTCGGTCAGCGCCCTCACCGCCGAGGTCAAAGCCGTCCTGGAGGACGGCTTTTCTGCCATCTGGGTGGAGGGGGAGCTGTCCAACTTCAAGCATCACACCTCCGGCCACATGTACTTCACCCTGAAAGACGCCGAGGCCCAGATCCGGGGGGTGATGTTCCGCGGGAACAACCGGCTGCTGAAGTTCACGCCCAAGGACGGGATGGCCGTGCTGGTGTTCGGCACGGTCACGGTCTACGAGCGACGCGGCGAGTACCAGGTCAACGTCGAGTTCATGGAGCCGAAAGGGGTCGGCGCCCTGCAGCTCGCCTTCGAGCAGCTCAAGGCCAGGCTGGAGGCCGAGGGGCTCTTCGATCCGGCGCGCAAGCGCCCGCTCCCCCGCCTGCCCCGGAAGATCGGGATCATCACCTCGCCCACGGGGGCGGTCATCCGGGACATGCTCACGGTCATCGGGCGGCGCTTTCCCGGCCTGGCCATCCTGATCTTCCCGGTGCAGGTGCAGGGCGAGACGGCGGCCCCGGAGATCGCGGCGGCCCTCGCCCACCTGGGACGCCGGCCGGACCTGGACGTCCTGATCGTGGCCCGGGGGGGCGGCTCGCTGGAGGACCTGTGGGCGTTCAATGAAGAGATCGTGGCCCGCGCCATCGCGCGGAGCCCCATCCCCGTAATCTCGGCCGTGGGCCACGAGACCGACGTGACCATCGCGGACTTCGTGGCGGATCTGCGGGCGCCCACCCCCTCGGCGGCGGCGGAGCTGGTGGTGGCGCAGCGGGACGAGCTGCGGCAGCGCGTGGACGAGCTCCTAGGGCGGGCCCTGGCCGCGGTGGAATCCCTGCTGGCCGCCAGGGGCGCGCGCGTCCAGATGCTCGCGCGTCACCTCGGCGTGCTGAGTCCAGTGGCCCAGGTGCGGCGCCAGGCGGAACGGCTCCAGGGCCTCCGGCAGCGCCTCCTCGCCTGGTGGGACCTGGCGCGGATGCTCCGGCAGGAGCGGCTGAAGGTCCTGGCGGGGAAGCTGGAGACGCTCTCCCCGCTTTCGATCCTGGCACGGGGGTACAGCATCTGCTTCAGCCTGCCTGACCGGCACATCGTCAAGGCGACCGCGGACGCCGCGGTCGGGTCGGAGGTCGCGGTCCGCCTCCACCGCGGCGAGCTCCGGTGTCTGGTGCAGGGCGCGCTTCCGGGGACCCCTCCGGAAGGATGGGTGGGGGACGCGTAGATGGGCGAGCCGACTTTCGAGGAAGCCCTGAGCCAGCTCGAGGCCCTCGTCGCCCGCCTGGAGGCGGGCGATCTGCCCCTGGAGGAAGCGCTCCGCGCCTTCGAAGAGGGGGTGCGGCTGACCCGCCTGTGCGCGGCGCGGCTGGAGGACGCGGAGCGACGCGTCCACCTCCTCACGCGGACCCCGGAGGGGACGGAGCAGGAGGTCCCCTTCGACCCGGGAAACGAGGGTGAGGTCCATGGGTGAGCCGGAACCGGCCGGGAATCTGGCCGCCCTGATGGCCGAGCGTCGGCGGCAGGTGGACGAGGCGCTGGAACGGTGGCTCCCGCAGCAGGGGGACCATCCGCCCAAGGTCCACGAGGCGATGCGCTACAGCGTCTTTGCCGGTGGCAAGCGCCTTCGCCCGCTCCTGGCGCTCTTCGCCTGCGAGGCGGTGGGGAGCCATCCGGAGGATGCCATGCCTGCTGCCGTGGCGCTGGAGATGGTCCACACCTACTCGCTGATTCACGATGATCTCCCGGCCATGGACGACGACGATTACCGCCGGGGCCGGCGAACCTGCCACCGGGTGTACGGCGAGGCCGTTGCCATCCTGGCGGGCGACGCGCTGCTCACTCACGCGTTCCAGGTGCTGGCCGACCCGGTGCCGACCCGGGTGCCGGCGGCCCGTCGCCTCCAGGTCATCGCCGAGATCGCCGAGGCGGCGGGGAGCCGCGGCATGGTCGGCGGGCAGGCGATGGACATCCTGGCCGAGGGTCGCGAGATCGATCGTCCGACGCTCTTGTACCTGCACACCCACAAGACCGGCGCCCTGATCCGCGCGTCGGTCCGGGTGGGGGGGATCGCCGGCGGGGCGGGGGAGGAGCCGTTGCAGGCCCTCACCCGGTACGCTGAGCGCGTGGGGCTGGCGTTCCAGATCGTGGACGATATCCTGGACATCGAGGGCGCCAGCGCGGAGATGGGGAAGACGGCCGGGAGCGACCTCCGGAGGAAGAAGGCGACCTACCCTGCCGTCATGGGCCTGGAGGAATCCCGGCGACAGGCCGCCCACCTGCTGCAGGAGGCCAAGGACGCGCTGCGCGTCTTGGGTGAGAAGGGAGCCACGCTTCTCGCGCTGGCTGACTTCGTCGGGAGCCGACGACACTGAAAACAATGACCAATGGGAATGAGCTGAGAGCCGCGAGCCGAGAGCCGAGAGTCAGGAGGCGGGGGCGCGCCGACCTCCTCCTGGTGGAGCGGGGCCTGTGCGCCAGCCGGCAGGAGGCTTCTCGCCTGATCCTGGCCGGGAAGGTCCGGACGGCGACCGGTCGGGTCGAGAAGCCCGGGGCGCTGCTGCCGGCCGAGACGCCCCTCGAGGTCGTTGGCCCGTCCCACCCGTTCGTGAGCCGGGGTGGGGTGAAGCTGCGCCATGCCCTGGACGTCTTCGGGCTGGATCCGCGCGGGCGCGTCTGCCTGGATGTCGGCGCATCCACGGGGGGATTCACGGACTGCCTGCTCCAGGCCGGGGCGCGCCAGGTGATCGCCGTGGATGTGGGCTATGGGCAGTTCGCCCTGCGTCTGCGGCAGGATTCGCGGGTCCACCTGCTGGAGCGGACGAACATCCGACACCTGGATCCCGCCCGGCTTCCCGTCCGCCCGGATCTGGCCACGGTGGATGTCTCCTTCATCTCGCTGGCGCTCGTCCTGCCGGCCGTGGTCCGGTTGCTCCATCCTCCTGGCGAGATCGTGGCCCTGGTGAAGCCCCAGTTCGAGGTGGGGAAGGGCCAGGTGGGGAAGCGAGGCGTCGTCCGTGATCCGGCCCAGCACCGGGCCGCCCTGGAGCGCGTCGCCCACGTGGCCCAAGAGCTGTCGCTCCGCGTCTCCGGGATGACGGCGTCCCCATTGCTGGGGCCCATGGGGAACCGGGAGTTCCTGGTGTATCTCGCCGGGGGATCGGTCCAGCGGGACGTGCTGGCCCTGATCGCCGCGGCCGTCGAGCCGTCCACTTCCTGATCCGCATTATTCACGAACGGACCCGTGAATTCTCCGGATCAAATGACCAATGACCAATTTTCAATGACCAATGATGGTCGGCGCGCAGGGCGCGCCGTCACGGGGCGTCACGGAACTACCATCCGCAATTGGTCATTGGGCATTGGAATTTGGTCATTCCCCGCGATTATTCGCGAACATGTTCGCGAATAATCCGACCTAAAGGGGAGATCCGTGCGCCGCATCGGCATCGTCACCAAGCCCAACAAGCCGGAGGCGGAGCCCGTCCTCCGGAACCTGGTCACCTGGCTGCGGGAGCGGGCCTGCGAGGTGGTGCCGGACCAGGAGACGGCGACGATCTGTCCGGAGGCGGGAGCGGGCCTCACCCGGGCCGAGGTGGTGGCCCGGGCGGACCTCCTGGTCGTCCTGGGCGGGGACGGAACCCTCCTGTCCGTGGCGCGGCTGATCGGGTCCCGCGAGGTGCCGATCCTGGGCGTCAACCTGGGCGGTCTGGGATTCCTCACCGAGGTCACGCTGGACGAGTTGTTTCCGACGCTGGAGGCGGTGCTGCGCGACCGGTTCGCCGTGAGCCGGCGCCTCACGCTCCGCGCGCGGGTCCTGCGTGGCGGCGAGGTCGTCGCCGGCTACGAGGCGCTGAACGACGCCGTGATCACCAAGACGGCCCTGTCCCGCATCGTGGATCTCGAGACACACGTCAACGGCGAGTACGTGGCCACCTTCCGGGCCGACGGCCTGATCGTGTCCACGCCCACCGGATCCACCGCGTATTGCCTCTCCGCCGGCGGCCCCATCATTTACCCCTCTCTGCCGGCCCTGGTCATCATCCCGATCTGCCCCCACACGCTCACGAATCGTCCGCTGGTCGTGCCCGATTCGGCCATGGTCGAGATCCTCCAGGGGTCGCCGGGCGAGGACGTTCACCTGACCGTGGACGGACAGGTGGGTGTCTCCCTCCGGCACCGCGATGTGGTCGCCTTGCAGCGTTCCGATCGCTCCATCGCCCTCATCAAATCCCCCAAGCTGAATTACTTCGAGTTGCTCCGCACCAAGCTCAAATGGGGCGAGCGCTAGGGCGAGCCCCGGGGCCGCGCGGCGGCGGCCGCAATCGCCAGGATGCTCCGCGAGCTGACGATCAAAAATGTGGCCGTGATCGAAGAGTTGGCGGTCACCTTCGTGCCCGGGCTGAACGTGCTGACGGGCGAGACCGGGGCGGGCAAGTCCATCCTGATTGACGCCCTGCAGCTCGTGCTGGGGGCGCGGGGCAGCGAAACCCTCCTGCGGTCCGGGGCGGAGGAGGCGACGGTGGAGGCCGCCTTCGAGGCCGGCCGGGGATCGCGGGCCCTGGACATCCTGGAGGCCGAGGGGATCGGCGTGGAGCCCGGCGAGTTCCTGGTCCTGCGCCGCCAGCTCTTCCGGGATGGACGGACCAAGGCCTACGCCAGCGGGCGGCTCACCTCGGCGACGACGCTCCGCGCCCTGGCGGAATGCCTGGTGGACATCCACGGGCAGCACCCCGGGCAGCCGCTCCTGGATCCGCGCCGGCACCGGGAGCTCCTCGACGCCTACGCCGGCACGAGCGAGGACGCCCGCGCCTACCGCGAGCGCTTCGTCCAGTGGCAGACCCTGCGGCGCGAGCGCGAGGCCTTGCTCTTGGCGGAACGCGAGCGGGCCCAGCGCCAGGACCTCCTGGAGTTCCAGCGGCGCGAGATCGAGGCGGCGCGGCTCACGGCCGGCGAGGAGGAGACCCTCGCCGCCGAGCAGGCCATCCTGAACAACCACGAGCGGCTGTTCTCGGCCGTGGAGCAGGCCTACCTGGCCCTGGAGGAATCCGATGGGGCCATCCTGGAGCGCCTGGCCGCCATCGCGGCGCGGGTACGCGAGGCCGCGTCCATCGACCAGCGCCTCCGGGAGGTCCTGGAGGCCCTGGAGACGGGCGGCGTGCATGTCGGCGAGGCAGCCCGGGGCCTGCGGGACTATCGGGGCCGGATCGAATTCGACCCAGAGCGACTGAACGTGATCGAGACGCGACTCCACGAGATCGGGAAACTCAAGCGGAAGTACGGGGGGAGCGCCGCCGAGGTGCTGGACCACCTGGAACGCGTCCGGCAGGACCTCGCGGGCCTGGAGCGGTCGGGGGCCCGCCTGGCGGAGGTGGACACGGCCCTGGCGGAGACCCAGCGCGATCTCACGGGCCGCGCCGGGCGGCTTTCGGTTGCGCGCGGGCGCGCCGCGCCCAAGCTGCAGGAGGCGATCCTGGCAGAGATCCGGGAGCTGGGGATGGCCCGGGCGGCCTTCGAGGTGCGGGTGACGTCCGCCCCCCCGGGGGAGGCGGGGCTCGGCCCGCATGGGAAGGACGAGGTGGAGTTCCTGATCTCTCCCAATCCCGGCGAGGAGCTGAAGCCTCTGCACAAGATCGGCTCGGGCGGCGAGCTGTCCCGGACCATGCTGGCGATCCGGGTGATCCTGGCGGCGGCGGATCAGACCCCCACCCTCGTCTTCGACGAGGTGGACGCAGGCATCGGGGGCGGCACGGCTGAGATCGTGGGGCGGAAGCTGGTGGCGGCCTCCCGCCAGCATCAAGTCCTGTGCGTGACGCACCTCCCCCAGATCGCCTGCTTCGCCGATCACCACGTGACCGTTGCGAAGCGAACCATGCGGGACCGGACGCAGACCACGGTGCAGCCCCTCGAGGGAGCCGAGCGAGCCCAGGAGCTCGCCCGCATGCTCGGGGGGCCCAGCCGATCGACCACGCCGCTCCTGCATGCCACTGAATTGCTGGAGGCCGCGACTCGTCTGAAGAAGCGGATGAAAAATCCTTGACTTCTCCCGGGGGTTCGACTAGAAATCCCCCTGCCGTCATTTCGATGGAGTTCACCCCGGCCGTTTGATTCAGGCCATTTGATCCAGGGAGGATGAGTCCGAACAATTGAATAGCCGAGGCTGAGAGGTCCCCGCCCGGGGGACCCTCGAGGGAAAATGGTGCATCCCCGGATTCCTTCCAGGCCGGAGGGGAGCCAGGGAAAATCCATTGCTGCCCCGCAACTGTGAGCGGCGTTGAAATCTGCACGGGCCACTGTTCCGCACCAGATGGGACGGGAAGGCGCAGAGAGTAAGGCAAGCCGCGAGCCAGGAAACCTGCTCAGCCTTCCGGGTGTCGTGATCCTTCCGCGGGGAAGGGCGCCCCATCATCTATCGGTCCGTCCGTCGCACGTCTGGACTGTTGGATTCTGGAGCCCCATTCCGCCGCAAGCGGAGTGGGGCTTTTTCGTTCAATGACGTTGAGGTAATCATGCGCGGTCTTCTCGTTGGCGGGGTCGCCAGCGGCGTGGGGAAGACGACGGTGACGCTCGGGCTCATGGCGGCGCTCCGCCGCCGGGGGCTCCGCGTGCAGGGGTTCAAGGTCGGGCCGGACTTCATTGACGCCGGCCTGCATGCGGCGGTGACCGACCGCCCATCCCACAACCTGGACGGGTGGCTGCTTCCACGGGCGGAGATCGAGGCGATCTTCGCGCGCCACACGGCCGACGCCGACGTGGCAGTGGTGGAAGGGGTCATGGGCCTCTTCGACGGCCTGGAGGGGGGCAGTGACCGCGGCAGCAGCGCGGAGATCGCCCGGTGGCTGGGGTTGCCGATCCTTCTCGTGGTGGATGCCTCGGCCGCAGTCCGCTCAGCGGCTGCCACGGCCCTGGGGTTCGAGACATTCGACCCCGGCCTTCGCATGGCGGGCGTCGTGTTCAACCGGGTCGGCGGGCCGCGCCACGCCGGGTGGCTGCGGGAGGCCGTGATGGGGATGTGTCGTAGCCCCGTCCTGGGGGCGCTCCCGTGGGAGACTGATGTCCGGATCCCCGAGCGGCACCTCGGCCTCGTGACGGCCGAGACGGGGCCCCTGAATCCGGAGCGGGTGGCACGGCTCGCCGATCTGGTCGAGGCCCATGTGGATGTGGACCAGTTGCTGGGAGCGAGCCGCTTGGCCGCTCCCCCCGCGCCATCGCCACCTCCCCCGGCGTCGCCTGGGAGGCGCTGTCGCATCGGCGTCGCGCGGGATGCGGCGTTCTGCTTCTACTATGCCGAGAACCTGGCCCGTCTGGAGGCCGCGGGAGCGAGCCTCGTGCCCTTCAGCCCGCTGCGAGACCCGAGGCTGCCGGAGGGACTGGATGGTCTCTATCTGGGCGGCGGCTATCCCGAGGTTCACGCGGCCGACCTCGCCGCCAATGTTTCCATGCGGGAGGACATCCGGGCGCACGCGACGGCCGGCCCCGTGTACGCCGAGTGCGGCGGTTTCATGTACCTGGCGGAGGCGATCCAGGATCCCGAGGGGCGCTGGCATCCCATGGTGGGATGGTTCCCCGTGCAGGCCATCTTCCCCGCGGCCGGCCTCACGCTCCACTACGTTCGCGTCCGGATCGAGCAGGCCTGCTGCCTGGGGCCGCCGGGCACGGAGGCGCGCGGCCATGAGTTTCATCGCTCGCGGATGACGGCCATGCCGACGGACATCGCGCGGGTCCTGGCAATCGCGGAGGCCCCCGGAGACACCTGGCGACCCGAGGGGTATCGCCGCGGCAGCGTCCTGGCCACCTACGTGCACCAGCACTTCGGGAGCCAGCCGAGCCTCCCGATGCACTTCGTGGCGGCGTGCCTGCCTGTGCGTTGCACGCAGACAGGCCGGCGGGCGCGAGAGGCGAAGGCATGACGGCGCGCGCCCTGATGGTGCAGGGGACCGCGTCCTACGCGGGCAAGAGCCTCCTGGTCACCGGGCTGTGCCGGCTGCTCGTGCGCCGCGGATTCCGGGTGGCGCCCTTCAAGGCGCAGAACATGTCGCTCAACTCGGGGGCGACCCCGGACGGGCGGGAGATCGGGCGGGCGCAGATGGTCCAGGCGGAAGCCGCCCGGCTCATCCCCCACGCGGACATGAACCCGGTCCTCCTGAAGCCTTCGGGAGCCTCC
>JACPAT010000264.1 GCA_016180655.1 Candidatus Methylomirabilota bacterium | reverse complement strand
CGGCATGCGCGGCCTGGAGGATGGAGGTCCCGGGCGCTACCTGGAGTTCGCGATTCGCCGGGAGGATGGTGAGCGGGATGGTCATGGCGGGCGCATCATACCATATGAAAGTTGTACTTGGCAGAAGGTAGCTCAAGTTTTATATTGCGTTGTGCGTGACTGATTTATGGCGTACGGCCCGGAGGGTATTCAGGTGAGGTTCGACCAGTTCACGGTCAAGGCCCAGGACGTCATCCAGATCGCCCAAAAGACTGCCGAGGAGATGCAGCACCAGGCCCTTGACGTGGAGCATCTCCTCCTCAGCCTGGTGGAGCAGCCCGAGGGTATCCTGGCGCCCCTCCTGCAGAAGGTCGGGGCGAGCCCCAAACAGATCGCCGCCTCCCTTCGACAGGAGTTGGGGAAGCTGCCGAAGGTCTACGGCCCGGCCCAGGTCTACGTGACCCCGCGCCTGAACGAGGTCTTCAAGCGGGCCCAGGAAGAGGCCGGCCGCCTCAAGGACGAATACATCAGCGTCGAGCATCTGCTCCTGGGGATCCTGGACGAATCCTCGGGCGTGGCGCTCCAGGTTCTGCGCTCGAGCGGGGTGACCAGGGACGCAGTCTATGCGGCCCTGCAATCCATGCGGGGCGGCCAGCGGATCACCGATCCCAACCCGGAGGACAAGTACCAGGCCCTCGAGCGCTACAGCCGGGACCTCACGGACCTGGCCCAGAAGGGCAAGCTGGATCCGGTCATCGGGCGCGACGAGGAGATCCGACGGGTGATCCAGGTGCTCTCCCGCCGGACGAAGAACAACCCGGTCCTGATCGGGGAGCCGGGGGTCGGCAAGACGGCGATCGTGGAGGGGTTGGCCCAGCGCATCGTCCGGGGGGACGTCCCGGAGTCGCTCAAGGACAAGCGGGTCGTGGCGCTCGATCTGGGGGCGCTGGTGGCCGGGACGAAATACCGGGGGGAATTCGAGGACCGGCTCAAGGCCCTGCTCAAGGAGGTCACGGAGGCCGCGGGACGGGTCGTCCTGTTCATTGACGAGCTGCACACGCTGGTGGGCGCCGGGGCGGCCGAGGGGGCGGTGGACGCCAGCAACATGCTGAAGCCCGCCCTGGCCCGGGGGGAACTCCGCTGCGTGGGCGCGACCACTCTGGACGAGTACCGGAAGCGCATCGAGAAAGACGCCGCCCTGGAGCGGCGGTTCCAGCCCATCGTGGTGCGCCAGCCCAGCGTGGAGGACACCATCTCGATCCTGCGGGGCCTGCGCGAACGATACGACATCACCGACCGGTACCTCCCCGACAAGGCCATCGACCTGGTGGACGAATCAGCCAGCATGCTCCGGATGGAGATCGACAGCCTGCCCACCGAGCTGGATGAGGTGGAGCGGAAGATCCGCCAGCTCGGCATCGAGCGCGAGGCGATGAAGCGGGAGAGCGACGCGGACACGCTGGAGCGGCTCGAGCGGCTGGAGGCCGAGATGTCGGAGCTGGAGAAGCGGCAGGCCGCCCTCCGCGGCCGCTGGGAGAAGGAGAAGGCCAGCATCCAGCGCATCCGCGCCCTGAAGGAGCAGATCGAGGCGGCGCGGCTGGCGGGGGAGAAGGCGGAGCGGGAGGGCGATCTGGGCAAGGTCGCCGAGATCCGTTACGGCACTCTGGTCGGGCTGGAGAAAGGACTGAAGGCCGAGCAAGCCGCTTTGGCGGCTCTGGAGGGGCAGGAGCGGATGCTCAAGGAAGAGGTGGACGAGGAGGACATCGCCCAGGTGATCTCGCGCTGGACCGGGATCCCCGTCGCCAGGATGCTGCAGGCCGAGGCCCAGAAGCTCCTCAGCATGGAGGACCGGTTGCGGCAGCGGGTGGTGGGCCAGGCCGAGGCCATCATGGCGGTCAGCAACGCCATCCGGCGGGCCCGCGCCGGGTTGCAGGACGAGAACCGTCCCCTGGGCTCGTTCCTGTTCCTGGGGCCGACGGGCGTGGGCAAGACGGAGCTGGCGCGGGCGTTGGCGGAGTTCCTCTTCGACGACGAGCGGGCCCTGGTGCGCCTGGACATGTCCGAGTTCATGGAGAAGCACTCGGTGGCCCGCCTGATCGGGGCGCCGCCCGGCTACGTGGGATACGAGGAGGGCGGCTATCTCACCGAGGCGGTCCGCCGCCGGCCCTACACCGTCATCCTCTTCGACGAGATGGAGAAGGCGCACGCCGAGGTCTTCAACATCCTGCTCCAGCTCCTGGACGAGGGCCGCCTGACGGACGGCCAGGGGCGCACGGTGGATTTCAAGAATGCCCTGATCATCATGACCTCCAACCTCGGCAGCCAGTACATCCAGGAGGACCTGGACGACGCGGAGATCCGGGAGAAGATCGGCGACCTGTTGAAGAGCACGTTCCGTCCCGAGTTCCTCAACCGCGTGGACGAGACGGTGATCTTCCACCGGCTGGGCCTGGGCCAGATCAAGCAGATCGTGGGCATCCAGCTGGGATACCTGCAGCGCCGGCTGGCCACCCGAAAGCTCGAGCTCAGTGTCGCCGACCGGGCGAAAGAGTCCCTGGCCCGGGAGGGCTTCGATCCCGTCTACGGCGCGCGGCCGCTCAAGCGGGCGATCCAGCGACTGGTGCAGGATCCGCTGGCGCGCCGCCTGCTGGATGGCGAGTTCCAGGAGGGGGATCACATCCTGGTGGACCTCCAGGGCGGGGAGATCGTCCTCTCTCGGGAGGAAGTTTCCCCGTCAGGAAAGCGTGATTCGTAAAGGGTGGGCAAGGGGGCGGAGGGGCAGGGGCACAGGGGGGCACGGGGAGGGGCCTCAGCCGGAAATTTCGAATGTCGAATTTCGAATTGGCCTAGCCGAAATTCTGTCTGCCCGAAGGATCGGGGTTACTGGCAGGAGGAGAGCTGGGGAAGGTCTCGCACCAGCCCCAGCAGGACCTCCAAGTTGAGCGGCTTGTCGCAGTAGTGGGCAGCCCCGCGCGCCATCGCCTCCCGCCGGATCTCCTCGGAGCCGTAGGCGGTCATGACGATGACGTGGGTGCGCGGGGAACGCTCCTTGAGCAGGGCCAGAAGGTCCAGACCAGCCCGACCCTCGCTGCCCGAAAGACGGACGTCCAGGAGGGCCAGATCGAAGACGCCGGTCCGGATGGCCTCTTCGGCCTCATCCCGGCCCAGGCAGGGGGTCACGTGGGCCCCGGCACGCCGCAGGACGTGCGTGAGGCCCAAAAGAATGGTGGGTTCGTCATCTACGAGCAGGATGCGTCTGGACACCGGCATGCCGCTTTCTGCCACGGGTCCCGATACCCGGACCGACCGGGAATCGGATTCCGGGCGCCCCGGAGCAGGGAGAAGCAAGCGCTGTACCAAGTGGAGGGCTACGAAAGGCCGTATCTTCGGATCTTATCCTGGAGGGTGGATCGGGAAATGCCGAGGAGCCTGGCCGCCTGGCTGCGGTTTCCGGACACCGATGCCAGAACCTCTCGAATGTAGCGTTGCTCCATCTCCTCCAGAGTTCCGAGAGCCCCCAGGGACCAGCCGGCGTCCGGTGTCCTGGCAGGCCCCTTGTCAGCCAGGGGAGCGGGAGAAGCGGGGAGGGCGCCTGCCAACTGCTGCAATTCCGCCGGGAGGCAGGCGACCGGGATCGTTTCCCCCTGGCACAGGATCATCCCCCGTTCGGTCACGTTTCGGAGTTCGCGGACATTTCCCGGCCACGCATAGGTTAGCAGGACCTGCTGCGCCTCCGGGCTGAAGCCGCGAAGGCGCTTCTTCAGCGTGGCGTTGAGCTCCTGGACGAACAGGTCCGCCAGGACCAGGATGTCGTTCCCCCGCTCCCGGAGCGGCGGCACCGTCACGGGCATCACCTTCAACCGGTAGTAGAGATCCTCCCGGAAGATCTGCTTCTCCACCAGCTTCACCAGGTCCTTGTTGCTGGCGGTGATCACCCGGACATCCACGGAGATGTCCCGCGTCCCGCCCACCCGGCGGAACGTCCGGTTCTCCAGAACCCGCAGGAACTTGGGCTGGATGGGGAGCGGCATGTCCCCGATCTCGTCCAGGAACAGGGTCCCGCCGTCGGCGATCTCCAGCAGCCCGCGCTTCAGCGCCTTGGCATCCGTGAAGGCGCCCCGCTCGTGCCCGAACAACTCGGATTCCAGCAGGTGCTCGGAGAGGCCCGCGCAGTTGATCTCCAGGAACGGCTTGTCCGCGCGGGCGCTGCGGTAGTGGATGGCCCGGGCCACCAGCTCCTTGCCCGAGCCGCTCTCCCCCTGGACGAGGACGGTGGTCTGCGGCGCCTTGGCCAGCAGGTCCACCATGGCGTGCAGCTCGCGCATGACGGGGGAGGCGCCGGGGATCTGGCCCGGGGCGCGCCCGTGCACCTGGTGGCGGTAGTAGCGATTCTCGCGCCGGAGCTTCAGCATCTCCAGCGCCTTCTCCACGCGGACCTCGGTCACCTCCAGGCTGCTGGGATCCTTCTCGAGGAAATCCTCCGCCCCCTTCTTGATGGCGGTGACGGCCGTCTCCACGCTGCCGTGCCCGGTGAGCAGGATCACCGCGGCCTCGGGGCAGACGCCCTGGAGCCGCTCCAAGACCTCCAGCCCGTCCCCGTCGGGGAGCTTGAGGTCGAGGAGGATCACCTCCGGCTCCTCCGCCTGGGCCGCCTGAACCGCCGCGGCGCCGCTGTCTGCCTCCAGGGCATGGTACCCCTTGCGCTCCAGCAGGTGCCGGAGGCCCTTCCGGATGGTTGGCTGGTCGTCGACGATCAGGACCGTTGGTGGCATAGGACCCGCCGGAACCCGAACCAGCAGAACGGACTACGACCCAGTTTGCAGCGGCAGCGCGATGGTGAAGGTGCTCCCGGCCTGCTCCGCGCTCTCGACGCCGATGGCGCCGCCGTGATCCTCCACGATGCGCCGGCAGATGGCCAGGCCGAGGCCCGACCCCGTGGATTTCGTCGTGAAGAAGAGGTCGAAGACCCGATCCAGATCCGCCGCCGGGATACCGACCCCGGTGTCGGTGACCGCGCTCGCCACGTACTCGCGGGAGGGATCCCCATCCCCCGCCAGCAGCAACAAGCTGCGCTGCACGGGCGCGGGCAGGGCGGAGCGGCGGACGCGATGCACGCGGATGGTGATCCGGCCGCCCGGGGGTGTCGCCTGGATGGCGTTCTTGAGGAGATTCAAGAACACCTGCCGCAGCTGGTTTCCGTCCGCCAAAACCGGGGGGATGCCCCCGGCGATCTCGCGGGCGATGTGCACCTTGGCCCCGGCCAGCTCCTCCTTGGCCAGGCCCAGGATCTCCTCCCAGATCTGCTCCAGAAGCTGGGGGGCGCGCTGGAGATTGGCGGGCCGGCCGTAGTTCAGCAGATCCTCCACCAGGCTGTTCAGGCGCTTGATCTCGGATTGCATGGCCGCCAGCAATTCCTGGTGCACCGGATCGAATTTCACCTCCGTCATGAGGATCTGCGCCACCGAGCTGATCCCGAAGAGTGGATTCCGGATCTCGTGGGCGACGCCTGCGGCCACCTCGCCGATGGCGGCCAGGCGATCTTTGCGCCGGACCTCCGCCCGGATGGCCCGGAGATCGCTCAGGTCGCGGAAGATGACGATGGTTCCCTCGGGCTGGCCGGCGGCATCCAGGAGGAGCGAGTTGTTGAACCCCAGAGGGACCGTCTGTCCGCCGGGGCACTTCAAGTCCAGCTCGCGCAGGACGGACCCGACCTGCACGTCCAGGAGGGGCCCGGCATCGGGGAACAGCTCCAGCAGGCGTTGCCCCACGACCCCACCCGCGGTCACCCCCAGGGTTTCCTGGCCGTGCTGGTTGATCATCCAGATCCGCCCCTCCCGATCCGTGACCAGGAGGCCGCTGCCCATGTGGGAGATGATGTTCTCGGTGAGCTGCCGGCCCCGGCTGAGCTCCAGCGTCTGGGCCTGGACCTGGTCCTGGAGCGCCCGCGCCAGCTCCTGGGTCCGCGCCTGGGCGGCGGTCAGCTCCACCACCCGGGCCTGGAGCTCCCGCACGAGCCGCTTGTTCTCCGTCAGCAGGCGGTGCCGCTCCAGGGCGCGGCGAACGGAGTAGACGAGATCATCGGGCTCGAAGGGCTTGGGCACGAAATCGTAGGCCCCCAGCTTGAGCAGGTCGATGATCCGGCTCTGGGACGAATGGGCGGTCATGACGACCACGGGGATGTCGGGCAAGTCTTTGGAGAAGATTTGGAGGGCGTCGAACCCGCTCATCCGCGGCATCATCAGGTCCAGGAGAATGGCCCCCACGGGCTCCTCCCGGGCCAGGCGCAGGCCCTCGTCGGCGTCTTCGGCGGCCAGGACATGATAGCCCTCGGCGGCGATGATCTCCGCGCACAACTCGCGCACGAACCGCTCGTCGTCCACCACGAGGACCGTCTGCTGCGCTGCCGGGCTTTCCACTTCCATGGCGGGCCGACCATATCAGAGGGAAGGCCGCGCTTTCAAGGAGAATCTGGGGCGGACCCGGGGCGCGCAAGCGCGCGGGATTTCCGTTGACGGCGTCCGGTGGCTTCACTAAGCTCCAGGCGATGGCGCGGCGGAAGCGCGCGCGGATCGCGATGGAGATGCCTCGGGTGATGTTGGTGAATCGTGTCGCAATCGCCCTCCGGGACGCCGGGGTGGCGCCCGACGAGCGCCTGGTGGTGGCCGTCTCCGGCGGGGTGGATTCCATGGTCCTCCTCCAGGTGCTGGCGCGGCTCCAGGCCCGCCTCGGCCTCCGGTTGCACGTGGCCCACGTGCACCACGGCCTGCGCGGCAAGGCGGCCGACCGCGATGCGGCCTTCGTCGTGGCCGAGGCGGGCCGGCTGGGCCTGGGGGCCACGGTGGCCCGCCTGACCCCCGCGGAGCGGCGTCGCGGGGAGTCGGTCCAGGCCTGGGCGCGGGCGGCCCGCTACCGCTGTCTGGACGCGATCGCAGAGGAGGTGCGGGCCTCCCGTATCGCCGTGGCCCACACCCGGGATGACCAGGCGGAGACCGTCCTGCTGAACCTTCTGCGAGGGACGGGACCCCGGGGCCTCGGCGGCATCCCCCCGGTTCGCGATCGCATCGTCCGGCCGCTGCTCGAGGTAGCGCGGGCCGAGGTGGAGGCCTACGCGGCGGCCCAGCATATTCCCTTCCGCACGGACGCCTCGAACGCCTCGGATGCCTACCGCCGGAACCACGTCCGGCACCGCCTGCTCCCCCTGCTGGCGAAGGAATACAACCCCCGCATCGTCGAGTCGCTGGCGAGGCTGGCGACCCTGCTGCGCGAAGACGACGCGGCCCTCACGTGGCAGGCCGCCTCGCTCGTGGAGGAAGCGCGGCGGGAGGCAGGTCCCGCGGTGGGGCTGGGCGTGGCGGCCCTGCGCGCGGCTGCCCCGGCCGTGGCACGCCGCGCATTCCAGGCGGCCTTCCAGTGGGTGGGCCGGGGCGGTCACGCCCTGACGCGGCGGCACCTTGCGGCGCTGCGACGCCTGCAGGCACGGGATGCCGTTGTGCAGCTCCCGGGCGGGTTCGAGGCGCGGCGGGAGGGCGCCGAGATCCGGATCGGGCCATCCGCTGCTGCGGCTCCGGGTGGCCGGGCACGGGGCCGGAGTCCGGTGGCGGACTCGCCAGACGACGTCCCGCTCCGGCCCGGCATCTGGACCCCCTGGCCTCCCCTGGCGTGCCGGGTCCGGGTGCGGCGGGTCACCCCAGACCACCTCCCACCCGGACATGGGAGCCCCTGGCGGGCGGTCCTGAGCCCGCGCCTGTTGCAAAGGCCGCTGTCGCTGCGGGGCTGGCGCCCCGGCGATCGCTTCCGGCCCCTGGGCATGTCGGGGGAGAAGAAGCTGCAGGACTTCTTCGTGGATGCCAAGGTCCCCCGCCAGGAGCGCGGGCGGATCCCGCTGCTTTTCGCCGGAGACCGGATCGCCTGGGTGGTGGGCCACCGGATCGCGGAAGACTTCCGCTTCCGCGGGCGGGGCACGGCCTGTCTGGTGGAAGTCGAGTTTTCCGGAGGACAACCCAATTTTTCATTGGAGCGGTATTCATCATGCGACACCGGCTGGGCCCGACCCTGATCACGGGGCCCGAGATCCAGGCCCGCATCCAGGAACTGGCCGCGGTGATCTCCCTGGACTACGCGGACCGGGACCTCCTGCTGATCTGCGTCCTGAAGGGGGCGGCCATCTTCTGGGCGGATCTGTGCCGGGCGCTCCCCATCCCGTGCCAGAGCGACTTCGTCGCCATGGAGAGCTACGGGGTGGGCAGCTTTCCCCTGTCTGAGCCGCGGTTCACCAAGGCGGCGGACGTGGCCCTGGCCGATCGGGATATCCTGATCGTGGAGGACATCATCGACACCGGCCACACCGGCGCCCGCCTCCGGGAGCTGTTCCGGGCCGCCTCGCCGAGAAGCCTGGCCATGTGTGCCCTGCTGGACAAGGCGGAACGGCGGCAGGTGTCCACGCCGATCGAGTATTGCGGCTTCGTCATTCCCAACGCCTTCGTGGTGGGATATGGCCTGGACTACGCCCAGCAGTACCGGCACCTTGCCCACATCGCCGTCCTGGAGGGCCCTCCGGAGATGTAGTGGCCGGTCGGGTCCCCCCTCCTGTCGGAAGCTGCCATCCGCCGTCAGCCTTCCGCGTGGCCCGAGACGGGCCTTCTGTCCCCGGAAGGCGCCCGTTTCCTGATGTTTCCTGTTGTTTTTGGCGGACTTTCATGTTACAAGGACCGTGCGTGGTGCGACCGGATTCGCAGCCGCGCGAGAGGAGATTCGGGGTGAGTCCGTTCTTCAAAAATTTGGCCCTCTGGCTGGTGATCGGCCTGATCATGGTGCTGGTGTTCAACATCTTCAACCAGAGCCAACCCATGCAGAAGGAGCTGATCTTCAGCGACTTCATGACCAAGGTGGAGCGGGGCGAGGTCGGCGAGGTCACCATCAAGGGCAACGACATCACCGGACGGCTGACCGACAACTCGGTCTTCCGGACCTACACGCCCGACGACAAGGAGATGATCGGGATCCTGCGCAAGCAGGGGGTGAAGATCACCGCCAAGCCGGCCGAGGGCCAGCCCTGGTACATGAGCGTCCTGCTCTCCTGGCTGCCCATGCTCCTGTTCATCGGGGTCTGGATCTTCTTCATGCGGCAGATGCAGGGGGGCGGGGCCAAGGCCCTGTCCTTCGGCAAGAGCCGGGCGCGCCTGCTCTCGGACAAGCAGAACAAGGTGACCTTCGCCGACGTGTCCGGCGTGGACGAGGCCAAGGAAGAACTGCAGGAGATCATCGAGTTCCTGAAGGATCCGCAGAAATTCCAGAAGCTGGGCGGCCGCATCCCCAAGGGGGTCCTGCTCATGGGTCCCCCGGGCACCGGGAAGACCCTGCTGGCCCGCGCCATCGCAGGCGAGGCCAACGTTCCCTTCTTCTCCATCTCCGGCTCGGACTTCGTGGAGATGTTCGTGGGGGTGGGCGCCTCCCGGGTGCGGGACCTCTTCGAGCAGGGGAAGAAGAACGCCCCCTGCATCATCTTCATGGATGAAATCGACGCCGTGGGGCGCCACCGGGGCGCGGGCCTGGGCGGCGGCCACGACGAACGCGAGCAGACCCTCAACCAGCTCCTGGTGGAGATGGACGGGTTCGAGTCCAACGACGGGGTCATCCTCATCGCGGCCACGAACCGGCCGGATGTCCTGGACCCGGCCCTGCTCCGGCCCGGGCGGTTCGACCGGCAGGTGGTGGTGGCCCGGCCGGACGTGAAGGGGCGCGAGGGCATCCTGAAGGTGCACACCAAGAAGATCCCGCTGGGCCCCGACGTGGACCTGCAAGTCCTGGCCAGGGGCACGCCCGGCTTCTCCGGGGCCGACCTGGCCAACCTGGTGAACGAGGGGGCGCTCCTCGCGGCGCGGGCCAACAAGAAGCTGGTGGAGATGTCGGACTTCGAGAACGCCAAAGACAAGGTCCTCATGGGGGTGGAGCGGAGGAGCCTGGTGATCAGCGCCAAGGAGCGGAAGATCACCGCCTACCACGAGGCGGGCCACGCGCTGGTGGCGAAGCTCTTGCCGGGCACGGATCCGATCCACAAGGTGACCATCATCCCGCGTGGGCGGGCCCTGGGGGTCACGCAGCAACTGCCGACCGAAGACAAGCACAACTACTCCAAAGAGTACCTGCTGAACGACATCGCCATCCTGTACGGGGGCCGCATCGCCGAGGAGATCGTCTTCGGCCCGCAGGAGGTCACCACGGGGGCCATGAACGACCTCGAGCGGGCCACCGAGCTGGCGCGCAAGATGGTCTGCGAGTGGGGAATGAGCGAGCGGATGGGCCCCCTCCAGTTCGGTAAGCGCGAGGAGATGATCTTCCTGGGGCGGGAGATCGCCCAGCACCAGGACTACAGCGAGCAGACCGCGATGGAGATCGATCGCGAGGTCCGCGGCATCGCCATGGACAACTACGAGCGGGCCAAGGAGCTGGTCCAGCAGCAGCTGGAGACGCTGCATCGCCTGGCCGAGGCCCTCCTGGAGCGCGAGGTGCTGGACGGCCAGGAAATTGATTCGATCGTGAAGGGAGCCGGATCCCCGGCGCCTGCGGCTGCGGCGTAGTACTTGATTTCATGAGTTCGTGTAGGTATGAAATCGAGCACGTAGCCGCGCTGTCCGGTCGTCGGCGCTTGCTGCCCGCCCCGAGGCGGGAAGCCACGGGAACTCGAGGCGCCACGGGACACCGAGCCGGATGACCGATGGGGCAGAGGGCCACTGCGACCGGGGGAACACCGATCCCCGGTCCGCACCTGAAGGGTCTGGCGGGCCGGAGAGCTGATCGGCCCGCCGGCGCCAGTTCCTCCCGCCTCACCACACCTCACCTTCCGCAGATTCCTCTGCGTTGCCAGTTCGAGGGCGGATCCGGTTCTCATCTCCGGGTATGCGGGCCTGCGGCCCGGATTTCCGGCCGGGATCGAACGGGGAGCGGCCTGTCACGCAGGATCCGGGGAGCGTAACGGGATGCTCGACCTGCTCCATCAGTTCCGCTGGATCGACGCGCTGGATATCCTCATCGTCACCTTCGCCGTCTACCAGATCATCCTGGCGCTGCGCGGCACCCGGGCGTTTCAGATGCTCCTCGGTCTGGCCCTCCTGTACCTGGCCTCGCGGGTCTCCCTGCGCATCGGCCTCCTGACCGTCAACTGGGCCCTCTCGAACCTCCTGGCGGTGTGGTTCCTGCTCATCATCATCCTCTTCCAGCCCGAGCTCCGGCGGGCCCTGGCCAGCGTGGGCAGGCGGGGAAGCCTCCTGCGGGCCTTTTCCCGCTATCAAGAGGCCCACATGATCGACGAGGTCGTGCGCGCCGTCACGTCCCTGGCGGCCAGGAAGATCGGGGCCATCATCGTGGTGGAACGGGACTCGCGGCTGTCGGACAGCGTGGATTCGGGCACGACGCTGGATGCCCTGGTGTCGCGGCGCCTGCTGGAGTCGGTCTTCTACCCGTACTCGCCGCTGCACGATGGGGCGGTCATCATCAACCGCGACCGGGTCGTGGCCGCGGGCTGCTTCCTGCCGCTCAGCATCAATCCCGACCTGCCGGGGGACCTGGGGACGCGCCACCGGGCGGCCGTGGGCGTCACCGAGGAGAGCGACGCGATCGCCATCGTGGTGTCGGAGGAAACGGGCACGATTTCCCTGGTGACGGGAGGCGAGATCACCCGGAACCTGGACGGGGCCGGCCTGCGGCAACGCCTGAGCCAACTGCTGGGGCCGCCCCTCAAGGCCTTCGGTCGGCGGCGGGCGGGAACCCCCGCGCCGCTCGGCGACCCCGCCAAGTGACCCGCAGGGGGGACGGGGACATCTAGCCTTGATCCGAAAAAACACTTGAACCGCCATGATCACCCAGCGCTAGCGCTGGGTGTCCTTGGCGGTTGAGAATTTCGGATTAGGGCTAGGAGGAACAGGGCGGAGCGCGATGGGGATCCGGAGCCGGCTGCTGGCGAATCTCGGACTGAAGCTCCTGTCCGTCGTCCTGGCGGTCTTCCTGTGGGCCGTGGTCCTGGGCGAGCAGAAGGTCGAGGTCACACGGACCGTTCCCCTGGAGATCACGAACCTGCCCCGCGACCTGATCCTGGTGAACGATCCGCCCGACAGCCTGGAGGTCCGCCTGCGCGGCCCCAAGACCCTGGTGACCACCCTGGCCTCGCGGGAGGTGGACCTGGAGGGCCTGCCCAAGAGCTTCGTGGAGGGGGAGAACGTCATCGCGATTCGCCCGGAGACGGTGCGCGTCCCCCGGGGGATCGAGGTCGTGGAGGTCACCCCACGCCGGGTCCGGGTGGTCCTGGACGCCATGGCCGTGCGCGAGGTGGAGGTGAGCCCGCGGGTCGAGGGGGCCCCCGCCAAGGGCTTCGCCCTGAAGCGGGTCACCTCCACCCCGGCGCGCATCCGGATGGCCGGCCCCAAGAACGAACTCCGGCGGCTCACGCGGGTCTACACGGTCCCCATCAGCCTGGACGGGCAGACCGCGTCCTTCACTACCCGGGCCATGCTGGAGCCGGCGGGCCGCCAGATCCGCGCCCTGGACGAGGTCCCCATCATCGTGGGCGTGGAGATCGGATCCAAGAGATCCTAAAGGCGTTCGGCGGCTCGGGGGTTCGGTGGTTCGGTTGATCCGGGAACACCCGAACGACAGAACGCTCGAACACCCGAACGCGTTTGAGGGGTTCGCATGGACCGCTTGTTCGGCACGGATGGGGTCCGGGGCATCGCCAACCAGGAGCCCATGACCCCGGAGACAGTGGTCAAGCTGGGCCGCGCCGTCGCCCACCTCTTCAAGGCGCCGGGCGACCGGCGGAGCATCGTGATCGGGAAGGACACGCGCCTGACGGGCTACATGCTGGAGACCGCCCTGACGGCCGGGATCACCTCCATGGGGGTGGACGCCCTGCTGGTGGGCCCGCTGCCCACCCCCGGCATCGCCTTCATCACCCGGAGCCTCCGCGCCGACGCGGGGGTGGTCATCTCCGCCTCCCACAACCCCTTCGAGGACAACGGGATCAAATTCTTCTCGGGGGACGGCCTGAAGCTGCCCGACGCCATGGAGGCCCGGATCGAAGAGTTGATCGTCAGCGGGGCCATCGATCGGATCCGGCCCGGCGCCCACGAGATCGGGAAGGCCTACCGGATCAACGACGCCGCCGGCCGCTACATCGAGTTTGCCAAGAACACCTTCCCCAAACGCCTGACCCTGCGGGGACTGAAGATCGTGGTGGACTGCGCGCACGGCGCGGCCTACCGGGTCTCGCCCACGGTCCTGCGGGAGCTGGGTGCGGAGGTGGCGGCGCTGAACGTGGCGCCGGACGGCCTGAACATCAACGCGGACTGCGGCTCCCTCTTCCCCGAAGTCGTCCAGCAGGCGGTACTCGCCGAGAAGGCTCACCTCGGGTTCACCCACGACGGCGACGGGGATCGCCTCCTGTGCGTGGATGAACGCGGCAGCCTGATGGACGGTGACCAGATCCTGGCCCTGTGCGCTCTGGACATGCTGGCGGAAGGGCGCCTCCCGGCGCGGACGGTGGTGGCCACAGTGATGAGCAATATCGGCCTCGAGGTGGCCATGCGGGAGGCGGGTATCACGGTCGCGCGAACCCCGGTGGGAGACCGGTACGTCCTGGAGGAGATGCTCCGCGGGGGGTACGCCTTGGGCGGAGAGCAATCGGGTCACGTGATCTTCGCGGAGCACAACACCACGGGAGACGGGATCGTGACCGCCCTGCAGGTGCTGGCGGCGATGCTGCGCGCGGGCAAGCCGCTCTCCGAGCTGGCGGCCTGCATGCGTCGCTTCCCTCAGGTGCTGGAGAACGTGCGGGTCCGGCGGCGGGAGGACCTGGCCACGCTGCAAGCGGTCCAGGCGCAGATCCGGGCGGCGGAGGGGGCACTGGCGGGTGGGGGGCGCGTCCTGGTGCGGTATTCGGGCACGGAGCCGCTGGCGCGGGTCATGGTCGAGGGGCCGGACGAGGCGACCATCCGTCACTGGGCCGGCGAGATTGCCGCGGCGATCCGGGAAGCGCTCGGATAAGAACCGACAGGGACAGCGATAGCGACAGGGACAGGGACCAAGAACCGACAGCGACAGGGAGATCCGACAGCGAGAAATGCAAAACGAGTTCCTTCGCTGTCGCCGCCCAGCGGGCACCCGGATATCGCTGTCGGAGGGGTGAGGGCATGAGCGTGCTGTTCGTCGGGCTGGACCACGTGGCCACGTTGCGGCAGGCGGGGGGGAGCCGGGACCCGGACCCCGTGATCGTCGCCGGCCTGGCCGAACTGGCCGGCGCGGGTGGTCACAGCCTCACGATCGGCCGTGAGCGGAACGGGATACAGGAGAGGGACGTGCGACTCCTCCGGGACACGGTGCGCACCGTCCTGAACGTCTGCCTGCCGCCGCTGGACGAGTGGGTGAAACTGGCGCTGGCCATCCGGCCGGATCTGGTCACCCTGACGTCCGAGGGACGCGAGGCCTTCGGGGCGGAGCGGGGCCTGGACGTGGAGGACCGCCTGTCGGAACTCCAGCCGGTCATCGGGACGCTGCGGTCGGGCGGGATCGGCGTGAGCATCCTGGTGGAACCGGCGCCCGCCCAGGTGAAGGCCGCCCATCGCGCGGGCGCGGAGGCCGTGCTCCTCCACACGGGCCGGTACGGCTGGGCTGGCGACGTGGGGACCCGGGCCGCGGAGTTCGAGAGGCTCGTGAACGCGTCGAAGATCGGGCGCAAGCTCGGGCTCACGGTGCATGCGGGGGGCGGCCTGGGCTACCAGAGCGCGGCCCAGGTCGGCCGGGTCCCGGAGATCGAGGCCGTCCACGTGGGACACAGCCTGATCGCCCGCGCCGCACTGGTCGGAGTGAGGGAGGCGGTGCGGGAGCTTTTGCGAACGCTGGCCGGTGGAGAGGAACGCTGATGATCCTGGGGATCGGGACGGACCTGGTGGCCGTCCCCCGCGTGGAGGAGGTCCTGGCCCGGCATCGGGAGCGCTTCCTGGGTCGGGTGTTCACCCCGGCGGAGCAGGCCGATTGCCTGGGCCGCGCCCGCCCGGCCCTGCACCTTGCGGCGCGCCTGGCGGCGAAGGAGGCGGCCATGAAGGCCCTGGGGACCGGTTGGGGCCTGGGGGTCCGGTGGCAGGATGTCGAGGTGCGCTCGGGCGCCTCGACCCCGCCCACCATCCGGCTGGCCGGGTCCGCGTCGTGGCGACCGACTGAGGCGGGTCCAAGGTCCAAGGTCCAAGGTCCAAGGTCCAAGGGCCAAGGGCCAAGGTCCAGGGGGCCGAAGACGTACGGGGTCTGCTCGGACGTAGGACATTGGACATTGCACGTTGGACGTTGACAGGTGAGTCATGATCAACGTCGTGACCGCGAAGGAGATGCAGGAGCTGGATCGGCGGGCCACCGCCGAGTACGGCATTCCCTCGCTGCTCCTCATGGAGAACGCCGGGGTCGAGACGGTGCGGGAGATGCTGACCGCCTTCCCCGCGTTGCTCCGCTCCCGCGTGGTCATCCTGTGCGGGCGAGGGAACAACGGCGGCGACGGCTGCGTGGTGGCCCGGCACCTCCTCAACCGGGGAGCCAGGGTGGAGACGTTCCTGCTCGCCCGCCCTCGCGACGTCACGGGGGACGCGCGGGTCAACCTGGAGATCCTGGAGAAGCTGGGCGCCGCCCCGGTAGAGATCACGGGCGCAGGCGACCTGGCGGCGCTGGCGGAGCGGATCGGGTCGGCCGACGTCGTGGTGGACGCCCTGCTGGGAACGGGCGCCCAGGGGCCGGCCAAGGGGATCCTGGCCGAGGCCATCGATCTGGTGAACCGCGCGGGGCGTCCCGTGGTGGCGGTGGATCTCCCCTCGGGTCTCACGGCCGATGATCCGGAGCCGCCAGGACCCGCGATCCGGGCGACGCTGACCGTCGCTCTTGCCCTGCCCAAGCGGAGCCTGCTGCTGTACCCGGCTGCGGCGTTCGCCGGGACCGTGCGGATCGTGGACATCGGCATCCCGCCGGCCCTCCGCCGCGAGCCGGAGAGTGCCCTGGGGCTCTTGGAGGCAGAGGACGTGGCGCCGGCCTTTCCGCGCCGGGATCCCGCGGCCCACAAGGGGACCTACGGGCATGTCCTGGTGATCGCCGGCTCGGTGGGCAAGACGGGCGCGGCGGCCCTGGCCAGCCTGGCCGCCCAGCGGGCGGGCGCGGGCCTCGTGACCCTGGCCGTCCCGCACAGCCTCAACGACATCCTGGAGGTCAAGCTGACCGAGGTGATGACGGAGCCGCTGCCCGAGACCGAGGCGCGGACCATCGGGCGGGAGGCCCTGGACCGGGTGCTGCACCTTGCCGAGGGGAAGAGCGCGGTGGCCATCGGCCCCGGCCTGGGAACCCACCCGTCCACCCAGAAACTCGTTCGCGAGCTGCTGCCGAGCCTGCGGCTGCCCATCGTCCTGGACGCGGACGGCCTCAATGCCCTGGCAGGCCAGGCAGAGGTCTTGGGCCAGGCCGCCGGCCCCGTGATCCTCACGCCCCATCCCGGCGAACTCTCGCGGTTGCTCGGCGTGGCGCGGGACGAGGTGCTACGGAAGCGGATCCCCCTGGTGCAGGAGGCGGCCGCCCGCTTCAACGCGATCCTGGTGATGAAGATGGCCCACACGGTCATCGCGTCGCCCAGACGGAAGGCCGTGATCGTGCCCACGGGCAACCCGGGCATGGCGACGGGCGGGACAGGCGACGTGCTCACCGGGCTCATCGCGGGGCTGCTGGCCCAAGGGGTAGAGCCCGGCCTGGCCGCCCAGGCGGGCACCTATGTGCACGGGCTGGCGGGGGACCTGGCGGCAGAGCGCCTGGGGCAGGAGGCGATGCTGGCGGGGGATCTCCTGGAGCACGTGCCGGAGGCGATCGCGCGGGTCAAGGGGGAGCGCGGAAGTGACGCGCGGGGCATGCGCTGAGAGTCGCCCTTGAGGGCCAACAGCGTTCGGGGCACCCACGCCACGGCGGTGTGAATCCACCGCGGTGCCGTGGGTCCCGGTAGTTCGGGGGTTCGGGCGTTCGCTGGGCCGGAGAGAACAACCGAACAGCCGAACCCTCGAACCTCCGAACGCCTTTCAGTGAGTGTGGTGCCACCATGCACATCGAGAAGAACGCGGACAAGCTGGTCAAGACGATGCGGGTCTTCATCCAGGACCAGCCCGGGAACCTGGGCAGGCTGTGCACGGCGATCGGCGAGGTCGGGGGCAACATCGGCGAGGTGAAGACCGTGGCTCTCGGCCTGGTCCGGAACACCCGGGACCTCACGGTCTACGTGGACGACGAGGCGCACCTCCAGCGGGTGGTGGACGCCATCCGCCCCCTGCCAGGGATCGAGCTGGTGGAGGTCATCGACGA
Organism: Candidatus Methylomirabilota bacterium; assembly: GCA_016180655.1. GTDB lineage: Bacteria > Methylomirabilota > Methylomirabilia > Methylomirabilales > 2-02-FULL-66-22 > 2-02-FULL-66-22. The sequence goes on along the minus strand of JACPAT010000264.1, from coordinate 12,416 downwards.
GGTCCTGAAGCGGCACGAGGGGGGCAAGATCGCCGTCACCTCGCGCTACCCGCTGGAGAGCATCGCCGACATGCGGAAGGTGTACACGCCGGGGGTGGCCACGGTGTGCCGCCTGATCCAGGCCAACCCGACGCTGGCGCACCGGTACACGGCCATCGGGAATACGGTGGCGATCGTCACCAACGGGACCGCCATCCTGGGGCTGGGCGCCATCGGGCCCGTGGCGGGCATGCCGGTGATGGAGGGGAAGGCGCTGCTCCTGGAACGGCTGGTCGGGATCAACGGCGTCCCCATCCTGGTGGACACGCGGGACCCCGATGAGTTCGTGGAGGCCGTGGTCCGGATCGCGCCGACCTTCGGGGCCGTCAACCTGGAGGATGTGGCGGCTCCGGACTGCTTCGAGATCGAGGCGCGCGTCCAGGACGCGCTGGACATCCCCGTGATGCACGACGATCAGCACGGCACCGCGGTGGTGGTGCTGGCCTCGCTGCTCAAGGGCTGCGCCCTCAGCGGGCTCAGCCTGGCCGAGCAGACGGTGGGGATCATCGGCCTGGGCGCCGCGGGCATGGGGATCGCGAAGCTTCTGCTGTCGTACGGGATCCGGCACCTCATCGGCACGGACCTGAAGGATGAGGCGATGGGCCGCCTGGAGCAGGCGGGAGGAAAGCGGGACAGCCTGGAGGGGGTGATGGCGCGCGCCACCATCGTGGTGGCCACCACCGGGGCGCCGGGCCTGATCCGGTCCAGCATGATCCGGAAGGGGCAGGTCATCCTGGCCCTCTCCAACCCGAACGCCGAGATCCGGCCCGAGGAAGCCCTGGCGGCCGGCGCGGCCTTTGCCGTGGACGGGAAGATGGTGAACAACGCCCTGGCCTTCCCCGGCATCTTCCGGGGGGCCCTGGACGCCCGCGTCCGCCGGATCACCGACGCCATGAAGGTGGCCGCGGCGGAGGCGATCGCCGCCCAGGCCCCGGAGGGAGAGCTGGTGCCCGAGATCCTCGATCGGTCGGTCCACCAGGCGGTCGCCCGGGCGGTGGCACTGGCCTCCTGAATGGTATGACGGTACTCGATCTTCGGGAGTGCGTGCTGTCCTGGGAGTCGGCCTCGCCCGAGGAGACCGAAGGGATGGGTGAGGCCCTGGGCGGCCTCCTCCAGCCGGGGGACGTGGTGGCGCTCTTCGGCGAACTGGGGAGTGGGAAGACCATGCTGGTCCGTGGGATTGCGGCCGGCCTGGGCTGCCCCAGAGGCGACGTGCATAGTCCCAGCTTCACGCTGATCAACGAGTACGTGGCCCGCCCCGGGGGCGGCGGGGACCTGCCCGCGCGCGTGGCGCACGTGGATCTGTACCGCATCCGGTCGGAGGACGAGCTTCCCGGCATCGGATGGGACGAGGTCCTCCATTCCCGTCACGTCGTGGCGGTGGAGTGGGCGGAACGGGCCCTGCGCTGGTTGCCGCCGGATCACCTGCGGGTCACCCTGGAGACGCTGGAGGGCAACGGGCGGCGGCTCCGGGCGCAGGCCACGGGCCCCCGATCCGTCCAGCTTGCCCTGGGCTGGGTGGAAGCGGCCGGCCTTGAGGCGAAGGCATCCTAGGGAGCACACGGCGTTCGGGGGTTCGGGGCACCCATCGCACCTCGCCCGCGCCGGGCGGTGCGATGGGTCCCGGCAGTTCGGGTGTTCAGGGTCCTGCAGAATGGCCGAGAATTGGAACTGCCGAATCCGCCAAAGGCGGAAACAACCGAACGTTTTTGGAGAACGGGAGGGACATGATGTACTGGATGAAGAGATGCGGCCGGACGGCGATGGTCGTCGCCACCGTGCTGGCACTTGTTGGTGTGGGCCCGGTCGGGCGCGGGGTGGAGGCAGCCCTCTGGACGGAGGGCGCCGGAGGTGGATCGCGGGAGGATCCCGACCTGTCCCGCCTCAACCAGGGGTTGGTGCGCCTGGCCAAGAGCCTGCGGCCGGCCGTCGTGCAGATCGGGGTGAGCGGGGAGAAAGGGACGGAACCGGACCTCCCACAGGATCATCCCCCGCTGCCTCCCGGCGAGCGGCCCAAGGTGGGCTCCGGCATCATCCTCAGCGCGGATGGGTACGTCCTGACGAACCAGCACGTCATCGATCAGGCCGGCGAGATCGAGGTGCAGCTCATGGATGCCCGGAAGTTCCCGGCCAAGCTGGTGGGACGGGATGTGCGGACGGACCTGGCGCTCTTGAAGGTCGAGGCCACGGGCCTGCCCGTGCTGCCGCTGGGGGATTCGGATAGGCTGGAGGTGGGGGAACTGGTCCTGGCCATCGGGAACCCCTTCGGCCTCGAGCACTCGGTGAGCCTGGGCATCGTCAACCGGAAGGGCCGCGCCCTGGGCAGCGCCGGGGCGTTCGACGACTACATCCAGACGGACGCCTCCGTGAATCCGGGGAACAGCGGGGGGCCGCTCGTCAACATGCGGGGGGAGGTGATCGGGATCAACACCGCCGTCGTCCCCAACCGGCGCGTGGCGTTTGCCATTCCCATCAACCTGGCCAAGTCTCTCCTGCCGGAACTCCAGGTCCGCGGGCGCATCGCCTGGGGGTTCCTGGGGGTAAGCATCCAGGATCTGAGCCAGGACGTCGCCCGGGCGATGGGCTTCTCGGAGACCATGGGCGCCCTGGTGAACAATGTCCTGTCGGGGCAGCCGGCCGAGATGGCGGGGATCAAGCGCGGGGATATCATCGTGGCGTTCGACGGGAAGCCCATCCCGAACGTGCGGGCGCTCCAGCGGACGGTGAGCTTCACCGCCGTCGGGAAGCAGGTGGAGCTGCAGGTCTTCCGCGGCGGGAGGCTGGAGACGGTGCGGGTGAAGGTGGGCGAGGCCGCCACGGCGGAGCGCCGCGCGACGGCCGCACCCGCACGGCGAGACCTGGGCATGGCGGTGGAGGAGCTGGACGCGGAGAAGACGAAGAAGTTCAAGCTCCGCGAGGGTGAGGAGGGGCTGGTGGTGAGCGACGTGGCCAAGGGTGGCCCGGCCGCCAGCGCGGGCATTCGCGCCGGGGACCTGATCCGGGAGGTGAACCGGCGCCAGGTGCGATCCCTGGAGGGCTACCGGACCGCCCTCCGGCGGGAAGAGGCAGAGGCGGATCTCTTCCTCCTCCAGCGGGGCGAGGCCTACGTCTACGTCGCCGTGAAGCCCAAGACCTGACGGCAATTGACAATTGGAAACGGACAACTGACAATGCAAAACTGAAAGCCCGGGCCGGTTATCCCGCCACAGGCGGGTCGGTTTTCCATTTTCAATTGCAACGGAGTTGACAATGACTATCGTGGCGATTTCCCGGGAACTGGGGAGCGGCGGGAACGCCATCGCCGCCGCGGTTGCCAAGGCGTTGAACTTCGAGTACGTGGAGCGGGAAATCCTCCTCCGGGCGGCCCAGGCCCACGGGGTGCCGGAGGAGAAGATCGCCGACGTGGATGAACGGCGCCTCTCCCTGTGGGAGCGCTTTGACGAGGAGAAGCGCCGCTACCTGATCTTCATCGAGGCGGCGTATTATTCCTTCGCCGAAAAGGGCAAGGTGGTCACGGCCGGGCGAGGGGGCCCGTTCTTCCTCCGCGACGTGAGCCACGCCCTCAAGGTTCGGATCATGGCCCCCTTCGATGTCCGCGTGAGACGGGTCATGGAGCAGGACAAGGTGGACCAGCGGACGGCCGCGACCCGGGTTCGCACCTACGACCGGGAACTCTCCGCGCGCATCGACTACCTGTTCGGGCTGGACTGGACGCAGCCGGAGCACTACGACCTGGTGATCAACACCGGGGCCGATACCTGGCAGTTCTACACCGACCTCTTGGTGTCGGCGGCCCAGCACCCGCAGTACCAGCCCACGCCGGAATCCCGGCAGCGGATCCGTGACCTGAGCCTGGCGGCGCAGGTGCGAGCGGCCATCGCCAAGGATCCCGTGACCAAGAACATCAACGTCGAGGTCGCCGCCCAGTCGGGCCGCGTGGCGCTGAAGGGCGTGGTCTTCAGCCCGGCCATGATGGATGCCGCCGCCGAGGTGGCGAAGCGGGTCCCGGGCGTCGCGGGCGTCTCTTGCGAGGCGGTGGAGATCCCGCGGGTCTACCCGGGACCGATCATGTGACTTGGAACTGTTCGAGTGTTCGGTGGTTCGGGAGTTCGGTTGTTCCCCGAACACCCGAACAGTCGAACCCTCGAACGGTCGAACGCTTTTTCTTCCATCTCGGAGGCCTGCCTGACCAGCACCCGGGTTCTTGCCGCCTACTACTTCTGGTACTTCGCCGCCATCGGCGTCTATGAGCCGTACATCACTCCCTTCTGGCAGCACCTCGGTTTTTCCCCCGTCCAGCTCGGCCTTCTGAACGCGATCTCCCCGGGGATCGCCGTCTTTGCCCCGTTCCTCTGGACCGCCTTCGGGGATGCCACCCGGCGGGGGGAGGAGATCTCCCTGGTCAATACCTGGGTGTCGGCCCTGGTCGCGCTCTGGATCGCAAACCTGAGCGGTCTGGCGCCGATGGCGTTGGCCGTGCTGATCTTCGCTGTCTTTCGCACGCCCCTCATCCCCCTGGCCAACAGCATGGCCTTCCATGCGCTGGCCGGTCGCCCCCAGGGGTTCGCGGGCATCCGGCTGTGGGGAACCATCGGCTACATTCTCACCGCGGTGGTCGCCGGCGCCGTGGTGGACCGGATCGGCCTGCGGGCGGGGATGCACGGGATCGCCCTGGCCATGCTGGCCTGCGGGGTCATCGCCTGGATGGGGCGCAGCCGGCGACGGGCCAGCCTCCCACCAGCCCGGCTCGGCGCGTTCCTCGAGACGTTGCGGGACAGGCGATTCGTGCTGCTGCTCGCCGCGGCATCGCTGGCTCGCATGAGCTTCGGGCCCTACACCACGTTCTTCACGATCCACCTGAAGCGTCTGGGACTGTCCAGCGCCTTCGCCGGGACGGCGTGGGCGTTGGCGGCCGTGAGCGAGCTCGTCGTGATGATCTGCTGGAGCCGGATCTCTCCCCTGGCCAGTCTGCGCGTCTGGATGACGTTGGGGCTGGGTGCCCACCCGCTCCGGTGGCTCCTGTCCATCGCGGCCGGCGATCCGGTCGCGCTCCTCCTGATCCAGCTCACCCACGCCTTCACCTTCGGAGTGTTCTATCTGGCCGCGGTGCAGAGCGTGGACATGCTGGTGCCTGAAGGACTGCGGGCCACCGCTCAGGGCGTCTTCGCCTCGGTCGTCTTCGGCCTGAGCACCCTCCTGGGAAACGCGGTGAGCGGCTTCCTCTACGAGCCCCTGGGCATGGCATGGCTGTACGCCGCCGCAGCGGCCCTGGCCTCGGCGGGGACGATCCTGTACTGGGCCGGGATGCGGCCCCCCGTCGCCGCCGGCCACATCCCGGAGGGCTCCCCCCGATGAAGAACCCGTGGATCGTTCTCGCCTTCCTCTTCGGGGTGAACCTGCTCAACTATATTGACCGGCAGATCCTCTTCGCGGTCTTCCCGCCCATCCAGGCCGAGCTGGGACTCAGCGACACCCAGCTCGGCCTCCTCGCCTCGGCCTTCATGTGGGTGTACCTCTCCACAGCGCCCGTTTTCGGCCTGCTGGCGGATCGCTGGTCCCGGCCTCGCCTGATGGGGCTGGGCGTCGCCGTGTGGAGCGTGGCCACGGCGTTCTCGGGCGTGGTCCGGCATCATCGGGACCTCTTGATCGGGCGTGCGGTGGTCGGCGTCGGGGAGGCGAGTTACGGGTCGGTGGCCCCGGCCCTGCTCTCGGACCACTTCGTTCCGGAGCGGCGGGGGAGAGCGCTGGCGGTCTTCAGCATGGCCATTCCGGTCGGGAGCGCGCTGGGGTATCTCCTGGGCGGGGTCCTGGAACAGGCATTCGGCTGGCGGGCGGCCTTCTTCGTCGTCGGGCTGCCCGGCCTTTTCCTGGCGTGGTCCGTGGGCCGGCTGCCCGAGCCGCCGCGCGGCGCCCTGGACGGCACGGCGGTCATGGCGGTCGGCGCCGGTCTTCCCCGGAAGCCTGACTACCTGAGGCTCCTCCGGACGCGAAGCTACGTCCTGAACTGCCTGGCCATGACGGCCATGACGTTCGCCATCGGGGGCCTGGCGGCGTGGGTTCCCACCTATCTCGTCCGGGTGCGTGGGATGGCGCTGGCCGAGGCGAACCTCACCTTCGGGCTGTTGACCCTGGTGAGCGGGGTGGGCGGGACCGTGGCGGGCGGATGGCTGGGGGATCGGCTGCTGACGCGGGTCCCTGCGGCATACTTCCTGGTGTCCGGCGTGGGCCTCCTCCTGAGCGTCCCGTGTGCCGCGGCGGTCATCCTGCTGGAGAATCGCACCTGGGTCCTGGCCGCCATCTTCCTGGCGGAGGTCTTCATCTTTCTCAACACCGGCCCCCTGAATGCCATCATCGCCAACGTGAGCCGGGCGGAGGTGCGCGCCACCGCCTACGCCCTGAACATCTTCGTCATTCACGCCCTGGGGGACGCCATCTCCCCGACGATCGTGGGAATGGTCTCGGACCGGGTGGGACTGGCCGCCGCCTTCTGGATCGCGCCGGCCAGCCTGACCCTGGCGGCGCTGTTCTGCTTCTGGGGGATGGCTGGCTTCGCGCGGGACGTCAGCCGCCTGCGCGGCTCACCCTGAAAGCGTTCGGGTGTTCGGAAGTTCGACCGTTCGGGAGTTCGCGAACCCCCGAACGCCCGAACCCTCGAACGTCCGAATGTTGTCGTTCTACGGGAGCAGCACGATCTTCCCGAACTGGGCCCGGTCCTCGATCAGGCGGTGGGCCTGGGCGCACTCTGCGAGGGGGAGCGTCCGGTCCACGACGGGGCGGAGCTTGCCTTCCCCCATGGCCCGGACGGCTTCCAGCAGGTCGGCCTTGCACCCCATGAAGGCCCCCAGGATGGCGATGGTCTTGGAGAAGAGATAGCGGATATCCACCTTGGCGTCGTATCCGGCGGTGGCCCCACACGTGACCAGGCGGCCACCGGGGGCGATGTTCGGGATCAATTTCTCCCAGGTCGCGCCCCCGACGTGCTCGAAGACCACGTCCACGCCCCGCTTGCCGGTCAGCCGGCGGATCTCCTGGCCCAGATCCTGGCTCGCGTAATTGATCCCCGCGTCCGCCCCCAGCGCGGTCGCCTTGGCCAGCTTCTCGTCCGTGCTGGCCACCGCGATGACCCGGGCGCCGACGAGCCTGGCGATCTGGATGGCGGCGGTGCCGACGCCGCTGCCCGCGCCCATGACCAGCACGTCCTCTCCGGGCTTGAGGCGCGCCTGCCGGCGGAGCATGTTCCAGGCCGTGAGGAAGGTGAGGGGGACCGCGGCGGCGGAGGGATAGTCGAGACGCTCGGGGATGGGGATGCAGTTGACCTCGGGGACGCAGATGAAGTCGGCGCACCCGCCGTCCACGCCGTACCCGCCGATGATCTGGTAGGCGCGGCAGAGGTTGTCCTCGCCCCGCAGGCACACGGCACACTGCCCGCAGGTCCACCCGGGGGAGACCATGATGCGCTCGCCGGGCTTGACGCGGATGCAGGCGGACCCGGCCGCCACAACCTCGCCGGCGATGTCGCAGCCGCCGATCTTGGGAAGGGGAACCTTGACCCCCGGCAGGCCCTTGCGCAACCAGATGTCCAGGTGGTTGAGGGCGACGGCCTTCACCTTGAGCTTCACCTGGGTGGGCGTGGGGGCCGGCTCGGGCACCTCTTCGTACCGCAGGACCTCGGGACCGCCATGCTCGTGGAACCGGACGGCCTTCATGGCACCTCCAAGCTCGTGAAACGTGAGGGGTGAAACGTGAGGGGGCGAAGTGCACCACCGGCGGTGCATCCTAATCGAGGCGGGACGGGGTTGTCAATTCGCGAGCGGCGGCCCTGGGAAGCGGCCCTGGGAAGCGCTTGTCGCGCATCGGGCTGCCGGGTATACTCTCGCCGCCGGAGGCACGGATGCTCGTCCTGGGTGTGGAAACCTCGAGCATGCAGGGGGGGGTGGCGCTGGTCGGCGAGGGTGGCCTGGTCTCCGAGTACACGCTGAACGTGGAGGCCACCCACTCCGAGCGGTTGCTCCCCACCATTGACCGGATGCTCCGGGATGCCGGCCTCGGCCTGGAGGCGCTCGCCGGCATCGCGGTGAGCATCGGGCCGGGATCCTTCACCGGCCTGCGCATCGGGCTGAGCACTGTCAAGGGCCTGGCGTATGCCACGGGACTCCCGGTGGTGGGCGTGCCCACCCTGGAGGCGCTGGCGTGGTCCGTCCCCTTCGCGGGGCGCCAGGTCTGCCCGGTCCTGGACGCCCGCAAGCAGGAGGTCTACGCGGCCCTCTTCCGGTACCGGAACGGCGCGCTGGAGCGAATCATGGAGGATGCGGCCCTCCCGCCGGAAGTCCTCTGTGGCAAGATCCGCAGACCGACCCTGTTTCTCGGGGATGGACTGGGCGCCTACGGGGACCTCTTCCGGCGCCTTCTGGGAGACCGGATGCTGGTCCCGCCCCTGGCCAGCCGCGGCTCGCGCCCGGCCTGCGTGGCGGAGCTCGGCCGGCAGCGACTCCTGCGGGGCGAGCGGGACCCCGCCGACTCCCTGGTCCCCCGCTACCTGCGCCCGTCCGAGGCGGAGTTGCGGCGGGCGCGCGGTACCTAGAAGCGTTCGGTTGTTCGGGTGTTCGAGGGTTCGGGTGTTCCGGGAATCCTGAGAATATTCGAACGGCCGCATTCGCCGGAGCCCGGAACAGCCGAACCACCGAACCACCGAACGGTCGAACGCATTTCGATCCTTGTGTGTGTGATGACCATCGTGATCGAACCCATGCGGCGCGAGGATCTGTCCGAGATCCTGGCCATCGAAGTGGCGTCATTCGCGGTCCCCTGGACCCAGGAGATGTTCGAGAGTGAGCTGGCCCGGGGGGACCTCTCCGAGATCCTGGTGGCCCGTCTGGCCGACGCCGGAACGCCGCCTCCGGTTGGCGGATACATCTGTGTCTGGGTCGTCAGCGATGAATTGCACATCAACAATATCGCCGTGGATCCGCGCTGGCGGCGGCGGGGGATCGCCGGGGCCCTGCTGGAGGCGGCACTGGACCACGGGCGGGTCCGGGGGGCCCGGCGGGCCTTCCTGGAGGTGCGCGTCTCCAACCTGGCGGCCCAGGCCCTGTACCGCCAATACGGATTCGAGGCGGCGGGCGTCCGCAGAGGCTATTACGACCAGCCCACCGAGGATGCGGTGATCATGAGGCGGGAGCGGCTCTGAGGCCTTTCCAGGGGAGTCAATTGGTCGAATGGTCGATTCGTCAACTCGTGGTATGCCAGTTTCCAGACTAATTGACGACTGGACTGGTTGACGAATTGACGTCTTCTCCCAGAAGTCAACTGGTCGAATGGTCAATGGGTCAAATCGTGGTTCGACAGTGCCCAGACGAATTGACGGCTCGACCAATTGACAGCTTGACAGTATTTCGCGTGCGCTGATAGTGTCGGCGCCGCCCCGATGACGGGCGCGGCGCCGGACTTCTGGCGAGGTGTCCGGCGCAATACGCGGTGTGGCCTGGCCAGGCGGCGGGCACCGCCTCCTGGGGAAACGGGTGGGGAAGGAGGGGACATGATTGACAAGGAGTTGCTGGAGATCCTGGCCTGTCCCAAGTGCAAGTCCGAGGTGCGGCTGGACGAGGCCGCCCAGCGGATCATCTGCACCTCGCCGAGCTGTGGCCTCCGGTATCCCATCCGGGACGGCATTCCGGTCATGCTGATCGATGAGGCCGAGGGCCCGACCGGTGCCTGAGGAATGGCTCGAACCCCGGGAGGACGGATGCGCGCCTTGATCACCGCGGGCGGGCGGGGGACCAGGCTTCGCCCGCTCACTCACACGAGCAACAAGCATCTGATCCCCATCGCCAACAAGCCGATGATCCACTACGCCCTGGAGGCGGTGGCGGCCGCGGGCATCCGGGACGTGGGGATCGTTCTCAACCCCGACACCGGGGAAGAGATCCGGCAGGCCCTGGGCGACGGTTCCGTCTGGGGGCTGGCGATCACCTACGTCCTGCAAGAGGCTCCGCTGGGGTTGGCGCACGTCATCCAGGCGGCGGAGGGGTTTCTGCGGGGCGAGTCCTTCGTGTTCTTCCTGGGCGACAACGTGGTGGTCGGCGGGATCCGGCAGTTCGTGGAGCGGTTTCAGTCCCGGGGGGATCACTGCCACCTGGTGCTGGCGCGGGTCCGGGACCCGCAACGATTCGGGGTGGCCGAGGTCCAGGCGGATCGCATCGTTCGGGTGGTGGAAAAGCCGGCGCGCCCAGCCAGCGAATTCGCCGTCACCGGGATCTACGTGTACGGGCCGCCGATCTTCGAGGCAGTGCATGCCATCCGGCCGAGCGCCCGGGGCGAACTGGAGATCACCGACGCCCACCAGTATCTCCTCGAGCACGATTTCCGTGTCGGCTTCTCCGAGATCACGGGCTGGTGGAAGGACACGGGGAAGCCGGAGGACCTGCTGGAGGCCAACCGGTTCGTCCTGGATCAGGTGCTGGATGCCACGGGTCCGGTGATCCGAGGGCAGGTGGACGCCCAGAGCGATGTGGCCGGCAAGGTGGTGGTGGAAGCGGGGGCCAAGGTGATCGCCAGCCAGATCCGGGGACCGGCCATCATCGGCGAAGACTGCGTGGTCGAGCACAGCTACGTCGGCCCGTCCACCTCCGTGGGACGGCGCTGCGTCATCCGGAACAGCGAGCTGGAGTACAGCATCCTGTTCGAGGACACCCAGATCCTCGACGCCGACGTCCGGATCGAGCGAAGCCTGCTGGGTCGGGAGGTCCTCATCCGGCGGGGAAATTCCCGGCCCAAGACACAGAAGTTCATCCTGGGTGATCAGAGCACCATCGAGCTGTGCTAGAGGCTGGGACGATCGACGGCAGAAGCGTACGAATGTGCGAGTGGACGAATGGACGGGATGATTCTCGGAGACGCCTTCCGATCCTCTGCGGGTACATTCGTACATGCGTACACTCGTACGCCTTTCCTTCATGGGTGGCCCGATGATTCACGGCGTTCAGGGAAAGCCCTTATTCATGGATTCACCGCGATTCATGGCGAGGAAGCGCGAATCATCAATATCCCGACCCTCCCCTACCGGCACGCGGATCCCGACGAATACCGCTATCCCTGGAACAGCCCGGACATCCCGTACCGCTGGCCGTCAGAGGTCGTCCGCGGAGGCTGAACCGGGATGCGCATCGTCATCACCGGGGCCGAGGGACAACTGGGCGTGGAGCTGGTGCGCGCCCTGGCTGGCCACGGCGAGGTGACCGGCTGTACCCAGGCCGACCTGGACGTGACGAACCCCGGCTGTGCCGATTGTCTGGCGGGGCTCCGCCCTGACTGGGTGGTCCATGCGGCGGCCGCCACCGACGTGGACAAATGCGAGCGCGATCCCGAGGGGGCGATGGCCGTGAATGCCGAGGGGACGCGGCGGGTGGCCGAGGGCTGCCGGCGCGCCGGTGCCGGCCTGGTGTACCTGAGCACCGATTATGTGTTCGACGGGCAGGAGGGAAGGCCTTACACCGAGGAGGACGCGCCCGCGCCGCTGAACGTCTATGGCCGGTCGAAACTGGAGGGGGAGCGCGCGACCCGGAGTCTGGCCCCTCGCTGGGTCATCATCCGGACGGCCTGGCTGTACGGGACCCATGGCAGGAACTTCGTGAAGACCGTCCTGGGGAAGGTAAGGGATGGGGAGCGGCTGCAGGTGGTGGATGATCAGGTGGGCTCACCGACCTACGCGAGGGATCTGGCCGACGCCGTGGCTCTCTTGTTGTCGCGGGGACTCACCGGACTCTACCACGTGACCAGCGGTGGCGCGTGTTCCTGGTACGAGTTCGCCCGGGAGATCCTCCGTCTGTCCGGTTCCGACCTGAACTCGCTGAGCCGGATCACCTCCGCAGAATTGAACCGCCCGGCTCGTCGGCCGGCCTATTCTGTCTTGGAGAATGCCGCCTGGCGGGCCGCAGGCCTTGCGCCGCTGCGGGCGTGGCCGGAGGCCCTTGCGGCCATGCTTGCGGCCCTCAGGACGGTCAATTCGTCAACTGGTCGACTGGTCAATTAGTCGAGAACGCTCCACGAACACGTCGACCATTTGACCATTTGACTATTTGGCAGCCGGTCAAAACTCGACCCGGAGGGCCGCACCCTGTATCCCCTCGCCCAGGAGCGGAACCACGCTCACCCGTGACGCTTCGCGGCGCTTCTCATTGAGTTTCACCACCGCCTTGCCCACCGCCGTCCCGATGACCGCCGCCAGGAACACGTCCGACGTCCAGTGCTTGTCGTCGTGAATGCGGGTGAGCCCCACCGCCCCGGCCAGCCCGTAGGCCAGGACGGAAACGGCCGGATGGGGGAAATGCTCGGAGAGGACCGAGGCCACGCTGAAAGCATGGGCGGTGGTGAAGGAGGGC
>JACPAT010000263.1 GCA_016180655.1 Candidatus Methylomirabilota bacterium | reverse complement strand
CGCGTCATCCATGACGAGAGCGTACGCCTCTTTCCGTGCGAGGAAGAGCATGAACTCGCACTCGCACGCGATGTGATCAATGCGCTCGTGCTCCGAGGGGCGCAAGCCGAGGCCAAAGGCGTGGCAAAAGCCCGCCAGATCGCTCATCTCCTGGAGCGGCTGGAACAGGGAATCCTCCCCGTATTCGGTCTCGTAGGGGGGGACAAGGCCGCGGGCGGTGTTCCAGCTCGGCCGCGGCGTCGGCCAGGGCCGCAACTCCCTCCGATGAGGCCAAGCGAGAGATCGCCTCAGCCGTCGGCGGGAGAAACCCGAGGACCAGTGCCTCGTACAGGGCGCTGCGACACAATGCCAGGTCCACCTCACTCGATTTTGGATTTCGGATTTCGGATTTCGGATTTATCTCAGACCCCAGAGTCCCGGTGCCCATTTTGCCTCTCCTGCGAGAACCTTATCTCATTTCGAATTTCGGAAGTCGAATTTCGAATTTCCCCCGACACCCAGTCCCCAATCCCTGACCCCGCCTGATCGATTTCGGATGTCGGATTTCGAAATTCCCCCTCACCCTCCCCTCTCCCGCCGGGGGAGAGGATAGGAATGAGGGCTAGGGGGTTTCGATGTCAGGATGCTGGAGGCAGCCCTCCGCGCAGTTCCGGCGGGCTGGCCAGAGCGAGCAACCCGTGGCCCGCAGTTTCGGCCGACCGAAGGCAGAGGTCAGTGCCGCCCGCGAGGCGTCAATGCTGACATCCGCCGCTGCCCCCGTGTCTGGGCACGGCAAGATCCGAGCATCCCGGAACCGGCTGAAGATATGGGCCATCCGCGGAATCAAGACGTACAGGCCCGCCAGGGCCAGGATCGCAACGATCAGGATTCCAGGGTTACTCATGACCTCCCCCTTTCCTCATTTCGGATTTCGGATTGCGGATTTCGGATTTGCCCGACCCCTGTCTTCCGTCTCCGGTCCCCCGTCCCAAACAATTTCGAATGTCGAATCGCGAATTTCGAATTGACCCTAACCCCCAGCCCCCAATCCCCAACCCCTGTTCTTAGATGGAGTTGGCGTGGACCGCCGGGCGCACGTGAATCGGTTCCTCCACCGTGGTCCGGAAAAGCTCCTCGCCGTTCTTGCCGTAGGCGATGACGGTGTCGTTGTAGAGGGTGACGCGCCGGCCGCGGAGGGTCCCCTCGTACACCTTCGGCCCCTCCTTCATCTCGTAGCGATAGATGATGTACTTTGACCGGCGGAAGAGCTGGAGCACCGCGACGAGTTCCCGGTCGGGGTTCTCGTACCGCTCGATGGCCTGGTCCACGCCCGGGCCGAACATCTGCCGGAGGTAATCCCGCGGCACCCAGCGCGGCGGGATGTAATAGCCGTTCGGCGCCGTGCCGAACTGGGGGTACAGCGGCAGGGCCACCTTGGCCACGTGCACGAGGTAGTAAAGCGGGTCGTAGCGATCCTCGGCCCAGGTCCCGTCCCGGTTCAACTTCACCAGCCCTTGCATCCGGATCTGGCCGATGCACGCCGCCATGCAGCGCGTCTCCGTGGGTTTGCCCTGGCTTTCCGGGTCTCTCCCCTCGATGCGTGGGTAGCAGGCCACGCACTTCTCGGAGATCCGCGTGTTGCCCCGGTACATGGACTTCTTGTAGGGGCAGGCCTCGACACACTTCCGGTAGCCGCGGCACTCCTCCTGGTCAATCAGGACGATGCCGTCCTCCGGCCGCTTGTAGATGGCCTTCCTGGGGCAGGCCGCCAGGCAGGCCGGATAGGTGCAGTGGTTGCAGATCCGGGCCAGGTAGAAGAACCACGTCTTGTGCACGGGAAGTTGTTCGCCGGTCTTGTGCCACTCGAAGAACTTCCCCCGCTCTCCCACCGGGTTGTCCTCGTAGATGTTGGGCGAGTTCCATTCCTCGTCGGTGGGGAGATACCCCAGGACCCGGGCGCTATCCGGCGTGAGCATCCGCTCCGCCTCGAAGATGGTCCGGCCGTCAAACCGCCCGTAGGGTTCCTTCCGATCGTCAGAGAGCTTCCCCGACCAGCCGACGCCCTCCGGATTCGCCTGCTCCAGGAGCTCCAGGATCTTCATGTCCCAGAACATCGGGTAGCCCCCGTACGGCTTGGTCTCCACGTTGGCCCACCACATGTGCTCCTGGCCCTTGCTGAAGGTCCAGGTGGACTTGCAGGCCATGGTGCAGCTCTGGCACGCGATGCACCGGTTGATGTTGAAGACAAACGCGAACTGCCGCTCCGGGAAGGCCGCCTCGTACGGGTACGTCATCTCGCGGCCGAGCTGCCAGTTAGGAACGCGCGCCATCACACACCTCCAAAGAGGAATGACCAATTACGAACCGGAAATGACCAATGGGGACCGAATGACCAATGACCAATTTCCAATGACCAATGGGTTCCGAGGAACGCGTCTCTCATTGAGATTTGGTCATTGAACATTGGTCATTACCCGGCCTTCCGCGATCATGGGCCACAGCAATTCCTGGATGTCTTCCCGGACGGCGGCTGGGGCTTCCTGGATCATTCCAGCCGTTCGTCCCCAGATTCCCACACACTCCCGGACGATCTCGCCCACCGCCTCGGCCCCCAGCGCTCGGTAGACCTGGTGGGCGCCGGCATAAAATGGATCCCGGAAGAGGTTGGCGATCCCCTCGGCGTCGAAACCCATCCGGGCGAACTCCTCGGCAAAGACGTAGGCCATCTCCCGCGTAGCCTCTTCATTCGAGGGCAGGACCACGCCGACCAGGATCTGGGGATCAGTGGGGTCCGGATCATGGAACGGCAACGGGAAACTCCTTTCCGAATGACCAATGTCCAATTACCAATGACCAATGGGGGGCGAATGACCAATGAACCAATGTCCAATGACCAATAGTTTCCAGCCAGTCGAATCTCATTGGGATTTGGTCATTTGTCATTGGTCATTGAAGCCCTTAGGCTTTCGTGATTTTCACCAAGGCTCCGGCCAGATATCGCTTCATGAAGTCGTTTTCGTTATCCGGCGTGTATCCCGTGGTCGCGGGCTTCCAGATGCCCCGGCCGCCCAGGCCGCCGTCCTCGGCCTTGCTCACCCGCACCAGTGTCTCCTTGGGCACGGTATTCACGGCGTGGTTGTCCGCCTCGCCGCCGAAGAGAAAGCCCATGGCCACCTTCGCCTTGTGGAAGAGGGTATCGGTCTGATGCATGGGCATGTGCCAGTTGCGGGTGACCGACTGCTGGGACCCGTAGCGAAGGTTGGCCTGGTAGCCCGTGTTCTCCGACAGGGCCCGCCCATCGGGCCGGGTCTCGTGCGCCTTCACGCTCTTCTCGGTGGCGATGAAGGGCGCGTGCTTCATCATGATGCAGTTGTACGGGTAGGCGTGGTTGTACTTCACGCGCAACATGCAGCGCGACACCTTGTAGAACGGGTCGTCCGGCTTCGCCCCCAGGTACGGGCGGTCGGCCGGGTTGGCGTCCACGTACACGTAGTCGCCGTCGTTGATCCCCAGGTCTCGCGCCGCCTGCGGGTTCATGTGGAGCTGGTGCTCCCCCACCGAGGGGGCCCGCTTGTCCAGCCGGTAGGGATCGCCGAAGTTGCTGTCGTACAGCATGTGCCAGTCCACGTTGGACCAGCCCGAGTGCACCCGGTGCCTGGTCTTGGGCGTCAGGCAATAGAACCGGAATCCTTTCTCCCAGAGGAAGTTCTTGGTGCCTTTCACCCGGCTCCAGGGGAGCTTCACGTTCCGGATGGTGCGCTCGTCCCAGTGCTCGGCCGTCTCGGGGATCCCGTAATCCTCCGGCCGGACCAGCGGGTTGCTGCTGACGATGACGTTGGGCAGATACGGCGTGGCCTCGGGACCCTCCCGATGGACGATGAAGTTCTCGCCATACTCGATCGCCTCGGGCACGTCGGTGTAGGCGTGCAGCCGCCCGGTGTCGGTGTGGAACGGCTCGCTGTCATGCACCTGCTCGTAGAACGGGATGCGGGGATAGGTCCGGAAGAGCATCAGGCAGCCGCCGGGGGGACCGTACCTCCCCGCCATGATGTCCGCCAGCTTGTAGCCCTTGGTGGTGGTGGAGGTGTCCAGCAGACGCTGGATGTACACCTCGCGCTTCCCCTCCAGGGCGAACTTGAAGCAGTCGGCGAAGCGCCGGTCCCCCGTGACCTCGCTCAATGCCTTGGCGATTCCCGCCAGGATCATCAGGTCGTCCCGGCTGTCGAAGACCGGCGGGATACCCCCCTTCCAGATCTGGAGGAACGGGTTGGAGCAACTTGCCGTGACCTCCAGCCCCTCGAACTCCAGCCAGCTGTTGGCCGGCAGGGCGATGTCCGCGTACTCGATGGACGCGGTCATCTGGATGTCAACGGCGACGATCATCTCCACGTTGGGGTTCACGTTCTTGATGACCCCGTAGGCCCACTTGGCGTTGTTGATCAGGTTCACGTTGCTGAAGATGATCGCCTTGCTGGGGGTGGGCATGTGGCTCTCGCCGGTGAAGTTGCGGCGCCCGAACTTGGGCGTGTTCACGATCAGGGCCAGGTCGCCGTGGTTCCAGTAGGCCGGCTCCTCGTCCTTGGTGTGGGCATGGGCCTCGATGTCCTTCCCCGGCGCGTCGGGATCCAGGTTCGGATGGAAGGGATCCTCGGCCACCCACCCCTTGAATCCTGGCCCGGTCCAGGGCGAGCCCTGGAACAGCGCCGCCTTGTAGTTCCCGGCCCAGGTGTGGCAGCCCGCCCCGGGCTTCCCGATATTGCCCGTCAGCATGAGGGGGAGGTAGGCGGCGCGGTTCATCTCCGTGGCGTGGAACCAGTGGTTGATCCCCTCGCCCTGGTGGATGGCCACGGGCTTCATGGCGCCGATGTCCTGGGCGAGCTGGCGGATCATCTCCTTGGGGGCGTGGGTGATCTCGGCCACCGTGTCCAGGTCGTAGTCCCTGAGGTGAATCTGGTAGAGGGTCCAGAGGGTGGCGACCTCGACCTCTTTGCCGTCCACCAGCTTGATCTTGAAGGTCCCCGCCAGGGCGGGGGCGAACCCCTTCTTCGCCATCCGCTCCCCCACGTCATCCCGGGTGAGGGCGCGAGGCGCGTTGGCCTTCTCGTCCCAGATGACGTAGTCGCCCAGCCTGGCGTGCTGCTCCGGCGTGAGGCCCTGGACCTTCATGGACGGCCCATCAGGCGCCAGGCTGCTGCGGTAACCGGAGAAGACCTCGTGGGCCCGCAACCGCTGCAGCGTGTCGGTGCGGACCAGCAACGGGAAGTCGGTGAAGGCCTTGATGAAGGCCTCGTCGTACCACCTGTTCTCGATCATCAGCCGGGTCACCCCCAGCCAGAGGGCGGCGTCGGTCTGGGGACGGATGGGAATCCAGTAGTCCGCCTTGGTGGAGGGCGGCCCGTACTCCGGCGCGATGACCACGATCTTGGCCCCCCGCTCCATGCACTCGATGAACCAGTGGGAATCGGTGAGCTTGTTCTCCACCAGGTTCTTCCCGTCCATGATGATGAGCTTGGAGAAACGGAGATCGTTGAAGTCGCAGTCGGATGCCTGCAGGCCATGCACCCACGGGTGGCCCGGCGCCTGGTCGCCGTGCCAGGTATAGTTGGACCAGTTGCGGCCCGCCTTGGCGTCCTTGGGACCCACGCGCCGGATGATGCCATCCAGGATGGCCAGCGAGTTGTTCAGGCGGTACATCCCGTACTTGCCGATGACCCCCAGGAGGCCCATGCCACCCCGCATCTTGATGCAGCGGGTTCCCGCCCCCCCGGTGGCCTCGACCATCTCCGGCTGGTATCCCTGGGCCAGCAGCCGCTCCTTCCCCTTCTCGCCGCTGTACCGATCCGCGATGCTGACCAACGCCTTGGCGATGTCGCGCAGCGCATCCTCCCAGGAGATCTGGATGAACTCGTCTTCGCCCCGGCGGTCGAACAGGTACTTGGATTTCAGCTCCGGCGTGAGGTCCGGGAACCCGGCATCCGCCCAGGCCTTCCAGCCCTTCCGGACGATGGGATGCTTGAGGCGATACGGCCCGTAGAGGACGCGGTGGAACGTGTACCCCTTGGCGCATTGCCGCGGGTTCCAGTTGGCCGTGGCCTTGTTGCCGTAAATATCCGCATAGGTCTGGTAGTCGTAGGTGTTGCCCAGCCGGGTGACGATGCCGTTCCGGACGTAGGCCCGGACCCGGCAGGCGTGGGTATCGTTGGGGGAGCAGACCCAGTCGAACGTGGAATCGTACTTGTACTGATCCCGGTAGATCTTCTCCCAGTCGCGGGCCACCGAGCCGGCCAGGGGATTCTGGTCGGGGTCGGCGGCCGCCAGGAGTCGCAGGGGCAACCCCAGCTCGGTCGCGGCCACGCCAGCGCCGACCCCCATCCAGCGGAGGAAGTTGCGCCGATCCATCCCGGTCATCGGTCGCTTCTCGTCAGAACCCATCTCACGCCTCCCGCGGATTGTCGATTTGCGATTTTGGATTTTCGATTTTCAAATCGGCAATCACCAATCGAAAATCGAAAATGAGTTCAGGGCTCGATGTGAAGGTCCTGCCAGATGGTCACGGACTTCTTCCCGTCCCGGTCCCCCGCGCTTCCGTTCCAGACGGCAAAGGCCACGGGCACCACGGTCCCCGGCGTCAGCGAGACCGCCCGCGCGCCCTTCGGCGACAGCGGCCGCCGGAAGATCACCCGGTAGGTGTCGGTGGCGTACACCCCGCGGGCGTGCACGGCCTGGTCCGCCCGGGGCCGGGCCCGCAGCGTCCCGAAGCCCTGGGAGGTCAGGTCCTCGGCCGCGCTGTTGCGCAGGGGGTCGGACACGATGTTGCCGGCGCCCCAGCCGGTCACGAAGGTCGGGGCCGACTTGAGGGTCAGCGCATGACGCGTCGGCTGCTCCAGCGGGGAGATCTCGGGGTTCGGGTAGGAGTCAATGCCGAGGTTCGGATACACCTTCTCCAGCTCCTGGAAGACCGGCTCCAGGTCGGCCTGCCGTTCGGACTTCCACATCCAGATGTTCACGAATTCGCTCCTGGCGCCCATCGCAAAGAAAGGTGGATCGGGCGTCAGCGAGAATTCCACGGCCACGGCGTCCCGGAAGTCCTGGGGGCGCATGGCCGTGTGGTCGTGGGTGGCATCGGACCAGACCAGGAGCAGTGCAAGTTCCTTCCCATCGTGGACGGCCCGCACCGTCACTTCCTCCGGCCGTTCCGCGCGCCACCAGAGCGGCATCAGGTGCAGGTTCACCGGCTGGGCCAGACGCCAGGTGCCCGCATCGGGATGGTCCGGCACCTTGTCCACCCGCCGGGCGACCATGGTGAACTTTCTCATCTCCACCCGCGCCCGCTGCTCGTTGCTGGACCAGGACCGGACCAGGTGGACGAGGTGCCAGGCGTCCTCCCCATAGGCCCAGTCGCTCATGGGCATGGGGGTGCCGGGCATACCCGCCACGATCCGGCGGTAGGTCTGAGCAGGCTCCGGGCTGCCCTTGTAGACCCCCAGGGTCAGGTCGCGGGGACGCGTGGGATAGCCCTTGTCGTCCCTCTGCTGGTCGGTGCCGTCCCCCCGGCCGGTCTTCCCGTGGCAGGAGGCGCAGGCATCGGCATATCGCTCCAGCGCGCGGGCGCGCGCCTCGGGCGTGAAGGGCGGCTCCGGCGGGACGCGGATGACGCCCGTTCCCGTCTCCCCCTCGCCCTTCGGATCCGCCGCCGGCTGGACGACCAGCGGTTTTTCTGCGAAGGATTTCACATAGTGGATCAGGCCCCAGCGCTGCTCCTCCGACAGATGCCCCCAGGAGGGCATCGCCGACCCCGGCATGCCGCGGGAGATCGTGCGGAAGAGGTCCTCGTCGGTCGGCACCCGATCCCAGGTGGAGACCAGCGCATATTTCGCCGCCACGAAGTCGCGCGGCTTGGGGTACAGGAGGTAGGCCGCCTCACCCTCGCCCCGCCCGTCGGGACCGTGGCAGGCGACACACTGTTTCTCGTAGACGCGTTTCCCCAGGGCCAACAGCTCCGGCGAGGGACCCAGGGTCCTGGTCGGCACAAGTGACACGGGTATCGGGCCACTGGCTGCCGGCGCCGGCGCCTTGGCTGCTGCCCGGGGCAGGGCCGGCCCAGCGGCCGTCTGCGCGGGGTCCCACTGCGCCACACATCCAGCCATGGCGACGCCGAGGGCTGCCGCGACGCCCGGCATCGCGCTCTCCAACAACCATCGCCTACCCATCGGTGATTCCTCCCGCCTCGAATTATCGGAGTCTTGGCTGCTTTCTCGGCTCGCGGCCCTCCGCTCTCGGCGCTCGACTCTCGGCTCACGGCTCTCGACTCTCGTTGGCCTCCCACCTCGGGCGACCGGGCCTTGGCCCCTTCTCGGCTCACGGCTCACGGCTCACGGCTCTCGGCTCTTCCTAGCCTGCCGCCTTTCACTGCGGTGCCGCCCCCCGGGCGTTCACCAGGTCCTGGAGAGTGATTTTCTCGAACGCCGCCTGGACCTGCGGCCGGACGTCGTTCCAGGCCACATGGATCAGGCACGGGATCCCCTTGCCGCAGTGCTGGTGTGAGAACATGCAGCGGTCCAAGAGGTCCGGGCCCTCGATGGCCTCCAGGATGGCGCGAAGGGGGATGGTCTGGGGATCGCGGGCCAGGGTGTAGCCCCGCTGGACCCCCCGGTGGGATACGAGCAGTCCGTGCCTCAGGAGTTTGTGGAAGATCTTGGAGAGGAAGCTCTGCGGCAGTTCTTCGCGCGCGGCGATCTCCGCGAGCATGAGCGGTCGGGCCCCCGCCTCGGCGGCCAGGGCGGCCAACCCCCTGAGGGCGTACTCACATTCCCGGCTGAGTGCCATCCAAGACCGGCCTTCCGCGCGAGGCTCGATAGGCCTGCTGGACCTGACTCATCCATTAGGTCTTGCGCGACACAGTACAAGCCGGGAACCCGATGGACAATGATCTAGATCATGCGCTGATTGGATTCCCGCCTTCGCTTGAAAAACAGGCCATTAGCCCGGATTATTCGCGAACATGTTCGCGAATAATCGCGGGGAATGACCAAATCCCAATGGCCAATGACCAATTGCGGATGGCATTTCCGTGATGCTCCTTGACGGCGCGCTGTACGCGCCCACCATCATTGGTCATTGGAAATTGGTCATTGGTCATTGGATCCGGAGAATTCACGGGTCCATTCGTGAATAATGCGGGGTAGGAGGGAGGTCCGCGGTTCAGGCGGGTCCTGCGGCCGGGCCGGATCAGCGGCGACGGGAGCGCGGCGAAAGGACTTGTGAGCCCAGCCAGCCTGCCAGGCTGCCAAGGCACCCGGCCAGGAGCCCGGCGTGGAAGCTTTCACGGACGATGTTGCGATACGTGTCCTGGGCGGAGACGCAGAGGTACAGGGCACGGCGGAGCGTGGGGTCGCGGTGGGCCTGCTGAAGGATGGGATCGAGGGACAGGCGCTTGGAAGTGAGGCGCGCCAGGTGCCGGATGGCGCGACCGTACCACAGGTCCCGGGTGATGTCGGCACACGCCGCATAGTAGTGGCGGAACGCCTCTCCGGAGATCCCCAGGTCCAGGATCGTGCGGGCGGCCCGGATCCCGGTGAGGGCCGCTGACGTGATTCCTTTCCCCTTGAACGGCCGCACGAGCCCCGCGGCATCCCCGATGGTGACGTACCGGTCCCCATAGGGCCGCCGCGCCGGGCCCACGGGAAAGGCGCCCTTGAAGTGGTGCTCGATGGCCCGATCCTGCGGGAGCAGTCGGCGGACCTGGGGCAGGTCCAGGAACGCCTGCATGTCGGGCACGCTGACCCGCCGTCCCGCGATGATGATGGTGATGTGGTTCCCCTTGGGGATCAGGGCGCCGAACTCGATGGCCGGCAGGCGCGGCAAGAAGGCGTGGATGCGATCCTGAAGCAGCGCCGGAACATGCTCCAGTCCCCCGGGATGGACCTTCGTGACGACTGTTTCCAGGGACGGGGGCAGGCGGTACCCTGTCCGGCCGGCCAGTGCCTCCCCGACAGTCCGGTCCAGGCCGAACGCCCCCACGACGACGTCCGCCCCCCAGCTCCCCCCGTCGGAATAGAGGATCACCCGCTGCGCCCCAAACTCGAGTTCGTATACCCGACTCCGCTCCACCTGGACGCCGGCCTTCTCGGCCGCATCCAGCAGGAACCGGTCGAATTGTACCCGGCGGACGGCGTGCGTCGCTTCCCCGTCGTCCCCGGCCGGCATGTCGAGGACCTCGTGCTCGCCATACAGGACGTAGCCGGCGATTTTCCGTTGCAGCAAACCCGGAGGAAGGCTGAGGTCCAGTTCCCGCCGCAACACGCCCTGGATGGGCGGAGACAGGACGCCGGCGCACTGGTTGTAATGGGCCCCGAAGTCCTTGGGCTCGAACAGGATCACCTCGATCGCCCGGCCCCGCTCCTTCGCCATCCGGACCAGGGCCAGCGCCGCGCAGGTGCCCCCCGGCCCGCCGCCGATGACGGCCACGCGCGTTGCCAATTTCGGATTTCGGATTTCGGATTTCGGATTTTCTCTGGTCACCGGACGGGTTCCTCTTTCCGACTTCCAGTTTCCGTTTTCCAGTTTCCAGTCTTGAGGTCGCCGCGAAGCCAGGCGACACTGGCCACCAGGGTCTCCCAGCACAGGCCCATCAGGACGCCCGGACGCAGCACGGCACGGAGCGCGGTCCGGTACGGCGCATCCCCCGTGAACATCCCCCAGAGAAACTCGTTGAGCGGCCGCCGTCCGGGCGGCAGGTGCTCCTGCTCCCACCGTGCCACCGCCAGGAAGGCGACCACCATCACCGGGCAGCGGGAGATCAGGTCGTTGCACGCGAACAGGAAACGGCCCACCCAGTTGTCCATCCGGAAGTGGCGTCGGGACAGCCGGTAGTATGTCTTCCGGAGCGCCTCCCGGCCTCCCACCCCCTCCAGGATCGCCTGGGCAGCCTGCGCCGCAGTGAAGAACGCCGAGCCGATGCCGTCCTTCAGGTACCGCGAGATGTCGGCGTCCCCGATGACGACCATCCCCTCCGCGATCGGGTGGGCCGCCGCGGTCACGGGCAGCTTGGGCTGGCACGAGCAGACCCAATCGGGACAACGCCAGCCGCTTGGAAAGTGCTTCAGGACGGCCGGGTGCTCCAGGAAGGTCATGAGGTCCTGGCGGGTCACCGTCCGGCCGACCACGGAGACCGTCACGTGGCGCTGCTTGGGCGTGAGGGAGGCGAAGCGGATCCGGGGCATCCCCAGGTTGAAGATCTTGATCTGGCCCTGGTAGTGCTCGTTGATGAAGGCCTCATCCAGTGGGAGCTCCGCCTGGCAGGCGAAGACGGCGCGGGGCGGGCGGTAGCCGGTGCCCAGGGACGTCAGGCATCGCCCGAGGGTGGAATTGATGCCGAAGGCTCCGATGACGACGTTCACGTCCAGGCTGTCGCCCTCCGCGCAGACGATCCGGAATCCCGCCGCTCCCTCGCGCCGCTGTATGTCCGCGACCAGGCTGTTCCGATACTCCGCCCCGGCGTGGATGGCGCTGCGGAGCAGGAACGCGTCGAAGCTGCGCTCCTCATCGTAGTGCAGCCCCCGGGGCCCGATCCCCCGATAGGCCGTGTAGATCACCGAACCCGGGGGCCGTGGGAGGAGGAGGCTGCCCCCGCGGGTCTCGAGTTCATACCCCAGGATCTTCTGCTGGATCACGTGCGGCGGGATGATCACGCCCAGGCGTTCGAGGTCGTGGATGAGCGCGGCCGACATGACGCCGGCGCACAGATTACATCCGGCCGGGCCGAACTGGGTGAACGTCTTGCGATCCAGGAGGAGGACGCGGATCGGTCGGTTGTTGCGGCGGGCGAGGTGCAGGAGGTTCAGGGCGGCGACGGTCCCCGCCGGTCCCGCCCCGATGATGGCGACCCGGAGGGGCGGGCCGCGGTGCGCTGGCGCCAGATCCACGTCCATGAGGCACTCACATGCCCACCGGGGCGCCGATGGTGGGCCGGCGGATCTTCACGGTCCCCGGGAGGCTCTGAAGCATCCTACCACTCCGCACCGACGGCCCCAAGTGGAATCGTTCCTGGGGTGGCTTGACGCTGCCTCGCCGGCAGTGTTAGTGTCCCTCGCCGGGAGTTCTCGTCTGAATACTGGAGGGATTCCTTGACGCGCCTGTCCCCGCCTGACCCGGCCTTCCCCCGTCCATGAGCCTGACCGCCCTCGCCCTCATCCTTCTCTCCGCCGGATTCCACGCCACCTGGAACGCCCTGGTGAAGGTCAGCCGGGACAAGCAGGCGTTTCTCTGGCTGATCCACCTGCCGACCGTCGTCATCGTGCTTCCCTTCTTCCTGGCCAGCAAGGCCGAGCCGATCCCGCCCCTCGGGTGGGCCATGATCGTGGCCAGCGCCGTCATCCACGTCTTCTACTCCATGAGCCTGGGGGCTGCCTACTCCGGCGGGGACCTCTCGCTGGTCTATCCCCTGGCGCGCTCCGCCCCGGTCTTCGTTCCGCTCTGGGCCGTCTGGTGGCTGGGCGAGCGGCCGACGGCCCTGGGATTCGCGGGGATCGCCCTGGTGGTGGTGGGCGCCTATCTCCTGGGGATCGAGCCGGGCCGGACGACGAGGATCTGGGAGCCGCTCCTGGCCCTCCGACGGCGGGACGTCCAGTGGGCCTGGGTCACCGCCTTGCTCATCTCGTTCTATCACATCACCGACAAGGTCGGGGTGTCCGTGGTCGCCCCGCTCCGTTTCCAGTATCTGATGGTCCTGATCCGCATGGCCGTGTATTCGGTGCCCATCCTCCCCTGGAAGGGGCGGCAGCTCGTCGAGGAGGCCCGGACCCACTGGCGCTCGCTGATCGCCGTGAGCCTCTTGCAGTTCCTGGCCTATCAGCTCGTCCTGACCGCCATGACCCTGGCCCCGGTCAGCTACGTGGCCGCGGTGCGCCAGGTGAGCGTTCTCCTCGCCGTGTTCACCGGGAGCGTCATGCTGCGGGAAGGCCACCTGCCCCTGCGCCTGACGGCCTCCGGCGCCATCACCCTGGGCGTCGTGCTCATCGGATGGAAGGGATGAGGAGCGACCGCCCGCACATTTCCCGGCGCCACGGTTGACAGACCCACGACTTCTCTGCTATGGATCGGCCGCCATGAAGGCCCTCTACTATCCTGCCTGGGACCAGCTCGAGATCCGGGACGTCCCGGAGCCGGCCCCCAAACCGGGCGAAGTGGTGATCCGGGTCGCGGCGGTGGGGATCTGCGGCTCCGAGCTGCACTGCTTTGTCACCCACGCACCCCGCCGGCCGCCTCCCGCCATCATGGGCCACGAGTTCTGCGGTGAAGTGCTCCAGGTTGGCGAGGGGACCTCGGGATACCGGCCCGGGGACCGGGTCGTGGTGAACTCGGTCATCGCGTGCGGGCGCTGCGAGGATTGCCTGGATGGCAGGGTGCACCTCTGCCGGGAGGGCGAGGTCTTCGGGATGAAGCGGCCCGGCGGCTTCGCCGAGCGGTGCGCCGTCCCGGTCTCCACCCTGCTGCCGCTTCCCGACGGCGTCTCTCCCCTCCAGGGGGCCCTGGTGGAGCCGCTGGCCAACGGCGTCCATGCCCTGTCCCTCACGCGCCAGCGCTTTCCCGAAACCGTGGTGGTGATCGGCGCGGGGACGATCGGGCTGATGGTCCTGCAGGTCGCCACGGCGGCCGGCGCCCTCCGGCTGGTGAGCGTGGATGTGTCCGACGCGCGCCTCCAGGTTGCCCAGCAGCTCGGTGCCGAGACGGTCCTCAACCCGCGGACGCATGACGTGGTGACGACCGTCCGGCACCTCACCCGGGGGCGCGGGGCCGACGTCGTCGTGGACGCGGTGGGCGCCGCGGAGACCCGCCGCGTCGCCGTCGAGGCGGCCCGACGGGGCGGCGAGATCGTCTGGCTCGGCCTGCACGATGATCCCACCCAGGTCTCGGGATTCGACGTGGTCCTGGGGGAGCGGAAGGTCCTCGGCTCTTTCGCCGTGACCCACCACGATCTGCGGACCGCCATCGGCTTGTTCGCCCACGGCAAGATCGCCCTGGACCCCTGGGTCCGGACATTCCCCCTGCTGGACGGGGCCCGGGTCTTCCAGGAGCTTGCCACCGATCCCCCCGCCGACTACATCAAGGCCCTCCTCCTGCCCTGACGGCACTCGCCCGGGCGTCCGTGAATCGGAAGGTCGAGATGGCAGAGAAGGACGAGATCCATCGCCTGTTCCTCGCCCCCCAGGACCTGGTGCGCGCCACGCAGGCCATAGTCGTCTCCATCGGGGAAGAGAGCCAGACGTGACAGCCGTGATAGAGCGAGGATGGATCCGGTCTACCGCGCTGTACGTCGTTGCCGGCATATCCTTTGCCGGCTGTGCCGGTACCGACCCGTATGGCGGTACCGGCCCAGTGCGTCTTTCCGAGGTCGTCACCGAGCTGGTTCAGGTGACGACCTCCGATGGGATCCGTTTGGACGGGGCCCTCTGGAGGCCAGCAGCCGGTCCAGGGAGGAAGGCTGCGCTCCTCCTGGTGCACGGGTACGCGGGCAACTTCTACACGGGCTGGCCCGGTCTCGCCCGCGGGCTGGTACAGAGAGATCATCTGACTCTGGCGCTGAACATGCGGGATCACGATCTCACGCCCCAGACGTCCCTGTTCGAGGACAACCGTGCCGACATCGAGGCGGGGGTCAACCTGTTGATGGCACGTGGGGCAGCTTCCGTGGTCCTTGTCGGGCAGAGCCTGGGAACCAACCGTGTCCTCTTCTACCAGGCAGACACGCAGGATCCGCGGGTGCGTGGTCTCGTCCTGATGGCGGGACCCGGGAACCTCTTGGAGTGGAACATCCGGATCTTCGGGAGGGAACCTGCCCTCGCGGTGCTGGCC
>JACPAT010000262.1 GCA_016180655.1 Candidatus Methylomirabilota bacterium | reverse complement strand
GGAGCACCCGCAGCGGCGAATAGATCCGCTCGGCATACCGGTGCACCTTGTGGCACAGGCCGCCCTGGGTGAAGGGGTGATCGGGATCCCCGTCGCAGCTCAGGACCCGCCCGTCCTCGACCGTGGCGAGGATGCTGCACGTGTCGGGGCAATCGTGCGGACACACGGTCTTGCGGATTTCACGGGTCATCCGGTCTGCCCCTGAACTGACGCCTCAGTTGGAATGCCTTGTGGTTCACGCAAGCGTTCAGCCATCAGCGGTCAGCAACCAGGGACCGGGGTTCGATCCTCCCCAACCCCTAGCCCGCACTAATTACGAACGGACCCGTGAATTCTCCGGATCAAATGACCAATGACCAATTTTCAATGACCAATGATGGTGGGCGCGCACAGCGCGCCGTCAAGGGGCTTCACGGAAATACCATCCGCAATTGGTCATTGGTCATTGGGATTTGGTCATTCTGCCAGCGTGACTCGGAGATACAGATCGCCCGGCTCGCCCCTCTTGCCGATGAGGCCCTTCCCCCGCAGGCGGAGCTGGGTCCCCGGCCGGACGCCGGGGGGAACCGTGACCGCGACCTCTTCGATCTCCGTGCCCCGGGCGAAGCGAAAGCGCTTCCTGGCTCCCTGCCGGGCCTCTTCCGGCGTGATGGGCAGGTCGTGGCGCAGGTCCTCGCCCCGCTCGCCCGCGCCCAGGGCGAAGCGGGCCACCCGCCCGAGGCCGCTCATCACGCCCTTCAGGGCGTGACCAAGCCGCGTGAAGAGTCCGGGCCGTTCGCCTTCACCGGTGCGTTGAAGCCACGGCCCCCAGGGCTCGATCCGCCGGCCGAACCCGGGATACTCGCGGTCTGCCCTCCTGCCCCAGGTGAAGGGTCCGCCGAAGAAGATCCCGCCGAACACGATCCCCCCGCCCCCGAAGAAGACATGGCGGACGAACCCGTCGTCGAAGCGGAAGCCCATGCGCTGGAATTCGCGCGTGAGCTCCTCGAAGATCGCGGCGGCGTCCCGGTTGTGGAGGAGATCCCGGAGGATATCTTCCTGGCTGGAATATACCCCCGGCCCGCTCCGAGCGCCCGCTGCTGCCCCGACGCCGGTGCCGACATCGGCGCGGCGAGACAGGTCGTACATCCGGCGCTTCTCCGGATCGACCAGGACGGCGTAGGCCTCGCTGATGGCCTTGAAGCGTTCCTCTGCGCCGGCGTCGCCGCGGTTCCGGTCGGGGTGGTAGTGCAATGCCAGCTTCCGATAGGCCTTCCGGATCTCCTCGGGCGAGGCGTCTTCTTTCAGGCCCAGGATCGCGTAGTATTCCTTGGAGGGATCGGCTCGAAACGGCATGCAACCCCCTCGGTGTGCCGCACGTCAAGGCTAGTCTACTTCCCTGGCGCGGGGAGCGGCAAGGGCTTTCGGGCAGCCTCGGTGGCTAGCGGCGCCGCGCCCGGGAGGCCTTCCTGGGTCGGAGGATGTCCTCCACCCAGGTGAGGACCGCCATGGTCGTCGGAAAGCCGAGCGTGGTCACCGCCAGGAACACCGCGTGCCGGATCTCCTCGGCCGTTGCCCCCGCCTCCAGCGCCCGGCGCGTGTGGGAGTGCACGGCGCCCTCCATCCGGGCGCCAATCGCCATGCCCAGCTTGACCAGCTCGCGGACTTTGGGGGGAAGCGGGCCGCTCCGGTGGCACGCGACGCCCAGCTCGTCGTAGGCTTTCCAGACCGCCTTGTACTTTCGCGCGAACTCCTGGTACGGCGTCGGCAGCTTGCTCATACGTTCCCCCTTTCTCATCCGACCGAGGCCAGGCTCGCATAATTGCGTAACCTCCGCCCGACCTTCCCTCGGCTCTCGGCCCTCGGCTCTCGGCGCTATATTCGGTACTCCCGCAGCTCTTCCGGAATCTCCACCGGCCCCCCGAAAGAGCGCATCGCCTCCTGGCGCAGCTCGTCCTCGCGCCCGTGCAGGTCAGCGCTGAAGTGGCACAGTAGCAGGCGCTTCACCCCGGCCTGCTCGGCGACTTCTCCGGCCTGATAGCCTGTCGTGTGGCCGTCCGCAGCCGCCCGTGCCGCGTCCGAATGGAGAAACGTCGCCTCGTGGATCAGAACGTCGGCGCCCCGGGCAAGGGCGAGCAGGGACGGACAGGGGCTGGTGTCGCTGCTGTAAACGATCGTCCCGCGCTCGCCAGGCGAATCGAACTCAAGCCGAAGGCCGATGTTCGGTGCGCCGTGCTTGACCGGCGTGGACCGGATCGTGAACCCCCTGGTCTGGAGGACCTCGTGTCCCTCCTTTGCCGGGACATCGTGCAGCTCGATCCGGTACGGCATCTTCGCCTCCAGCGGAAACAGGTCCATGAACCCCCGGAGGATCTTCATGGTATCGGCCAGGGCGTACACGTGAAGCGTCGTCCGGCGCCCGGCCAGCCCCATGTTGTGGACCAGCGACGGGATGCCGTACACGTGATCCACATGGCGGTGCGTGACGATCAGCGAGGAGACCCGCATGGGGTCCAGCCCCGCCTTCAGGATCTTCTGGTACGGGCTCCCCGGGCAGTCCACGAGCACAACCTCGTCCTTCGAGTACAAGCCCAGGGCCGTGTTGTCTCGCCCGGGCGACGGGACGGCGCCCGATGTGCCGAAGAATTGAAAGGGCACGGCAGTCTCCTTGTGCTGGAGCTCAGGACAGCCTGGCGTCAGCCGGACGGTGACGCGGCCTGATGCTACCAGAGCCTCTTTCCTTGTGTCCACTGGAGGCCCATCTGATTGCCCACAATCCATGGCTGATGTCGCCTATCGACCGCGGGATGGCAGAACCCGACGGCGTCCCCTAGACAAAGCAAATAGGGGACGGGCATGCAATTATGCCTTGCTACATTCGAGTGCGTCTGATAAAAGGTCCCCATGCCACGCCAATCCCGCCTGGACGCGCCCGGGGCACTCCACCACGTCATCTGCCGCGGCATCGAGGGCCAGCCCGTTTTCCGGGATGACACGGATCGCGAGGGCTTTGTGGCCCGCCTTGAAGCAGTGCTGACCGCGACGCGGACTGCCTGTTACGCGTGGGCCCTGCTGCCGAATCATGTCCACCTCCTCCTGCAATCAGGGGCGGTCCCCCTGCCCACCGTGATGCGCCGTCTGCTCACCGGGTACGCAGTGACGTTCAACCGCCGCCACCGACGGCACGGCTACGTCTTCCAGAACCGGTACAAGTCCATCCTCTGTCAGGAGGAACCATACTTCCTCGAACTTGTGCGCTACATCCACCTGAATCCCCTCCGCGCGAAAATGGTGGCGGGCCTGCCGGCCCTGGATCGGTACGCGTATGTCGGCCACAGCCGCCTCGTGGGGAAGGTGGAGAGTCCGTGGCAGAACACTGCTGTGGTTCTGGCCCGCTTCGGGAGCCGGATTACAACGGCTCGGCAGCGCTATCGGGCCTTCGTCGCGGAGGGGATTGCGCTGGGTCGCCGCCCCGAGTTGACTGGCGGGGGCCTCGTCCGAAGTGCAGGCGGCTGGCGAGCGCTGTCGGTGCGCAGGCGGCAGGGCCAGCGCGTGAAGGGAGATGAGCGCATCCTGGGGGAAAGGGCATTTGTCGAAGGCGTCTTGGATGCCGCTCAGGAACGGCGGGATCGACGCGATCACCTCCGCGCCAGAGGCGTGGACTTCGAGCGCCTGCTCCACCTCGTGGCGTCGTGCTTCGATCTCACCCCCGAGGAGGTGCGGGCCCCGAGCAAGCAACCCCGGCGGGTTCAGGCCCGGAGTCTCCTCTGTTACTGGGCCGTGCAGGAGCTCGGGCTCTCCGGCACGACCGTCGCTGCGACGCTGGGGGCAACGCAGTCGGCGGTCAGTCGAGCAGTGCGCCGCGGTGAGCGTTACACCGTCGAACACAGGGTGTCCTTTCCCGAGGATAGAATTGCATAATTTCATGGGCGTCCCCCTTCCGATAGGACGCGTTCGTGAGTGCCTTCGGTTTCACCCGCCAGGAACTTCGTAGCCTGCACGCACTGCGCTCGCCCGTGGGCATCCAGCGCGCGTTGGACAAGATGCCCTATCACCTCGCGAAGACGGCGTGGTCCCCCCGGCGGGTGCTGCGGGAGCGGACGGCCCATTGCCTGGAGGGCGCCATCTTCGCGGCCGCCGCCCTGCGCGTCCTGGGCTTCCCGCCGCTCCTGCTGGATCTGGAGGCGGTGCAGGACACGGACCACGTGATCGCCGTGTACCGGGTGAATGGGCACTGGGGGGCTATCGCCAAGTCCAACTTCTCGGGGCTGCGCTTTCGCGCGCCCGTCTACCGCAGCCTGCGCGAACTGGTGATGAGCTACTTCGAGGACTACATCAACCTGCGCGGCGACCGGACGCTGCGCGCCTACTCCCGTCCCGTCAACCTCGCCCGCTTCGACCGCTTGCACCCCGGGTGGATGACCTCCGAGGCTGATCTTTGGTGGATCCCGGAGCACCTGGTGCGCATCCCCCACACGCACCTCCTCGCGCCGCCCATGGAGCGGAGCCTCTCCCGGGCGGACCGACGCTCCCTGGAGGCGGGCCTGGTCGGCTACCGTGCGCAGTGAACGCGCCGCGCCTCTGACGGCGTGCCGACGGCTCGGATAACGGAAGGGTTGCTCGATAGGGATGACGGGGTGTCGCCTCGGTTGTATCTCTGCTGCGTGAACCTCCTCGCCGTGGACTGGCTGGCGGCGCAAATTCCCCACCGATCCTGCGGGCGCGCCCCGCGCGATGCAAATGCAACATCCCTTTAAATCGCCGGCTTGGCCCGTAGGTATTGCCTGGGCCAGGCGATGTCGTGCCCCAGGGCGCGCGCCGCGTGGAGCGGCCAGTGGGGGGAGCGCAGCAGCTCGCGTCCCAGCGCGACCAGGTCGGCGCGGCCGTTGCGCACGATCTCTTCGGCCATCTCCGGCGTCGTGATCAGCCCCACGCACATCGTGGCGATGCCTGCCTCGCGCCGGATCTTCTCCGCGAACGGCACCTGGTAGCCCGGGCCGACCGGAGGCAGGACCGACGTGATGCCCCCCGAGGAGCAGTCCACCAGGTCCACGCCGTGCGCATTGAGCCAGCGGGCGACCTGCACCTGATCGTCAATCGTCAAGCCGCCCTCGATCCAATCCGTGGAGGACAGGCGCACGAGCAGCGGCATGGACTCGGGCA
The DNA here is from genome assembly GCA_016180655.1 of Candidatus Methylomirabilota bacterium. GTDB lineage: Bacteria > Methylomirabilota > Methylomirabilia > Methylomirabilales > 2-02-FULL-66-22 > 2-02-FULL-66-22. Next base: position 18,314 of record JACPAT010000262.1, on the reverse strand, counting down.
CCGCCGCGCGCACCGTGTCCACGACCCGCAGCAGCATCCGTGCGCGATTCTCCAGCGGGCCGCCGTACGCGTCGGTCCGGCGATTCGAAACCGGCGACAGGAACTGGTGCAGGAAGTACCCGTGGGCCGCGTGCGCCTCGATCGCGTCGAAGCCCGCCCGCACCGCGCGCTCCGCGGCGGCGCCATAGGCCGAGACGATTCCATCCAGCTCGGCAAGAGCCAGCGCGTGTGGGACAGCCCACTCCGCGTCAAAGGGGATGGCGCTCGGGGCGACGGACGGGAAGGGACCGGCGCCCTTGGTCGGGGTCCAGGCCTTGCGGCCCGCGTGCGCCAGTTGGGTGCACATCGCAGCCCCCTGGGCCTTGCACAAGCGCACGAGGCGGGCCAGCGCCTCCACCTGGGCATCGTCCCACAGGCCGAGGTCATTCGTGCTGATGCGTCCGCGGGCCTCGACCGCGGTCGCCTCGGTGACGATGAGCCCGACGCCGCCCGTGGCGCGCGCGGCCAGGTGGGCCAGGTGGAAATCCGTCGCGATGCCGTCTTCCCCCGCCGAGTACATGCACATGGGCGACATGGCGACACGATTCCGCAGGGTGACGCCGCGCAGCGTGAATGAGGAAAAGAGTTGTGACATGGAGAATCTCCCGAGGACGTTGAGGGTGCGGTCTGGTCCGCCACCATGGGCGGCGCAAAAAGGGAGGAGGCCCGCGGGGGCCTCCTCCACCCAGACCGCGAAAGGGACGGCCGGGACTATTTCTTCTCGGTCTCGGCCATGATGCGCTTCGTGTCGGCGGCCGCCTTGTTCACCGCGGCCCGCACGTCGCCGCCCTGGATCGCCGTCACGATGGCGGCCCCCACGGCATCTCGCACCTCGGCCACCGCGATGACGGGCGGGTTCCAGAGGGGTGACCCGACCTTGGAGCTCTGCGTCAGCGACTCCGCCAGGTCGGCCGGGACCTTGCCCTTGCCCTTCGGGTCCTTCCAGACGGACTCTCGCGGACCCAGGACGCCCTTGTCGCTCTGCACCTTGAAGACCTGGTCCCGGTTGGTCGCCCACTGCATGAACAGCCAGGCGGCCTTCTGGTTCTTGCTGGTCTTGGGCATCCCCAGGCCCCAGACGGCCACCGTGGATCCGTAGCTCCCCTTCGGGCCGCGCGGGAACATGGTGTAGCCCACCTTCCCGATCACCTTGGACTTCTGGGGATCCTCGACGGGCACCCAGATGGAGTTGAACTCGGTGTACATGGCCGCCTTGCCCTGGGAGAAGATGGACGAGGCCTCGTACCAGTGGTTGTTCTCCGAGCCGGGCGGTCCGTACAGGCGGAGGAGGCGGCCATACAGCTCGAAGGCCTTGATCCCCTCCTCGGAGTTGAAAACCGGCTCCCGGTTGGGTCCGATCCAGGTGGCGCCCATGGCATGCAGGTAGCCGGAGAACACCGAGGTGGCGGCGGCCCGCTTGCCCCGGGCGACAATGCCGAAGCCGGGCTGGCCGTCATCCGTCATGGGCTTGCCGTGGAGCGCCTTGGCGGCGGCCTCCAGCTCGTCCAACGTGGTCGGGACCTTCACGTTGTACTTCTGGAAGACGTCCTTGCGGTAGTAGAGGGCTGTGGTCTCCACCTGAATGGGCGGGCCCACGGTTTTGCCTTCCACCTTCATGGCGTCTCGCGTGCTGTTCAGGAAATCGTTCCAGTTGTAGTCCGGCGACGTGAGGGAGGCGTCCTTCAGGAACTCATCCACCGGCTGGTACCAACCCGCCCGCATGTACTTGAGGCCCTCCTGAGCCGGCATGGTCATGAAGACGTCAATGCTGCTGGCGCCGGAGGTCAGCTCCACCAGCACCTTGGCCCGGAACTGATCCTCGGGATAGACCTCGGCGATCAGCTTGATCCCGGTGAGGGCCTCGAAATCCTTCAGGTGTGGCTCGATGCCCTGCTGCCAGGGGTGCTTGTTCAGCAGGACGCGGAGCTGCGTCCCCTTGAACTGCTGCCAGTTGAACTGGGCGGCCTGCGCCGACGAGGCCAGTGCGACCCCCAGGATCAGGCCGAGGACCAATAGCCGCTTCGCGAGACTCATGGGACGCCCTCCTCCCTGTGATGAAATGACGTGCGGGAAAGTTTCGCATGGCGCGGGTACGAGTTCAAAACTCGCCCCCGCGCTTATCACGCGCCCCACCCGGAATCAAGCCCGAGCGCATTCCAGACCACTTTTGTATGGGTATCCGCACCACCCAAGAGATCGTTCCTTGACGCGGGGGCCAGCACCGAACGATGCTACGTCATCAGGCGCCGCCCTGGGATATCCCGCAAGACCCGGGAGCTCTCAGGCCTGCGCGGCTCGCAACGATTTCCTCTCCGCCACCGGAGGACGACGATGAATTGCCGACAGAGGGCGCTGGCGGCCCTCGACCACACGGAGCCCGACCGGGTTCCCCTCGACTTCGGGGGGCGCCACACGACCCTCCATCGGTACGCACACCAGGCCCTCATGCAGCATCTCGGCCTCACCGGGCCGGAGCCGCCTATCCGCAGCTACCACACGTACCTCGTGGAGCCCGACCGCCAACTGCTCCAGCGCTTCGAGCGGGTCAGCGCCCTGTTCTTCCCCAGGCCCCCCAGCGATTACGTCTTCGCCATCGACCCCGCGACCAACAGCTACGTGGACGAGTGGGGGACGACGTACACCATGCCCCCCGACGGCTACTACTACGACGCCTGCGCCGCACCGCTGGCCGACGCCGAGACGGAGGAGGACCTGCGGAAGTACCGCTGGCCGAACCCCACGGACCCCGCGCGCATCGCGGGGGTGCTCTCCCAGGTCAAGGCGGCCCACGATGCGGGAGAGAAAGTCCTCATGATGTGTAGTGCCACGCCGGGCCTGTGGGAGCAGTCGTGGTACCTGTTCGGCTTCGAGCAGGCCTACGTGAACCTGGCAGCCAACCAGCCGCTGGTGGAGGCGTTCACCGAGCGCCTCCTGGAATGGCAGATGGCCTACTGGCACATGGTGCTCGGCGAGGTGGGCGCCTACCTCGATCTCGTGCAGATCGGCGAGGACCTGGGCGGCCAGAATGGCCCGCTGATGTCCCCCAGCACGTTTCGAAGAATTTACAAGCCGCGGCTGCGCCGGCTCGTGGACGCCATCAAGCAGAAGACCCGGGCGCGCGTCTACCTCCATTCCTGCGGCTCCATCTACTGGGCGATCCCCGACCTGATCGAATGCGGGATCCAGGTGCTCAACCCGGTGCAGGTCAATGCGGCCGAGATGGACTCCGCCCGGCTCAAGCGAGAGTTCGGCCGGGATCTGACCTTCTGGGGCGGCGCCTGCGACCCGGTGGTCCTCCAGACCGGCACGCCGCGGGACGTGGTCGAGGAGGTCAAGCGGCGCATTCAGGACCTGGCGCCGGGCGGGGGGTTCGTCTTCGGCTCGGTGCACAACATCCAGGCCAACGTGCCGCCGGAGAACATCGTGGCCATGTTCGGGGCGGCCCGGGAGTTCGGCGGCTATCCCACCGCGAAATCGCTTGCCAACCCCGAAACCGGACGTTAGCATCCCCTCGCCTGGCAGAGGTCGCGCCCGCCGAACGGACCGACCGCGTGCGCTCGAGCCGACAGCAGGCTCGCCCTCTGGTTGACCCGGAAGACCGCGAAGCGGTCACCCTTCAAGAGGTCGGACAGCGTGGGGATGCACCTCGCCGACGCCATCCAGAAACTTCAGGCCAGCATCGAGCAGGCCCTGGTGGGCAAGCCCGAGGTCGTCCGCCTGGCCATCGTGGCGCTCCTCGCCCGCGGGCACCTCTTGATCGAGGATGTCCCCGGCGTGGGGAAGACCACCCTGGCCCAGGCCCTGGCCAGATCGCTGGGCCTCACCTTCCAGCGCATCCAGTTCACCAGCGACCTGTTGCCCTCCGACATCCTCGGCGTGTCGGTCTTCGACCCGCGGAAATCGGAGTTCGACTTCAAGCCCGGGCCGATCTTCGCCAACATCATCCTGGCCGACGAGATCAACCGGACCACGCCCAAGACCCAGTCGAGCCTCCTGGAGGCGATGAACGAGGCCCAGGTCTCCCTGGACCATCACACCTACCCCCTGCCCCGGCCCTTCATGGTGCTGGCCACCCAGAATCCCCTGGAGTACCAGGGCACCCACCCCCTGCCCGAGTCCCAGATGGATCGCTTCCTCCTCCGGATCCGGATCGGCTACCCCGACGAGACCGACGAGCGGCGCATCCTGCGCGGCGCGGGCGCGGCCGTTCTCGATCGTCTGCACCCGGTCCTGAGCGGGGAGGCGGTGCTGGCCCTCCAGGCGCAGGTGGAACACGTAAAGGTGGAGGAGAGCCTGCTGGGCTATGTGATGGCCATCGTGCACGCCACGCGCGCCCACGGCGCGCTGGCCCTCGGCGTGAGCCCCCGCGGATCGCTGTCCCTGGTGCGGGCTGCGCAGGCGCTGGCCCTGACCGAGCAGCGGCCGTACTGCATTCCCGACGATATCAAGCAACTCGCCGTGCCTGCCCTGGCCCATCGCGTGATCCTGCGCACCCGCTGGGATCCCGTCGGGGATCGGTCGGGCGATCCCGAGGTAGTGATCCGGGAAATCCTCCAGGAGGTCCCGGTACCACGGTGAGGCGGGGGTTGGGGGTTGGGGGCCGGGGACTGGGGGGTTGTGAAGGAAGATGTTTCGGGGATTAAGCCCTCGCCGCCTCCACGATTCGCAGTCCTCCCGCCCCTCTGCGCCCCTGCTCCCCAGCCCGTCTGCCCCTCTGCCCCCCCGCAGGGACTACTGGCTCCCCCGCACGATCCGCCCCACGCGCGAGGGCTGGTGGTTCATGGGTGCCTCCTTCGCCGTGGGCCTGGCCGCGACCAACACGGGAAACAACCTGCTCTACCTCATCCTGGCCATGATGCTCTCCTTCATGGCCATTTCGGGCGTCCTGTCCGAGCAGACCATGCGGCACCTCCGGCTGCAGCGGGAACTGCCCCGGCGCCTCTTCGCCGGCGTCCCGGCCTCCTTCAGGGTCTCGCTGGTCAACCGGAAGCGTCGCCTGCCCTCCTACGCCGTGCACCTCAGCGAGCCGGATCCGGCCGGGGATCGCACCGCGAGCCACTTCCTGCTCAAGGTCGCGCCGCAGGGGCGTGAAACCTGGCAATACCCCCTCACCTTTCCCCGCCGCGGCCGGCAGTACCTGCCCGGCCTGCGGATGCTCACGCGGTTCCCCTTCGGCCTCTTCGCCAAGGTGAGCCGTCCCATCCTGCCCGACCCGGTGCTGGTCTACCCCGTCGTCCGCGCCCTGGCCCCCGACGAGATCCCAGCCGCCCTGGAGCCGGGCTGGAGGGGGCGGGATCGGCGCGGCCAGGGGGCCGGCCTCCGCAACCTGCGTCCGTACCATCCGGGGGATGATCCCCGACTGCTTCACTGGAAGACCTCGGCGAAGGCCGGCACCCTCATGGTCAAGGAGCTGGAGGACGAGGATCGCCCCCGCGTCTGTCTGGTGGTGGAGGATCCGGCGCCAGAGACACCCGCCGGCGTGCTCGAAGCGAACCTGAGCTATGCCGCCTCGGTCGCCGCCCACGGCACCCGCCTGGGATGCCTGGTCGAACTGATGACGGCCGAGGGATCCTCGGGGTTCGGACAGGGCGAGTCACACCTGGACCGGATCCTGGAACGGTTGGCGCTGTACGAGGCGCCGGCGGCCCCACGGCCCCTGGCGATTCCGGCGGAGGCTCTACGGGTCGTCCACATTCGGCTGGATGCCCGACGGGGGGCCGCGGGGGAGAAGGCGTAGCCGTGCCGTTTCCGCTCTTCTTCAAACTGACCCTCTACCTGCTGGTCCTGGATGCCTTCGGCGCCCTGTACCTCACCAGCATCCTGAGCTGGCCGGCACTCGCGGCCATGCTCCTGGCCATCGCGGGGAGCTGGTGGGCCGACGAGATCCGCGCGCGCATCCCGCACTATCGCCAGCTCTGGGACGCCCTCACCGGCGTCTTTCTCGCCTACGGGATCTTGGACGTGCTGTTCCTGGCCGAGTCCTTCATGGCCGGCGTGATTCACCTGTTGCTGTTCCTGCTGATCTACAAGCTGTACAACTCCCGAAGTCATCGCGATCTCTTGGACATCTTCATCCTGACGTTCCTGCAGCTCCTCGCCGCGTCCACCCTCACGGTGAGCTTCGGCTTCCTGCTGGTCTTCTGCCTGTACATGATTCTGGGGGTCTGGGGGCTCATCCTCTTTCACCTGAAGCGAGAGGCGGACCTCGCCCTCCCCGAGCGGAGCCGCGAGCTCTTGGTCCGACCGGGCCTCCTCGCGCCCAGCTTCCTGCTGGAGAGCGTGGGCGTGGCCGCGGTGTCCCTCGCCCTCACGCTCGTCATCTTCTTCGCCATCCCCCGCGTCGGCCGCACCTATCTCCCCCTGAAGGCCCAATTCGGGACGCTCACCACCGGCTTCACCGATCGCGTGGACCTGGGCGCCTACGGCACGATCCAGAGCGATCCCACCATCGTGATGCGCGTGAGCTTTCCCGAGGGCCCGCTGAGCCCCGACCGCCTTCCGGACCTCCGCTGGCGCGGCGTGGCCTTCGACAGCTTCGACGGGCAGGCCTGGTCGCTCCACGATCTCACGCGACTCCCCGTCCGCCAGAGCCGGGACGGGTACTTCCCCGTCGCCCCCCACCGGCGGGGGATCACCTTTTTGGCCTACGAGATCTTCCTGGAGGCCATCGGCACCGAGGTGATCTTCGGCCTTCCGCGGGTCGTGACGATCCAGGGCCGCTTCGGCGGCCTGGCGGTGGATGCCGGCGACGGCCTGAACCTCGCGGCCCCGCCCACCTCGCGGCTGCGCTACCTGGCGGTGTCCCAGCCCGAGCGCTTCCGCGAGGAGCAGCTCCGCCGCCCGGTGGGCCCGGGCGACTACCCGCAGGAGATCCGGGAGGTGTACCTGCAAGTGCCGGAACTCTCACCGCGCCTCCGGGGGCTGGCGCAGGAGCTGGCCGCAGGCGCCGCGACCCCCTACGAGGTGGTCCGTCGCGTGGAGGCGCACCTCACCGAGAACCTGCGGTACAGCCTGGACCTGCGACGGGGATCCGGCCTCGACCCGCTCGACGAGTTCCTGTTTTCCCGGAAGACGGGAAACTGCGAGTACTTCGCCGCCGGCATGGCGCTCCTGCTGCGGGTGGCGGGGATTCCGGCCCGGGTGGTGAACGGCTTCCAGCGGGGGGAGTGGAACGAGGTGGGCCAGTACTTCGCCGTCCGCCAGCGCGATGCCCACTCCTGGGTGGAGGTCTATTTCCCGGGGGCGGGGTGGGTGACCTTCGACCCCTCGCCGCGGGCGGCGTTCGAGGCGCAGGTCTTCGGCGCGAGCGGCCGGCTCGGGAAGTACTTCGACGCCCTGCGCATGCGCTGGAACCGGTACGTGATTGATTACAACGTGGGCGACCAGGCCCTCCTGGCCATGAACCTGCGCCGCCAGTCCCTGGCCTTCCGGCGGAGCATGAGCCAGGCCTGGGACGACTGGTCCTTCCAGCTCTGGCGCAATCTACGCCGCCTCTGGCGGCAGCACGGGACCACCATCGGCGCCCTCCTGGCCCTGCTGGCGGCGAGCCTGGTCTTCTTCCGGCGCAATCCCGTGCGCGGCATCGGCAGCGCGTGGCTTCTCCGGGCGCGAGCCCGGCGGGCATCCGTGGCCTTCTACGAGCGGATGATCCGCCTCCTGGCCCGGCGGGGGTGCCGGCGACCCTCCACGGTCACCGCCCGGGAGTTCGCGGCCGCGCTCGTCGACCAACCCCAGCTTCACGCCCCTGTGACGGAGTTGACCGCTCTCTACGAGCGCGTCCGCTTCGGCGGCGAGTCCCTCACCGCCGCCGACCAGCAGCGCGCCGCCGCGCTGCTTCAGGCGCTCGCCACGGCCCCTCGCTGACTCCTCGCTTCAATCCAAACATTGCCATTCACCCGGGATCAGTCGGGCCGGCCCTCCAGGCCGTGCTTTCTCATCTTGTAGCGCAGGACCCGCTCGCTGATGCCCAGCTCGGCCGCGGCCTGCGTCTGCACGCCGCCGTGGCGCTCCAGGGCCGCGCGGATGGCCTCGCGCTCGATGCCGGCCAAAAGGTCCGGCAGGCGAGGCGGCACCCCCAGGGTTCCCGACTCGGCCGGACCCCGCTCGCCGGGGCGCAGCGTGACCGGCAGATCCGGAAGGTCGATCACCTGGCCCCGGGTGAGCAGGACCGCCCGCTCCACCAGGTTCTCCAACTCGCGCACGTTGCCCGGATAGTCGTAGCGCAGGAGCGCGTCCCGCGCCGCGGCCGTCAGGCCGGTCACTGCGCGCCGGTTCTTCTCGGCGAACTTCCGGAGGAAATGATCCAAGAGCGGCGGGATGTCCTCCCGCCGTTCCCGCAGGGGCGGGATCTGAATGGTCACCACGTTCAGGCGGTAGTACAGGTCCTCGCGGAACGTCCCGTCCCGCATGGCTTGTTCCAGGTCGCGATGCGTCGCCGCCAGGATCCGCACGCTCACCGCCAGGGTCCGATTCCCGCCCAGGCGCTCGAACTGCCGCTCCTGCAGGACCCGGAGCAGCTTCACCTGGAGCGCGGGCGAGAGATCCCCGATCTCGTCGAGGAAGAGGGAGCCGCCGTCCGCCACCTCGAACCGGCCCTTGCGCTGGGCCACGGCGCCGGTGAAGGCCCCCTTCTCGTGGCCGAACAGCTCGCTCTCCAGCAGGTGCTCCGGCAGGGCGGCGCAGTTCAGGGTCACCAGGGGCCCGGTGGCTCGCGGGGAGTTGAAGTGGATCGCCCGCGCGATCAGCTCCTTGCCGGTGCCGCTCTCGCCCCGGATGAGGACGGTCGCCTCCGACGGGGCCACCCGCTTCACCAGGGCCAGGACCTCTTGCATCCGCCCACTCTCGCCGATGATCCCTTCCAGGCGGTGCCGCTCCACCAGGTGGGCCTGGAGCTGGCGTACCGCGCTCTGCAGGCGGACCTGCTCGCTCACGCGACCGATCCGGAGCAGGAGCTCCTCCAGGTCCAGCGGCTTGGTGAGATAGTCGGCGGCCCCCTCCTTCATGGCCTGGACGGCCGTCTCGACCGTCCCGTAGGCGGTCACCAGGATGAACGGGATCTCGGGGCTCACGGCCTTGACGGCACGCAGCAGCTCGAGCCCCGACATGCCGGGCATCTTGAAGTCGCTGAGGACCAAATCCACCCGCGTCTCCCGGACGCGGGCGGCCGCCTCGGCCCCGCTGCCGGCCAGGAGGACCTCGTGTCCCTGCTTCCGCAGGAAGCCGCCGATCAGCTCGCGCTGCGCGGCCTCGTCATCCACCACGAAGATCCGGAGAGGATCCATAGGCCAAGGATTGCAGATGTGTGATTGCCGATTTTGGATTGAACCGCAACCGTCGAATCGAGCATGTCCACAGAGGCAGGTCGCGCCCCGCCCGTCAATCGGTCATCCGAAGGTCGCCCCTGACCCGGCGCCGGTCTCGACGCGAATGCTGCCGTGGTGGTCCTGGATGACTTTGTGGGCCAGGGCCAGCCCCAGGCCAGTCCCGCCCTCCTTGGTGGTGAAGTAGGGCTCGAAGATCCGGTCCAGGTGCTCCGGCGGGATGCCCGGCCCGGTGTCCGCCACGGCGATTTCGATGAAATCTCCGGTGTCAATTGGTCGAGTCGTCGATTGGTCAATTGGTCTTGAAGAATCAACCATTTGACGAGTTGACCATTTGACTCGCTTTGCAGTAACCCGCAGGGTCCCGCCCTCCGGCATGGCCTGGATCGCGTTGAGGAGCACGTTCATGAAGGCGTGGGTGAGCTGCTGCCGGTCCATGCGAACCAGGGTCCCGCCGAGCTGCAGATCCGTCACGACCTCGACCGTCTGGGCCGATAACTGCGAGGCCAGGAGCGCGAGCAGCTCCTCGAGGACGACCGCCAGCGGCTCCTCCGTCAGGGTGAGGCGCGAGGGCCGCGCCAGGGTCAGGAACCGGTCCACGATGGTGTTGAGGCGCCCGACCTCGGCCTGCATGATCTCGGTGAATCGGAGATACTCGTCACGGCCCCCGGATGGCGAGGGCGCAAACTCCTTCCGGAGCCGCTGCAGGCCGATGGAGATGGCGTTGAGCGGATTGCGGATCTCGTGCGCCACGCCCGCTGCCAGGTTGCCCACGGCGGACAGCCGCTGTTCCCGGGCCACGGCGGCCTCCAGCATCCGGCGCTCTGCCAGGTGCCGGGCCTGCATCCAGAAGATGGCCACGGCCCCCCCGACGCCGACGACAAGCAGCCCGAGGCTGTAGAAGAGGATCCCGCGCTGGGCCTGCCTCGACACGCCCGCCAGGCTCTCCGTGCCCAGGTCGAGGCGCACCAACCCGACCCGTTTTGCTTCCAGGGCGAAGGGCTTCACCGCCTCGTACACCTCGCGGCCATCCGTCAGGCTCCGTCGCCGGCCCTGCACCGTCCCCGCCTGCCAGGCCTCACGCAGGAAGGCGTCCTCCTCCTTCCTGCCCACTGCGGCCGCGTCGCTGCTGGCCAGCACGGTGAGGTCCCGGTCCAGGAGGGCCACCGCCGCCACGCCGGATTGCCGTCCCAGATCCTCGATGAGGCGCTGGACGCCGATCTCCTTTCGGAAGTTCAGCAGGTACCCGGCATCGGCGTGGACCGCGATGATCCCGGTGAAGCTCTGTGCGGGAATGGCCACGCCGAAGGCGCTCCCCTCCCAGAACCGCCGGATCTTGGCATTCGCGGGGAGCGAGGGGAACCCCGAGGCCGGACCGCCACGGACGGTCCCCCACCGGTGCCCCCACATGAACGGCACCCCGGGCATCCGCCGATCCTCCGGCGCCTGCGGCTCCGATCCCGGCGGCGGGCCCATCATCCATCCCATCATCGCCCTCGGATGCTGCCCCGGGGAGGGGAATCCCGGCGGATGCGCCGGGCTCTCGGCCGCGCCTGGGCCGCGTCGCCCCGGACCGGACGATGCTTCCAGGCGAGACGGAGGGATCGGGTGTCCCTCGGGATCCAGCAGTTCCACCTTGGCCAGCCGGTTCTCGGTGACAACCCGCTGGAGCAACTCCTGCGCGCGGGGGCTCCGCGCCACGAAGAAGTCAATGAACCGCGCATTGTCCAGCAGGCGCTGGGCCACCGCCTCTTCCAGGAGGGCGTTGCTACTGATGGCGTTCTGGCTGCTGGCCTCCAAGATGTCGATCAGGGCCGCCGCCCGGTCCGTGAGCTCCCGGCTCAGTTCCCGCTGGAGGCGGCGCGACTCGATCAGGGTGTAGGCCCCGAGGAGAACGATCAGCAAGAGGACGGTGGCCAGGAGGGCCGGCCAGGCGAGGGTGAATCGGGCGGATCGGTGTTCCGGGCTCGGCATTCAGACCCCTCGAGGGAGAAGCGCGGTCCCGCGCGACGGGCATAGCCTACCACAACTCCAGGCAGGCCACCACACGGGGACACGGAAGGGGCGCATGTCCTGCGGCTGATGAGGAAGGATGAAACGCCAGACCTCCGCGGAAGAAAAAACGATGGGGCCGGTGATGGACCGGCCCCCCTCGTTCCACCCAGCCCTAGAGGGCGCGACCCGCCCCGAAGGGGATCACGTTTCCGAACGGGTTGATGTGCAGATACCGGACCTCGTCCTTCGGCCCCTTCACCTCGACCTGGTACATGGTCCCCCGGGGCCGCTCGAATTTCACGAGCTTCTCCACCGTGTAGCCGGGGAGGTTCTTGGTCACGTACTCCGTGGCGATCTCCTTGGCCTTGGCCTCGTCAATCGCGGTCGCGGTGATACCCGTGGCCCCCTGGTTCCAGCAGGGCGCCGCCCCGGGACCGAACCCCGCGCCCGCTCCCCAACCAGCCCCCATCATCGCACCAGGACCCCAGCCAGCTCCCCGTCCCTGCGGGCCGAAGCCCATCCCCATGCCCATCCCCGGGCCGCCCCAGCGGGCCAGCGCCGCGCCGGAGACACCCAGAACCAGCACTGCCACCAACGCCACACCCAGAACCTTCTTCATTGTCGGATCCTCCTCTCTGTAGTAGATGCCATCTGCCAAACCGTTGCTCCCTTCAGAGAGAGGCAATGTGTGTGCCGGGTTCAGCACTGTTCGGGTGGGCGCCCAACGAGGCTCGCAACCCCTGGGAAATCCTGGTCTGTCAGGATAGTCGACCGACCAGATCCTCGTTACGAACCACTGGCTTCCTTCGACAAAAACTCCGAGTGGTTCGACCATTGTGTCGAGTGGACCCGCACCGAGGCGTGGACCACCGTGGGTCGTTTCAGGGGCGTTCCGCGTTCCAGCCTCCATACCATCTCGCAGAACAGGTCCTCTCAGCGGCCGGGGCTGTGGCACATCTCTTGGAAACGGGCGCGAGGCGCACCGCTCCCGCGTCGGCCCTCCCACCGCGGGCCGCCCGGGGTGCAGAGAACGATGAACACCGAACCGCTCATGATCTCTGGTCCCGATAACTAGACAATCCGTGCCCCCCCAAGAGTTTCCTTTGCATCAGGGGGGCCGTCCAGGTATCCTTCCGGCGAGGAGGGAGTTGTCCGTCCTGCCCGCAAGGGACCGGGCCACTCATCCTGCATCCCGCCAGCCTTTCGGATTTCGCAAGCCACGCACGGGTGTTCGCCTGGGCACCCGCGTCTCCCAGAGGTTCGGGACCCACGCAGAAGGAGGGAAGTCATGGCCACCGACAGCCTGACCATCACCGACAACCGTACCGGCAAGACGTACGAGATTCCGATCCTGTACGGGACCTTTCCCACCTATGGGGCGGCGATCCGGAGCGCGGATCTCCGACAGATCAAGGCGGCGGACGACGACTTCGGCCTGATGGGCTATGACCCCGCGTTCATGAACACGGCCTCGTGCAAGAGCGCCATCACCCACATTGACGGAGAGCGCGGGATCCTGCGCTACCGGGGCTATCCCATCGAGCAGCTTGCCGAGCAGAGCAATTACCTGGAGGTGGCGTACCTGCTCATCCACGGCGAGCTGCCCACCAAGGCCCAGTACGATGAGTGGGTGCACAACATCACCCACCACACCATGGTCCACGAGAACCTGAAGAAGTTCACGGACGGCTTCCACTACGATGCCCATCCCATGGGCATGCTGGTGAGCACCCTGGCCGCCCTGTCCACCTTCTACCCCGCCTCCAAGAAGGTCACGGAGGCGGACAACCGGAAGCTGGAGATCTACCGCCTCATCGGCAAGGCCATCACCCTCGGGGCCATGACGTACCGCCACACCAAGGGTCTCCCCTACGTGTCGCCGGACAACGATCTCAGCTACACCGGCAACTACATGAACATGCTCTGGAAGATGGCCGAGCCCAGATACCGGCCGAACCCCATCCTGGAGAAGGCGTTGGACGTCCTGTTCATCCTTCACGCCGACCACGAGCAGAACTGTAGCACGAACGCGATGCGGAGCGTGGGGAGCTCCCAGTCCGATCCCTACTGCGCGGCGGCCGGGGGCACGGCGGCCCTCTACGGCCCGCTGCACGGCGGGGCCAACGAGCAGGTGCTGCGGATGCTGCGAACGATCGGGTCGAAGGACAAGATCCCCCAGTTCATCCAGGACGTGAAGGACCGCAAGGCGCTCCTGATGGGCTTCGGACACCGGGTCTACAAGAACTACGATCCCCGGGCCCGGATCATCAAGCGGCTGGCCGAGCAGGTCTTCGAGGTCACGGGGAAGAACCCGCTCCTCGACATGGCCCTGGAACTCGAGCGGATCGCCCTGGAGGACGAGTTCTTCGTCAAGCGGAAGCTGTACCCCAATGTTGACTTCTACTCCGGGATCATCTACGAGGCCATGGGCTTCCCCACCGACTACTTCACGGTGCTGTTCATGATCCCGCGGATGTCCGGGTGGCTGGCCCAGTGGCAGGAGATGATCACGGACGCGGAGCAGAAGATCGCGCGGCCGCGGCAGGTCTACACGGGCGTGGCCATCCGCGACTTCGAGCCCATCGAGAAGCGCAACAAGAAGTAGGGCGGTCTGGCCGGCCGGTTTCGCACGCCCACACGGGGTGAGGGGTTTTCCCCTCGCCCCGTGTTTTTTTCAGGCTCGAGCTGGAACTGCAGGATTACTGGACGAGGGCCTGCGCGGGGGAGGAGGGGCGGGGGGCCGCGCCCGGGGACACGCGCGCCTGGCGCGGGACGGCGTGCTCCAGGAGCTCCGAGATCGTCACCAGGCGGTAGCCCTGGCCCTGGAGGGTCTTGAGAACGTGGGGCAGGCTCTCGTGGGGGCGATCGGTCCGGCGCTGGGTGGACAGGTGCATGAGGACGATCCCCCCGTTCAGTCCGCCGGGGCGACCGCGACCGAACTCCAGGATGCGGGCCGCGATCTCCTCGCGGCTGCGGTAGATCCGGGACGAGGTATCGGCCACCCAGTCGCGGGTATCCAGGTCCTCGGCCGTGCCCGCCCCGCGCGTCCAGGCGATGTGGCGGTAGCCCGCCTCCGCCGCCCAGGCGCGCAGCTCGGCGTTGTGCTCGCCATACGGCGCGCGCCAGTACGGAGCCATGGCCCGGCCGGTCAGGTCGCGGAAGCTGGCCTCGGCCCGGCGAAGTTCACCGATCAGAAACGTCCGGGTCACCCCGGGGAGCGTGTCGTGTCGGTGGTTCCGGGCATAGGTCGTCAGATGGGGATGCGTGTCCAGGTGGTTGCCGATCTCGTGCCCGTCCGCCACCATGCGTCGCACCAGGTCCGGGAAGAGGCGGACGAACTGCCCGCCCAGAAACATGGTCACGCGCACGTTCCGCGCCCGGAGCATGTCCAGGATTTCCACGCCGACGTTGGCCGCGTCGTGGCCGTCAAAGGTGAAGGCGATCTCGCGGATGCCCGTGTTTCCCCGGGCGAAATCCTCCGCCACGACCGGGACCGCGGGCCCAGGGCGGGGTGAGGGGAGCGGGCCGGGACGATCGGCGGACGGCAGGGACACCGGGGTGGGGACCCCCTCCCGCGGTTCAGGCGGTGGCGCCGGGAGAATGGGCGGGGCTGAGGCAAGGGATTCCCGGGGCGGAGCGGGAACGCTTGGGCCGGTGAGCCCAGTCCGGGCGATAGCGGGGAGCGGCAGGCTGGCTCCGGTTTCGGGGGCCAGCCCACCTGCGGCCCCCCAGGCGACCAGGACGAGGATCAGCCCGGCGAGGACGCGCGGCGGGGACCCGACGATGGCACTGGGGGCCCAGATCCAGGGCGCAAGATCGGCCCCAGGACCGGCGTCCAGGCGCCGGTCCAGCCGCCACTGGGCCAGCGCGGCGCGCCAGACGGCCAGGGCCAGGCGAACCCGCCGCCGGAGATCGCGGGGACCCCGAGCCATTTCCAGGGCGGCCCGGTCCCACGCGGTCCGCGAGGCCTCGTCCGCGAGAGAGATGATGGCGCAGGCCTCGGCGCAATAGGCGTGTACGCCCACCAGGCGGACGGCGTCCCACTGAATCGGGTCGCCGCAACGCCGGCACTGTCGGCCGGAGGGTTTCGCCCGCATTTCGCCTCGCCGGATGGCTTCCTGCCCGTTCGGGCCCCGACATGTCGGATGCATACGGGTAACAGGTCCCCCGGAAATAGTCAAGCCGGGGCCGCGCTCAGGCATCCCCCGGGCGCTCCACGATGTAACCGCGGCGGAGCCTCCAGTCCATCTCGGCCACGGAGATCTGCTCGACCACCTCCAGCGGGACGCCGGCCGCCTCGGCAGCCTCCTCCGCCTCCCGGGTCGGATCCAGTCGCGCCGTCGGCGCCCCCGGCGGGGCTCGCTGCCGGTGCCGGTATCTCGTGGTGCAGCTTATCGATCATCACGTACACGTCAACGATGATGTGGCGCTGCTCCGCCGCGCAAGCCTGGCACCACCAGAGGACCGGGTGGCCCACCTCGGGGAGGCCGACCGGAGGCACGGCCTCCGTGTCCCAGACGGCCTCGCTTCCGCAGACCGTGCACTCGAGAAGGAGATCGGGAGGCATGAGCCCCGACCCCGCCTTCGGCGGGGATCACAAATCGAGCTTCCCGTCGGCCCCGCCCTCGGCCGCCCGGGCGGCCGCCCGGCGGCGCTGCCAGAGGGAATACCCGAAGGAGAGCACCGAGAGGCCCAGCATGGCCCCCGACCATGGGCGCGTGACAAACAGGGTCCAGTCGGCGCTGGTCATGATGGCCCGGATGAAATTCACCTCGATCTGGTCGCCCAGGATCACGCCCAGGATCAGGGGGGCCAGCGGGAACCCGGTCTTGACCATGAGGTAGCCGAGGATTCCGAACAGGAAGAAGGTCCAGACGTTCTCGATGATGTTGTTCAGCGCATAGGAGCCGATGACGCAGAGGACCAGGATGATGGGGGACAGAATATGCAGCGGCAGCCCCACCACCCGCAGGGCGAAGCGCAGCCCGGCCCATTCGTAGAGCACCGTGAGGAAGTGGGCCAGGAAGTAGGCCGCGAACATCCCGTAGGCCACCTTGGCGTTGATCGTGACGAAGTAGGGGCCCGGCTGGATCCCGTGGATGATCAGGGCCCCCAGCATGACGGCGGTGACCGCGTCCCCCGGGATGCCGAAGGCCATCATGGTGATCAGGGAGCCGCCGATGTTGGCGTTGTTGGACGATTCCGTGGCGATGATCCCGTCGGGGATCCCGGTCCCGAAGCGCTCGGGGTGCCGGGAGGCCTTCTTGGCCTGGTCATAGGCCAGGATGTTGGCCGCGCTGCCTCCCACGGCCGGGAGGATCCCGATCCACAATCCGATGAGGGTGGACCGGATCAGGTTCCGTCTTCTCCACGTCACTCATGATCTGGGAGAGGCCGAAGATGCCGATCAGGACGGGTAGGAACGGGAACCCGGACCGCAGGAATTCCCAGCCGAAGGTCAGCCGCGGCACCGCCATCAGCGGATCGGCCCCGATGGTCGTCACCAGGAGACCGAAGGTCCCGGAGATCAGGCCCTTGACCAGCGAGTGCTCCGACAGGCTGGCCACGATGCTTAATGTCAAGATGAAGAGCGAAAAGTACTCCCACGGGCCGAAGGTCACCGCCAGCCGCGCGAGCTGGGTGGCCCCGACGACCAGGGGGATCCCGGCGAGCAACCCGCCCAGGATGGAGGACCAGATCCCCAGCCACACGGCGCGTCCGGGTTCCCCCTTGCGCGCCATGGGAAATCCGTCGAAGGTCGTGGCGATGGCTGACGGGGTCCCGGGGATCCCGATGAGGCAGGCCGATACCAGCCCGCCCGACTCCCCGCCCACGTACACCCCCACCATCGTGGCCAGCCCCTGCACCGGGTCCATGCCGAAGGTGAAGGGCAGGGTGAGGATGGTGATGGTGATCCCCGGGATCGCCCCGCCCACCAGCCCGGCGATGATCCCCAGGGACATGGACACGAATGTCCTGGGTTCTAGAATGGCGGCGATCGCGTTGAGCAGGAGGTCCATGCCCGTCTCTCAGAACAGGAGGCCGCGGGGCAGGAACACGTGGAGGTACCTCTCGAAGACGAGGTACGTGGCCAGGGTCGTCCCGGCGGCGAGGGCCAGGAGCTTTGGAAGCTCCTGGGCTTGCCGGGGGCCCATGATCCAGGCGAGGCCCAGGACGAAGAGGAACGTGGCCAGGAGGTACCCGAGCAGGCTCAGGCCGATGACGTAGCCGCCGAACACGACGAAGCAGATGAGGACCAGGCGATAGTTGGGACGGGAGGCGGCAGGTTTCGACTGGACCTGCGGCCCTTTCGGGCGTGCGAGGATGTCGGCCCCGGTCTGCCAATAGAGGACCACACACGCACCCAGGAGACCGAGGCCGATCCCACCATCGCGTCCCATGCTGGCTTGCTACTTCCGCTTGTACCCCAGGGCCTGGGCCAGGTCCGCGTTGAGCTTGTCGTTCCTTTGGAGAAACTCGGCGTAGGCCTTGCGTCCCAGGAACTCCACGTCGGTCCCCTGCTTTCGCATGGACTCGGCCACTGCCGGATCCTTGGCCGCCTTGGCGCAGGCATCCTCCAGCCGGGCCAGGATCGGCTCATGGGTTCCCTTGGGCGCCAGGATGCCCCGGCTGATCGCGTACAGGATGTCCAGCCCCAGCTCCTTCAACGTCGGGACGGCGGGGACCTCGGGGTGCCGCTTGGGCGTGCCGATGGCCAGGAGTTTCATCTGCCCGGCCTTCACCTTGTCGAGCTGGGTGAGGTTCGTCTCGCCCATCAGCACGTGGCCGCCCAAGAGCGCGGTCATGCGCGGGGCCGTGCCCTCGTAGCTCACGTACTTGAACTTCACGCCAGCGGCCTGCTCGAACATGGCCGGGAAGAAGTGGCTGGTGGAGCCCAGGGTGAGTTCTCCCGGCCGTTTCTTGGCCTCCTCCAGCATCTCCTTCAGGCTGTTCCAGGGG
>JACPAT010000088.1 GCA_016180655.1 Candidatus Methylomirabilota bacterium | reverse complement strand
CCTATCGCCTGGCTTTTCAGTTGGAGGTTGCTGTTAGTCCTCTCTCCACTCATCATCATAAGCGTTGCCTTCTCGTACCTCGTCCTCAAGTGCTATCCTCGTGCGGTTTTCCCGTGGGGGGATTGTGGAGAATTATATGGGACGCTTGTCAGCCGACGTAAGACCGTATGGCAAGTTATAATCGGAGCGTTATTGATCGGGATGGTTGGCAACCTTTTTGTGCTAGGAGTTGGTACCTTCCTGCAAAGATAAACCAGCCGAGCGGCCCGGCTGACCGGTTGCCTTTCTCGCCCGCCCACCGGCGCTTTCCAACTATTGGTCCTATTGGGTCATTGACGGAACGTGTTGGGGGATGTTGTTGCCTACTTTAACTTACTCGATCAGCGCGTGCTGGACAGCGGGAGTGGTCCGGGCCACGCCCTCTCTAGGAGTGGCGACCTCTTCCCCAACCGGATGGAGGGCTTCGAGGGCCTGCGCCCGGAGGCGAGGTAGCGCTCGCCTGCTGGCTGCTCGTACCCCTGATCCGCATTGACAACCCACCATCGCCTGCCGCACCGGCGGCTCTCGTGGCGTGGCGCGAGGCGCCGCCCGATCCCGCGTCTTCCGCTTTACCGCTGCTTCTCCTCCAGCTCGGCCCAACGCCCATACAGACGGTCTACCTCGGCCCGGGCCGCTTCGAGCGCGGCCCAGCGCTCCCGCAAGGCGATGGGATCCGAGGCGACGGCGGGATCCTCCACCGCCTCCTGGCACGCGGCACACGCCCCTTCCGCCTCCAGGATCGTCTGCTCCATCTGCTCCCAGTCGCGCTTCTCCAGATACGTGAGGCGCCGCGCATCGAGTCCCTCGCGCGCGGCCGGCTTGGTCCGGGTCTCGACGGCTGTCCGCGCCGGAGCCTCGATGCGATCCCCCACATCCCGGTCGGCTTCCTCGTGCGCTGACTCCCACTGGGCGTAGTCGGCAAAGAACGTCGCGCCGCCGGTTCCGTCCAGCGCCAGGACCAGCGTGGAGACGCGCTCCAAGAGGAAGCGGTCCCGCGTGACCAGGACGAGCGCCCCCGGGAAGTCCGCCAGACTCTCCTCCAGGACCTCCAGCGTCGGGATGTCCAGGTCGTTGGTCGGTTCGTCGAGGATCAAGAGATCGGCCGGCTGGAGCATCAACCGCGCGATGAGGATCCGGGCCTGCTCGCCCCCGGACAGTCGGCCGACCGTCGTCTCCAGTTGCTCGGGCCGGAAGAGGAAGCGCTTGGCCCACGCGACGACGTGGACGGACCGGTCTCGATACACCACCACGTCGCCCTCCGGGGCCAGCGCCCGGCGCAGGCTGACCGCGGGGTCCAGCCCCTCCCGGTCCTGGTCGAAGCGGACCACCCGCAGCCCCTCGGCGCGCTCGATCTGGCCGGAATCCGGCGCGAGCGTGCCGGCCAGCAGATTGAGCAGCGTGCTCTTGCCGCTCCCGCTCGCCCCGAGGAGGCCAAGTCGCATCCCGGGCGTGAGGGTCAGGTTCAGGCCGGCCAGGAGGCGGACCCCCCCGACCGTCTTGGCGACATCCCTCGCCACCAGGAGCTTCTTCGACTGGCGGCCCGAGGCCGTGAACTCGATTCCGGCCGCGGTGCCCGCAGCCCGCGCCCGCACCTCGTCCAGCTCCTGGATGAGCCGGCCCGCGGCCTTCACCCGGGCCTGCCCCTTGCGGGTGCGCGCCTTGGGTCCGCGGCGCAGCCACTCCACCTCGCGCCGCACCTTGTTGGCCAGGGTGTCCTGGTAGGCCGCCTGCTCCCGCAGCGCCTCGTCCCGCCGCAAGAGGTAGTCGCTGTACCGCCCCTCGGCTTGGAAGAGGCCGCCGGCATACCACCGGTTCAGCTCCAGCACACGCGAGGCGACGTGCTCCAGAAAGTAGCGGTCGTGGCTGACGACGAGGACCGCGGGAACCTCGGTCCGAAGAAGCGCCTCCAGCCAGAGGATGCCCTCCACGTCGAGATGGTTGGTCGGCTCGTCCATGAGGAGGACGTCGGGGGCCACCACCAGCTCGCGGGCGATGGCCAACCGCTTGCGCCAGCCCGCCGACAGCACGCCCACGGTGTGGCGGGAATCCGTGAAGCCCGCCCTCCCCAGCATGGCCGCCACCCGGCCGGCCGTCTCGAACCCCTCTCGCTCTTCGGCGGGCAGGGCCTCGGTCAGGACGGCCTCGACGGTGCGGTCACCGGGAAAGGTCGGGTCCTGGGGCACGTACCCCAAACGGGTGAACCGCCGTTGCGACCGCGTCCCGGCATCCGGCGGCTCGATGCCGGCCAGCACCTTGAGGAGCGTCGTCTTGCCGGAGCCGTTGGGACCCACGAGGCCGACCCGGTCGCCTTCCGCCAGGCCGAACGACAACCCTTCGAAGAGGGGGTGGACACCGTAGGCCTTGCTGATGCCCTCGCAGCTCAAGAGGGGGAGCCGGCTCATCTCCCCCTCCGCGCGCTGCGGACCCCGCTACGGACGAGCGCCAGCTTGGCTGCCCGCGGCATGTGCTTGATGCGGTACTCCTCTTTCGCAATACCCGTGTAGAGCGAGCCGTCGCGACACTGGAGAACGTAAATGAACGGCATGGGGAATCGGATGATGGCGGCGCTTACAGCCGCGGCATGATCATGCGCGCCGTCGCCGCCAACATGTGCTGGGGGACGTTTTGACGCTCACTCTCCCTCCCAGCGGGTAGCCACCTGCAAGTCGTCGCGGTCCATCCTTGCGATCGTCAGCCGTCCCCCGGTAGGGACCTTCCCCTCGTTCCACAGGTAGTTGTTGAGGACGCGCTCGGCCTGCCAGGTCCAGAATGCGTTCTCGATGGGAAGACGGCGGCCCGTGGCACGCTCGACGAATCCAATGACCTCCGGGTCAATCTCCACGACGACCTCTTGCTCCCATCCATCCGGATGCTGGACGATGAAGAGGCGCTTGGCGGGTTCCGGCGGCTGCGCGCCCGGCACGTCGGGGGCCCGCCAGAGGCGAAAGCCGTTCAATGTCAGCCGGGCGATTGGCGGGTGCGGGGGCGCGG
>JACPAT010000261.1 GCA_016180655.1 Candidatus Methylomirabilota bacterium | reverse complement strand
CAGAAAATAAAAGAACAGCCCAAGGCGCTGCGCTGGACGGGGATACCGCTGCGCGGCATCCCCGCCAGTGAGCTTGGGCGTTAGCCGAGCGGTGGACAAAGGAGTCGAAGAAATGAAAGAGAGCGCTCGATACGTCAAGATCGTCGAGTGGTCGGAAGAGGACCAATGCTATGTGGGAAGTTCGCCGGGGTTGATTTACGGGGGCTGCCACGGGGACAACGAAAGGGAAGTCTTCGACGACCTGTGCAGAATTGTGGAAGAAGCGATCACGCTGTACAAGGCGGACGGAAAGGTGTTGCCTCCTCCCACGTCCGGACGTGATTTTGCCAACAAGATGCAACAGGTCGCATAATGGACCTGCTGGTGCCAGCGGGGAGTGAGGTGCGGTCGTGCTGAAGGAAAAACGGATCCTGCTAGGGGTTACCGGGAGCATTGCGGCCTACAAGGCCGTGGAGCTGACGCGGGAACTCGTGAAGCGAGGCGTGGAGGTCCAGGTGGTAATGACCGAGGCGGCTGCGACGTTCGCCGTCCGGCTTGTGCCGGCCATCACGTGGCTGGGGCCGACCCCACTCCGGCCAGGCCGCTTGCGCCGCTGGGCGGCCGCAAGGAGTTCGGTGGCAGGGACCCCCGGTCCTCATCGTGTGGTATGATCTGCATGGCGGGTCAAGGAGGCGATGCTTCTGAATGCCACGAATCAGCGGGATCCCGGGGCCGTATTCGACTGTAATGAGCCACCGCACGTGCATGTGGAGCGCGGGGACAGGACCTGCAAATTCTGGTTGGAGAAATGGGATGAACACTGCGGCTAGCGGCGATCCCCGCATTCAAGAGGTGCGCGTCACCGCAGAGGAGATTATCGCCCATCTGGTGGACGGTCGGGTGATCAGTGTGCCTCTCGCGTGGTCATGGCGGCTCTCCGAAGCGACTCCGGCGCAGCGCGAAAACTTCCGTCTCATCGGCACTGGTCAAGGAGTGCACTGGCCTGACGTCAATGAGGACCTTAGCATTGAGGGTATGCTTCACGGGGTGCCAGCGCGTCGGCCGAAGACCCGGCCGGCAGCATCCGCGCCCCGGAAAGTGCGCCGTGACGAAACGTCTAACAAGCGCATGAAATCGGCGCGCAAGAAAATTGCGCGCGGCTGATGCGCGTGCCGTGCAACGACGCCGTCTCCGGTGAGGCCGCTCTCCTACGTGCCTGTGGCCGTTGAAGATCGCGCAACCGAGGTGGTAGTATTGACGGATAGCCTCTGCCGGGGTGATGGACCTGCTGACGCTAGCGGGCAATGAGGTGCGGTCGTGCTGAAAGAGAAGCGCATTCTGCTCGGGGTCACCGGAAGCATTGCGGCGTACAAGGCAGTGGAGCTGACGCGGGAACTCGTGAAGCGGGGCGCGGAGATCCAGGTGGTGATGACCGAGGCGGCCACCCGGTTCGTGGCGCCGCTCAGCTTCGAGACGCTGTCGCGGCAGCCGGTGCTCCTGGACATGTTCTCGCTGGCCTATGGGTCCCAGATCGGCCACATTGCCGCGACGGCGCGCGCAGACCTGTTCGTCATCGCGCCGGCCACGGCCCACACCATCGCCAAGCTGGCCCATGGCCTGGCGGATGACTTCATCACCAACATCTACCTGGCGAGTCGCTGTCCCATCCTCCTCGCGCCCGCCATGGACAGCGACATGTACCAGCACGCCGTGGTCCAGGAGAATTTGACCCGGTTGCGCGACCGGGGCGTCCATATTGTGGGTCCGGCCAGCGGGGAGCTGGCGTCGGGCCTCACGGGGCCGGGACGCCTGGTGGAACCGGCGGAGATCGTCGAGGCCATCGAACGGCTGCTGGGGTCCTCCCGGGATCTGGCCGGAGAGGTGGTCCTGGTCACGGCGGGTCCCACGCGGGAGCCCCTGGACCCGGTCCGGTACCTCTCCAACCGGTCCTCGGGGAAGATGGGCTATGCCATCGCCGAGGCAGCCGTTCTCGGCGGGGCGCGGGTGATCCTGGTCAGCGGCCCCACGTCCCTGCCCCCGCCCTGGGGTGCGGACCTGATCCGGGTGGAGACCGCCCAGGAGATGTACGACGCGGTCCTGGCAAAGCTGGATGCCGTCACGGTGGTGATCAAGGCGGCCGCGGTGGCAGACTACCGGCCGAAGCAGGTGGCGAGCCGGAAGATCAAGAAGGACGAGACGGTCCCCGAACTGACGCTGGAGTCCACGCCCGACATCCTGGCGGAGGTCGGGAGGCGGAAGGGCCGGCGGGTCCTGGTGGGCTTTGCCGCCGAAACGGATGACCTGGTGGCGAACGCCCGCAAGAAGCTGCAGCGGAAGAACCTGGACCTGATGGTGGCCAACGATGTCCGCCAACCCGGCGCGGGCTTCGACAGCGACACCAACGTGGTGAAGATCCTGGACGCCCGGGGGGGAGTGGAAGAGCTTCCCCTGCTCTCGAAGCATGCCGTGGCCGACCGGATCCTCGACCGGGTGGTGGAACTGCTGAAACAGCGCAACCAGAGAGCGGAAACTGGAAAACGGAAACTGGAAACTGGCTGAACTTGCCGCCAACCAATTTCCAATTTCCGACTTCCAGTTTCCAATGCGCAGGGAGGACCAGTGAGCAGCGATCCTCGGGCGGCGTTGCGTGAAATCGTCGGTGAGGTCCGCGCGTATCTCGAAGCGCAGCGCGAGTTGGGCCTGGAATACACGGACGTCCGCTGGCCGGAGGGGCCGGCCCCGGCTCGCCGCCAGACCCTGAGCGAGGTCCGCGAGGAGCTGGGGGAATGTACCCGGTGCAAGCTGCACCGGCACCGGACCCAGATCGTCTTCGGCGTCGGCAATCCGAACGCCCGCCTGGTCTTCGTGGGCGAGGCGCCGGGTGCGGACGAGGACGCCCAGGGCGAGCCGTTCGTGGGCCGCGCCGGCCAGCTTCTCACCAAGATCATTCAGGCCATGGGGATGCAGCGGGAGGACGTTTACATCTGCAACATCATCAAGTGCCGCCCACCCAACAACCGGACCCCCGAGAGCGACGAGATCCTGGCCTGCCAGCCCTTCCTCCTGAAACAGCTCCAGGCCATCGGCCCCCAGTTCATTTGCGCGCTGGGCGGGCCCGCGACCCAGACGCTGCTCCGGACCAAGGAGCCCATCTCGCGCCTGCGGGGGAAGTTCTATGACTTTCACGGGACCCCCCTGCTGCCCACCTTTCACCCGGCGTTCCTGCTGCGCAATCCCCACGAGAAGAAGACGGTGTGGGAGGACATGAAGCTCCTCCTGCGCGAGTTGCAGCGCACCGGCGCCGTCTGACCCTGGTGACCGGGGACCCCGGCACCCGGGCCATCAGACAACTCGGCGACTGGGAGCCCCTGTCTGCCAGAGTGCCAGATTGCCTGATTTCCTGTTTGCCCGGATGAGCGATGACGACCCCGAAGCCCGCCTACGTTGACGTGGTGTTTCCCGCATCGGTGGAGACGCGCCTCACCTACCGCGTGCCGGAGGAGTGGCGGGGACTCGCGGTGCCCGGAAAGCGCGCCCTGGTTCCGCTCGGCCCGCGCCCGGTGACCGGCTACCTGGTGGGCACGCGGGATCGGTCGCCGGTTTCGGACACGAAGGACCTGCGCGAGATCCTGGATGCCGAGCCGCTCCTGGATGCGCACCTCCTCGAGTTGACCCGGTGGGTCGCGGACTATTACCTCTGCCCCTGGGGGGAAGTGATCCGGACCGCCCTGCCGCCGGGGATCGACAGCCTCACGCGCCAACTGGTCCGCGTGACGTCCGCGGGCGCTGCCGCCATGGACGGAGGCAGTCTCCTGCGTCCAGGGGAGCGGGAAATCCTGGCCTTCCTCCGGGTCCGGGGAGAGGCGGCGCTTCCGGCGCTCTCGCGCCGCTGGCGACAGGCCCGCGGCGTTGTGCACGCCCTGGCCCGACGCGGCCTGGTGGAGCTCGCCGGAGAGGTGCGACCGCCGCGCATCCGCCCGCTCACCGTCGCCCATTGCACCCTTGCGCCCGGCGTGGACCCCGAGTCTGCCCCGCTGCCCCCGCGGGCCAGCAAGCAACGCGCGATCCTTCGGACGCTGGCGGCCGCGGGCAACGCGCTGCCCCGCGCCGAAGCAGGTGCGGGGAGCCCGGCCGCCCTCGCGGCGCTGATCCGGCAGGGCCTCGTGCATGTCCGCGAGGTGGAGGTCACGCGCGATCCCTTCGCGTTCCCCGAGGGGCGGGAGCCAACGGATCTGCCCCGGGAACTCACCACGGGCCAGGCGGAGGCGGTGGCGCTCGTCCAGGCGGCGCTCGCCGAGCGCCGGTTCCTGCCGGTGCTGCTCCACGGGGTCACCGGGTCCGGCAAGACGGAGGTGTACCTGCAGGCGATCCAGGCCGCCCTGGCGCAGGGGCGCCAAGCCCTGATCCTGGTGCCGGAGATCGCCCTCACGCCTCTCACGGTGCGGCGGTTCCTGGCGCGCTTCGGCGGTCGCGTGGCGGTCCTGCACAGCGGCCTGCGGGGCGGCGAACGCTACGACGCCTGGCGCCGAATCCGGCGCGGCCAGGCGGCCATCGTGGTGGGGGCGCGCTCGGCCGTCTTTGCGCCGCTGCCCGCCCTCGGTATCGTGGTCGTGGACGAGGAGCACGATCCCTCTTACAAGCAGGAAGAGGTCCCCCGCTACCACGGCCGCGACGTGGCCATCATGCGGGCCAAGCTGCTCCACGCGCCGGTGATCCTGGGATCGGCCACCCCCTCGCTGGAGAGCTTCCAGCGGGCCCAGGGGGGGCGCTACGGGCTAGCGCGCCTGCCCCAGCGTATCGAGGCGCGGCCGCTCCCCCGGGTGGAGATCGTGGACCTGCGCCGCGTGGAGGGAGGCGACCGCCTGCTCTCGCCGGCCCTGTGCGCGGCCCTGGCGGAGCGGCTGGCGCGGGGCGAGCAGTCGCTGCTCTTCCTCAACCGGCGGGGATTCTCGACGCTCCTCCTGTGCCAGGAGTGCGGGTCCGTGCTGGGCTGTCCCCGGTGCAGCGTCTCCCTCACCCACCACGCCACCCGGGGCCGCCTGCGCTGTCACACCTGCGACTTCGAGCGGCGACCGCCGGAGCGCTGCCCGCAGTGCCAGGGGAGCCGGTTGCGCTACCTCGGCTTCGGGACCCAGCAGCTCGAGGTGGCGGTCCGGGAGCGCTTTCCCCGGGCGCGGGTCGCCCGCATGGACCGGGACACCGCAGGGACGTGGCAGGCGGCCACGCGCATCCTGGAGGATCTGGAGCGGGGGGCGACTGACATCCTGGTGGGGACCCAGATGATCGGCAAGGGTCACGATGTCCCCAACGTCACCCTGGTGGGGGTGGTCTCGGCCGACATGGCGCTGCACCTCCCGGACTTCCGGGCGGGCGAGCGCACCTTCGCCTTGCTGACGCAGGTGGTCGGCCGCGCCGGGCGCGGGGACCGACCCGGCCTGGCGCTCATCCAGACCTTCAACCCGGATCACTACATCCTGCGTGCCGTGCAGGGGCAGGATTACGCCGCCCTGTGGGAGGCGGAGAGCCGCCTGCGTCGCGAGCAGGACCTCCCGCCGTTTGCCCGGGCTGTCCTGGCGGTGCTGAGCAGCCCGCAGGCGGATCCGGCCGAGGCCGCGGCGAAGGAGTTCGCGCGGCTCCTTTGCGCGCAGGGGATCCGGACCGACCACCTGAACGGCCCGGCGCCCGCGCCACTCTATCGGGTCCGCGGGCGCTACCGGTGGCATCTCTTGGTGCGCGGGCGGGACGCCGGCCGCCTCCGCGCCGCCGTGAGCGAGGCCGGCCGGCGACTCCGGGCTTCCCCGGCCGGACGGGGCGTCCGCCTGGATCTGGACGTGGATCCGGCATCCGTCTGTTGAATTCGTCCATCCTGATCTCTCCCCGGGGCCGCAGAGGCCGCCAGCACAGGTGGGGCCCTCCGGCGTTCCCGCTGCACCCACCAACGCGATCGTTCCGGGGAGCCGAATCGGTACCACCCGGATCGGTCGGGGGGGAAATTCCGTTGACTTCGGGTTAACGGTTGTTATAGTTGCAGCCAGGTTGGGGGCTACGGGACGCGGCGGATGCAAGGTTGCGACCTACACGGGCGGAAGGCGTGGTGATGGAGAAAGAGGGGCAGGCGGCAGGACCGACCCCGGGCGCACCCGGGCCGGCCCTGGTGAAGGACCTCGAGGAGCTGCTGGTCACGCTTCGCCGATCCTCGAAGGACCTGTCCTTTTATCCGCCGGGGCATCCCCTGTTGAATCGCTCGCTGGAGCGCGCCGTGAGCCAGCTCCGCGGGCTGGTGGACGCCCGTGCGCCCCTGGCGCTGGTTGTCAGCCGGACGGGTTTCAGCTTCGAGGGGCGTCCCGTTGGCGCAGAGAACCAGCAGGTCGTCTCCATGGCAGGCGAGCTCTTCGTGAAGCGCGTCCAGCGCATCTTCTTCGCCCAAGAGATCGAGCCGCACGAGGTGGCTGCCTTCTTGCAATTGCTCACCGGCGACCCCAAGCATATCTTCCAGGCGGGGGGGCCCGGAAAGTTTCTGGCGGCGCACGACGTCCGCCGGATTCAGGTGAATGAGTTCGAATTCCAGCGCCTGGGTGAGGCCTCCGGTTCCGGGGGGCGCGGGGCCGGGACCCCGCTGCAGCGGGGGGACGGGGGCGGGATCGGGCAGGGAGGGACCGGTGGCGGTGGTGGCGGGCAGGGGGCTGGCGCGGGGGGACCGGGCGGTCCCGGTGGGATCGGCGCGGCTGAGGCCGGCGGAGGAGGTTCTGTTGGCCATGGAGACGCCGCAGACGCGGGCGGGACGGGGGTAGGTCTCGGCACCGCAGGTGTCCCGGGGGGGCCCGCCGGGACGGGCCTCTTGGATCCCGCCCTGGCAGGTCAGGGGTCGGGAGACCAGGGTGGCCCTGGTGTCAGCGGCCCGGGAGGTGGACCAGGGGGCGCGGGCGTCGCGTCTGCGCAGGGACCGGTCGAGCCGGGGGCGGGGGAGCCGCCTTCAGTCGCAGAGGCGCTCCTGGCGTCCATGAAATCCCATGAGGAGCAGACGGTTGAGTCCCTCCTCCGGCGCCTGGAGGCCGAGGCCGCCTCGGGCGGCGTGGCGGGATACGAGTGGGCGGCCTCGCGGCTGGAGACGGCCGCCGGCCAGGCCGCCGGCGAGGACCGGCTGGCAGAGATCCTGGCCATCCTTCGGAACTTCCTCCGGCATCGGCAGGACGATACCCTCAAGGCGCCGATCCGGGAGCGGGCGACACAGGCGGTGGAGGGGATCGCGACAGAGCAGACGGTGGCGCAGCTGGTCGAGCACGTCGGGGATGCGAGTGGCGGGTCGGGGCCCGAACTTGCCGAGGTCCTGCTGGGTCTGGGAGCGCCCGTGATTCCTCCCCTCCTGGGCCGGCTGGCCGCGGAGGACCAGGATGCGACGCGTGCGCGGCTCGTGGAGATCCTGGGCCGGTTCCGCGAGGTCGCCCTCCCCCACCTGACCGAGGCGGTGCAGGAGGCGGTTCGGGATCTGGCATGTGATCTGGCCAGGATCCTGGGCGACATCGGTGGCGAAACCGGCGTGGCATTGCTGGGCCGCCTGGCCCGGCATCGAGAGGTCCAGGTTCGCACCGAGGCGGTGGACGGGCTCGCGCGGATCGGGGGGACGTCGGCCCACCGCTTGCTCATGCAGGCACTCCGCGACCCGGATACGAGCGTGGTCGCGTTGGCCCTCGGGTGCCTGGGGGCGGCACGGGTGAGGCAGTCGGTGCCCGCGATCATGCGACTCGTGGGTCAGCCGGTTCTGACCGGATCAGCCTTTCCGGTGCGCAAGGCCGCCATCGCGGCCCTGGGCGCTGTGGGGGACCCGGCCTCGGCCTCGACCCTGACCAGACTCCTCTATATCCGGACCTGGTTCCGCCGGGCCGCCGGCGATGAGCTGCGGCTGGCGGCTGCGCTGGCCCTGTTGAGCATGGGACGGCCCGAGGCGCGCGAGGTGGTGGAGAAAGGGTCGCGTTCCGGCCGGGGGGACGTTCGCCGTGCCTGCACGGCTGCATTGCAGAAAGGGGTCGCACCTGCGCCGGCCAATCCGTGACGCCGTGACCGCGGGCGATGGGACTGCCTGGATGCCAGGCGCCGCCCCCGCGAAGACCTGACTCGGGAACTCGCCCATGGATGTCCTGCTATCACTGGAATCGCTGCTCCGGAATCTTCAGGCCGGGATCAAGAGCGTCGGGATGTATCCGGCCACCCATCCCAGCACCGCGAAATTCTTCACCCGCGCCGTGGAAGACCTGGAGACGATCCTGCGCGAGCAGGACTCGCTGGTCCTGGGCGTGGTGGACCACGCCCTGCTGGCGCGAGGCATCCCCTTCGTGGGTGCCGAGGCGGTGGCCCTGGCGTTCGCCCAGCGAATGGAGGAGCGGGGGATCGGCAGTCTCGAGTTCCTGCGGGGCTGCCGGTCGGAGGACGTGTCCCAGTGCGTCCAGGTGCTGGGCATGCCGGCCGAGGCCTTCAAGCAACTGGGACGCCTGGAGGAGATCCTCGTCCAGCGGGGGGTCCAGGCCATCCGGCTGTCGAGCCGAGTGCTCACCATGGGCGATGGGGAGGGCGAGGCTGGCGAGGGCGGTGGGGCGGACGCGGGCCCCGGGGGCGAGGAACCCACCGGCATGGGCCGCGCCCTGGCGGTCTACCGTGAGGCGGTCGGCTCGGCCAAGCGGATCCTGAGCGAGGTCCGGATGGGGAAGATCCCCTCCCTGGCCGAGGCGCAGACGGCCGTGGCGGGGCTGATGGATGGTGTCCTCCACGACCAGAACGCCATGCTGGCCCTCACCATGATCAAGAGCTACGACGAGTACCTGTTCAACCACTCGGTGAACGT
Source organism: Candidatus Methylomirabilota bacterium (assembly GCA_016180655.1). Classification (GTDB taxonomy): domain Bacteria; phylum Methylomirabilota; class Methylomirabilia; order Methylomirabilales; family 2-02-FULL-66-22; genus 2-02-FULL-66-22. The sequence goes on along the minus strand of JACPAT010000261.1, from coordinate 6,029 downwards.
GGGGGTGCTGTGCATCGCGCTGAGCCAGAGCCTGGGGCTGGACAGCGAGACCCTCAAGGAAGTGGGGCTGGGCGCCCTCCTGCACGACATCGGGAAGGTGAACTGGCCGGAGGAGCTGTATCAGAAGCCGCGGGGCCTCAGTGACGAGGAATGGGCCCTCGTCCAGCGACACCCGTTGGACGGGGCCGAGATCGTGAAGAAGATGGGCAGCGTCAGCCAGGCGACCCTGGACGTCGTCCTGGAGCACCACCTGCGCTATGACCGCAAGGGGTATCCCGTGATCGACCCGGACAAAGACCCGAGCTTCTTCGGGATGATCGCCCAGCTGGCGGACGCCTATGATGCCATCACGACGGTCCGGACCTACCAGAACGCCTTCGAGCCGTCCAAGGCGGTGGCGCGGATGCAGACGCTGGCGGGGACCGTCTTCGATCCGAAGCTGCTGGAAGCGTTCGTCCGGATGGTGGGGATCTACCCGGTGGGGAGTCTCGTGCGGCTGAGCTCGGGGGAACTGGCGCTGGTGGTGAAGGCGAACCCGACCGACAGCTCGCGCCCCATCGTGCGCCTGCTCTTCGATCGGACGGGGCGCCGGCTCGCCGAGGAGCGGGACGTGGACCTCACGGAGCGGGACCCGGGCACCGGCCAGCCCAAGCGGACCATCGTCATGGCCGTGGATCCCGCCACCAAGAACTTCGACGTGGGGAAGTATCTGGCCGCCCAAGGCCAGGGCGAGGCCGCGGCCGCCGGCGCCTCAACCGGATAGGTCGCCATCCACCTCCAGTCGGCCCAGCGCGGCCGCGGCCCGCCGCCGCACCCCCGGATCCGGGTCCTCCAGCAGGGCGGTCAGTTCCTCGGCCGCCCGGGCGTCCCCCAGCCGCTCCAGCGATTCGACTACCTTCCCCCGCAGCTCCGGATCGGGATCCTGCAACTGGGCCAGCAACGCCTCGGTCAGGCGCCGATCCTCGAAGGCTCCCAGCGACTCCACCGCAACCATCCGGACGTTCAGGTCCGGGTCGTCCAGCATCTCCATCATTGGCCCGATGACCCGCGGGTCGCGCCGCTCGCCCAGAAGCCGCACGGCCGTGGCGCGCAGGTCGGGACGGGGGTTGCGCAACACCTGGATGAGACCGCCCAGCGCCTGTTCGTGCCGCAGCTCGGCAAGGGCGTACATGGTCCGCATCACGACGCCCGGATCGGGCGAGTCGAGGGCGCCCAGCAGGTCGTCCAGCACGCGGTATGTATCCAGCCGCTCCAGGCTCTCCGCGGCGGCTTGGCGGACGGCCTGGACCTCGTCATTCAGACAGCGGGACAGCGCTTCCAGCACCGCCTCGTTCACCTCGGGCATGGGTTCGCCCTCCCGGGTACCCTCTGGGTGCCCCTGTGAATGCTCTCCGGGTCGCCTGTGGGTGCGTCCGGTTGAGTTACGAGGGGAAGTGTAGTAGGATGACGGAGTCCCTGTCAAGGACAGTGGTGGAGGCGAGCCGGGGGAAAGCATGCGGCGGTCGCGCGTGGCAGTGGCCCAGATGGCCCCGATCCTGGGGGACGTGGAGAAGAACCTCGCCCTCCACGAGAAAGCGGCGCGGGAGGCCATCTCGCAGTCGGTCAACCTGCTGGTCTTCCCCGAGCTGAGCCTGACCGGCTACTTCCTCAAGGATCAGGTGACCTCCGTCGCCCTGACGGAGCAGGCGCCGGCGCTCGACGTCCTGCGCAACCTGAGCCACCGGGTGGCCATGGTGGTGGGCTTCGTGGAGGAGGCGCCTGGCCACCGCTTTCACAACGCCGCCGCCTACCTGGAGGGCGGCGAGATCCGCCACATCCACCGCAAGGTCTACCTGCCCACCTACGGGATCTTCGACGAGCAGCGCTACCTGGCCGCCGGCGCGCGCATCCAAGCCTTCGACACCGCCCTCGGCCGCATGGCCATCCTGATCTGCGAGGATCTGTGGCACCCTGCGACCGCGGGTATCGCCGCCTGGGACGGGGCCGAGATCATCCTATGCCCGTCGGCCAGTCCGGGACGGGGCCTGGGCCAGGCGGAGCCGTTCCAGAACGCCAGCACGTGGGAGCGGGTGATCCGCGCCTACGGGGACCTGTTCGCCTGCTTCGTGGTGTACGCCAACCGGGTGGGGTACGAGGACGGGGCCTGCTTCTGGGGGGGGTCGGAGGTCGTCGGCCCCACGGGACAGGCCCTGGCCAAGGCAGGCTACCTGGAGGAAGAGCTTCTGGTGGTCGAGGTGGAGGGGGGCGCGCTGCGGCGGGCGCGGGTGGCCAATCCGCTCCTGCGGGACGAGCGGCTGGAATTGACGCTCCAGGAGGTGCAGCGGATCCTCCGGGCGCGGGGCGGAGACCCGGGATAACCCATGCTGGACCTCCGGCTGAACTGCGATACGGCCCGCCGGGTCCTCACCGGTTTCATTGACAACGAGGTGAGAAAGGCGGGCTTCGAGCGCGTGGTGGTCGGCCTGTCGGGCGGGGTGGACTCGTCGCTCTCTGCATTCTTGGCCGCCGAGGCGCTGGGGCCCGGCAACGTCTGGGGGATCCTGATGCCCTACCGCACCTCCAATCCCGAGAGCGCCGCCCATGCGACGCTGGTGGTGGAGGCGCTGGGCATCCACAGCCTGACCGTGGATATCACGTCGATGGTGGATGCCTACTTCGCCACGTTCCCGGACGCGGACCAGGTCCGGCGCGGGAACAAGATGGCCCGCGAGCGCATGACCATCCTCTTCGACCACTCGGCCCGGCTGGGCGGCCTGGTCCTGGGGACCAGCAACAAGACGGAACTGCTCCTGGGCTACGGCACGCTCCACGGCGACATGGCCTCGGCCGTGAATCCCATTGGGGACCTGTACAAGACGCAGGTGCGCCAGCTCGCCCGGCATCTCAAGGTCCCGACCGTCATCGTGGAGAAGCAGCCCAGCGCCGACCTGTGGGCGGGCCAGACGGACGAGGCGGAGCTCGGGTTCACCTACGAGGAGGTGGATCGGGTCCTCTACCTCCTGGTGGACCAGCGGTACGAGGTGGCCGACCTGATCGCCGAGGGGTTCGACGAGCGGTTCGTGCGGGCCGTCTATCACAAGGTCCAGGCCTCGCAGTACAAGCGGCGGCTGCCCGTGATCGCCAAGGTCTCGTCCCGGACCATTGACCGGGACTTCCGGTACCCGAGGGACTGGGGCCGCTAGGACTGTCGATTGGTCAATTCGTCGATTGGTCAATTGGGAAATACGCGTCGTCCGTGACGAGTTGACCAGTCGACCACTCGACTATTTGGCCAGCATGGTCGTAGGGGTTCCGAAAGAGATCAAGGATAACGAGAACCGGGTGGCGGCGATCCCCGCCGGCGTCCAGGCCCTGGTCTCGCACGGCCACAAGGTCCTGGTCCAGAAGGGGGCGGGGGCCGGCTCCGGGATCGGCGACCAGGCCTACGAGGCCGCGGGCGCCAAGATCGTCGGCACGGCGCGCCAGGTCTTCAAGGACGCCGAACTGATCCTGAAGGTCAAGGAGCCGCTGCTGCCGGAGTACGACCTGCTGCGGCCTGACCAGATCCTCTTCACCTACCTGCACCTCGCCCCCGATCTGGAATTGACCAAGGCCCTCCTCAAGCGCAAGATCATCGGGATCGCCTACGAGACGGTGGAGACCGGGGACGGCCGCCTGCCGCTGCTCGAGCCCATGAGCGAGGTGGCGGGCAAGATGGCCGTCCACATCGCGGCCTACTACCTCGCCAAGCCATTGGGGGGGCGGGGGGTCCTGCTGGGCGGCGTGCCGGGCGTGCCGCCGGCGACCGTGGCGGTTCTGGGCGGGGGGATCGTGGGGATCAACGCGGCGAAGGTGGCGGCCGGGATGGGGGCCTGGGTCTACCTGCTGGAGGTGAATCCGCTCCGGATGCGCTACCTCGACGAGATCCTGCCCGAGAACGTCACCACGCTGATGTCGAATCGGATGAGCCTGGAGGAGTGCCTGCGGCGGGCCGACGTGCTGATCGGGGCGATATTGATCCACGGGGCCAGGGCCCCCAGGCTCGTGACCCGGGACATGTTGAAGCTGATGCGGCCCGGCGCCGTCATCGTGGACGTGGCGGTGGACCAGGGGGGCTGCTGCGAAACGACCCGGCCCACCACCCACAGCGACCCGGTGTACGTGGTGGATGGGATCATCCACTACTGCGTCGCCAACATGCCGGGGGCCTACGCGCGGACCTCGACCTTTGCCCTCACCAACGCGACCTTTCCCTACGTCCAGCAGATCGCCGACAAGGGCTGGCTCCAGGCGGCCCGGGAGAACCTGGAGATCGCCAAGGGCCTGAACGTCGCCCGCGGGCACCTGACCAACCAGCCCGTGGCGCTCGCCCACCACCTGTCTTACGTCCCGTGGACCAAGGCGGCGTGACTCTCTGGGCTGACATTTCAACTCTTGAATGAGGCAGGGGATGGGTGAACCCAACGAGGTGTCGTCGCACGACATCTCCCCGGAGGTCCGGGAACGGATCCTGCGGGAGAGCCTTGCCGCGTGGCGAGAGCAGGGGCTGATCAGTGCGGAGCAGCACGACCTGCTCCTGGCCCAGATCGCGGCGCCGCCCACGCCGGCGCGCCCGGCGGGGCCCCGGCGGGCCATCGTCCACGAGCGGAAGCTGGGCCGCGGCGTCACCATCCTCATCAACCTCGGCGCGATCATCCTGGCCGCCGGCCTCATCATCTTCTTCGCGTCCAACTGGATCGAATTCGGGCGCGCCGCCAAGATCGCCAGCCTGTTCGCCCTCACGCTGTTTTTCTATGCGGTCGGTTTCGAGCTGACCCAGGAGGGCCGCTGGAACTTCCCCAAGCTCGGCCTGGCCCTGATCTTTCTGGGCTGCGTCATGTTCGGGGTGGACATCCTCCTGCTGGCGTTGATCTACGACCTCACGGCCGAGCATGCCTGGGCCCTGATGATGGATGCCGCTGTTTGGCTCGCGATCGCCTACCTGGTGCGATCCCGGCTGGTCCTGTTCCTGGGCCTGATCGGGGTCGTGTCCTGGTTCGGGGCCGAGGTGGGCTACCTCTGGGGCGGGTACTGGATCTACCTGGGCCGGCCGCTGCACTTCATCGGCCTGGGCGCCTGTCTGGTGGCGATCGCCGGCATCCACGGGTGGCGGGGACAGCGCAGTTTCGCATCGCCGTATGCGCTCGTCGGTCTCCTGCTGATCTACCTGTCCACGCTCATCCTCTCGATCTTCGACGTGCAAAAGGGATTCCGGGCGGAGACCTGGACTGCCCCGCTGGCGGTCTGGCTCATGCTCATCGGGCCGTACCTCTTCGCCCTGGCAGCCCTCGTCTTCATTCACGTGCGCGGGCAACGGACCAGGATGACCGATCCGCCCGCCCTGGTGGTCCTCTTCCTGCTGGCCCTCATGCTCTTGAGCAGCGTGATCGCCTGGACCCCCGGCCACCGGGAGTTCTGGTTCATCCTGCTGCTGACGCTCTTCGCCTCGGCCGGCATCTATCTGGGGATCGCCTGGGAGAGCTCGGTGTTCCTGAATACCAGCATCGTCTTCTTCGCGCTCAATGTCTACACGCGCTTCTACGAGTACTTCTGGGACGCCATGCCCAAGTCCCTCTTCTTCATCATCGGCGGGGCCACCCTGATCGCCGGCGGCATCTGGGTCGAGCGGGTCCGGCGCCGGCTCGTCCAGCAGTTCGCGGGAGGGATGGCATGACGCCGACTTTGGCCCGCCGCTGGTCGCGCCGCGGCCTGATGTACCTGATCGTCGGGGTCCAGGTCCTGATCCTGGGCGCCATCGTGGCCTCCCAGGAGATCAACCGCGCCCTGGATTCCAGCCTGCCGGTGGACCTGGAGATCTCCCAGGCGCAGGCGCGGAAGGATCCGTTCCGCGGGGCGGCCGTCTCCGGACAGCCGGCGCTGGACCTCGATGGCACGAACGCGACGGTGCCAGCGGAGCGATTCCAGCCCGGCGAGCGGGTCCTGGTCTTCTTCGCCAGAGAGCCCGGCCGTCGGCCCCGGATCACCCAGGTCGAACGGCGAGGCTGGCGCGC
>JACPAT010000087.1 GCA_016180655.1 Candidatus Methylomirabilota bacterium | reverse complement strand
ACGGTCCGCGCTGCCCGCGCGGACAGGTCGCGGGTCCCACCCCAGGAGCAGCGGGCGGGGCCGACAAGCAAACAAACGCGGGGTCGTAGTTCAGTTGGCTAGAACGCCGGCCTGTCACGCCGGAGGTCGCGGGTTCGAGTCCCGTCGGCCCCGCCATTCAAATCCTCCACGCCACCCACCCGGGTGGCGTTCATGTTCATGACCTACTGGGTGTATATCCTCCAGAGCGAATCCACCGGCCGGTACTACATAGGCCATACGAACGACCTCGAAGATCGCCTCACCCGGCATACCGAAGGGCGGACGGCGGCAAACAAAGGCCGGGGGCCTTGGCGCCTCGTCCATCGAGAAGAGTTTTCCACCCGACAAGCCGCAGCAGCCCGCGAACGAGCGATCAAAAACCGAAAGAGTCGCAGGTACATCGAGATCCTCTGCTCGCGGTCCGCGGTCGGCTAGAACGGTCCGCGCCGTCTGCGCGGACAGGTCGCGGGTTCGAGTCCCGTCCCGCTAACGCGGGATCTTCACTCCGTTCCGATCGGCCCCGCCATCAAAATCCCTCAAGCCATCCAATCGGATGGCTTTTGTGTTTCTTGCGGTGGGGTCAAACCCTACGGGAAATTCCGGACGATCCTGCCCTCCCGACGGGCCAAGGGCCAGAGGGCCAGGATGCCGGCGATCGGACCGAGGGCCAGGATGCCGTAGGCGATTCCCCAGGGCATCATCGCGTCGCCCCAGAGGTGCCGCGTAAGATCCATTGTCGCGCCGAAGACCGCCGGGGAGATCGCCGCATCTGCAAGCTAAAGGCGCCGCCCAGGGAACGCGGAGGGACCAGCTCCATGAGGCTGGCCGAGTAGGCGGGGGAGTCGGCCACCACCACGATCCCGTAAACCAGGCTGACTGCCAGGATCAGGGCGAGCGGCGCGTGGAACAGCCATCCGAAGATGGCCGAGCAGAAAAAGCTCATCCCGAGGAGAGCCCGGGCGGCGCGCGCCCGACCGAAGCGATCGGCGAGGCGGCCGCCCAGGATTCCGCCGAGCCCGCCCACCCCGACGATTCCCGCCGCCAGCATGCCTCCCCAGGTGAGGGCGGCCGCCGGCCCGGTTCCCCGGGCCTGAAGCAGGGCGACCATGAATGGCGTCGTCCATCCCCACATCCCGAACAGCTCCCAGTTGTGGGCGGTGTATGCCCCGATGACGCAGAGCGCCGGGCGATTGGTGAAGACATCGGCCAGGTAGCGTGTGCGCCCTTCGCCCCCCCTGGTCGGTTGGGTCGCCGACACTCCAAACGCCAGGACGAGGGCCCCCAGGAGTTCCGCGGCACCGACGCCCGCCATGGTCAGGCGCCAGCCGATCCGCGTCGCCAGCGCACCTACGTAGAAGAGGGAACCGGCATAGCCGGCTACCAGAACCCCGATGAATACCCCCGTGGCTGTGGCACGCCGGGCCGTCGGAATGGTCTCGGCAATGTGCTTCAGCGCAGGCAGGTAGAGGCCGCCCAGGCAGACGCCCACCAGGAGGCGCAGACCAATTCCGGACCAGAAATCGCGTGCCCCCAGCGCGAATAGCAGGTCGCCCATGGCCACCAGCGCCGCTGCCCACGCCATGATGGGCTTGGTCCGCATGCGGTCCAGAAGGAACCCCACAACCACGTAGGCGATCAGGTTTCCGAGCTGGAAGGCTCCCAGGATGAGGCCCGCCTGGCTGGCGCTCAGCCGCCATTCCTCACTGACGATGGGAATAAGCGCGGAGAACGTCAGGCCCGTCTGGTGGCCCAAGAACTGCCCGAGGCACAGGGCGGCGAAGCCTGAAGACCGGTCGGGCTCTGGGTGGCTGGCGGCCATGCAGGGTTCCTCGTGGCGGACGCGGAAGTTCGCGGCACTTTACCCGTCCCGGCTCGGGCCGTCAATGCGCAACTGCGCCCCTCCGTCGTCGCGCCCCTCCGTCGTCTTGACTTCCCGCGCCTGCCCTGGATATGCTCCTCTCGACCTTCGCGCACCAGATGCCGTGAGGCTGCGGACAAACGACGGCGTCGGGGCGGCGCTGCAGCAACGCAAAGGAGAAATCCACATGCATCGTCTCACGCGCAGGGAGCTGCTCAAGGCGGGCGTGGCGACGGCGGTCCTGGCCCGGTCCGCCCGGGCAGCCGTCTCGCCCGTGTACCTGGTGCGCACGACGGACCGGGCAGAGGGAATCCGGCGCGGCCTGGCGGCGTTGGGTTTCCCCCCGGCCCGCGGCAAGCGCGTGGCCATCAAGCCGAACTTCAACAGCGCCGATGAATTTCCCGCCTCCACCCACCTGGACACGATCGGCGCGCTGGTCCGGCAATTCCAGGCCGCCGGAGCGGGTCAGATCACCGTCGCTGATCGAAGCGGCATGGGGAACACGCGCCGGGTGATGCAACAGAAAGGGGTGTTCGCCCAGGCGAGGCGGATGGGCTTCCAGGCCGTGGTCCTGGACGAGACGCCGATGAACGGGTGGATCGAGGAGCGATTGCCGGGGGGCCACTGGTCGCGGGGAGTGCTGTTCCCCAGGCTCTTGCAGGAGGCCGATCTTCTGGTCCAGACCTGCTGCCTCAAGACGCACCGCTACGGCGGCCACTTCACCCTGTCGCTGAAGAATTCCGTCGGGATGGTGGCGAAGGACTCGCCCCGCGACCACTACAATTACATGAGCGAGCTGCACGGCTCCGCGTACCAGCGCCAGATGATCGCCGAGATCAATCAACTCTACCGGCCGGCCATGGTGGTCATGGACGGCCTGGAGGGGTTCACCGACGGGGGGCCGGAGAGCGGCACGCTGGTCACCCCGCAAGTGATGGTGCTGGGGAGTGACCGGGTGGCGCTGGACGCGGTGGGCGTGGCCATCCTGCGGATGCACGGGGGGAATGCCACCATCTCCCGCGGGCGGATCTTCGAGCAGGAGCAGATCGCCCGGGCGGCTCAGCTCGGCCTGGGTGCCCGGGCACCCGAACAGATTGACCTCGTCGCCGACGATCCGGAAAGCCAGCGGCTCGCCGAACGGGTCCGGCAGATCCTCACGCGAGGGTAGTCTAAAGAGTTGGGAATCCGCTGGCCGAGCCGCCCGAAGCCACCCCTCGGGACGCCGGGCCGCGTCGACACCCAGCCTCAGGGCTGGGTACCCGGGGCGGGCTGCACCCAGCCTAACGGCTGGGTACCCGGGGTCGCTCCCAACGGGCTCCGCGCCGTCGTCACGCCAGAGGCGTGACACGGCGACCGGACCCGCCCGCCCCCGCGCGGCCCAACGCCTCGGGGCGGCTCCGGGCGGCTCGGCCAGCTCTCGTGGATTTATGACATTGGGAGAGCATCCGATGGATGTGAAGGCGTCGCTGGCTCGCCGGGCGCGCCGGAGGGGTGGCGGAGGCGAATCAACCCGGCGGCCGGGTTTCTTCGCCCGGGTGTACGCCCTGGTGGCCCGGATCCCGCGGGGACGGGTGGCCACCTACGGCCAGATCGCCCGGATGCTGGGGGCGCCCCGGGCCGCCCGCATGGTCGGGTGGGCCATGCACGGGAACCCCCACGGGGCCCGCGTCCCCTGCCACCGGGTCATCCAGCAGGGCGGGACGTGCAGTCCGAACTTCCGGGTGGGCGATCCCGGCGCCCAGCGCCGCCTGCTGGAGCGGGAGGGAGTGCGCTTCCTCCTGGATGGGCGCGTGGACCTCGCGGCCCACCAGTGGCGTCCCGAGGACAACGCCGCGCGCCCGCGCCGCAGGCCGTAGATCCATGCATTCCCCTTCGGGCCTTGCTGCGTTTTCGCCTTGACCCTCGTGGCCGGCTCTTGCTAGCGTCGGGCCCAAGGCCAGGCGGGGTTCTTGGG
>JACPAT010000260.1 GCA_016180655.1 Candidatus Methylomirabilota bacterium | reverse complement strand
TTGCGAAGCAGTCCGAGGAGATCCGCGACGTGGCGCGTCGCGAAGGCGACCGCCTGTCCCCACGTCAGCCCGTCCCGCACCACCTCGCGCATCGTCTGGAGCAACGAGTCGGGTCCGGCCATATACTGGCCCGCCGCGCGCCCGGCAGCGTCCGGGCGGGGATACGCCGCTCCGCTGTCGCTGCTGAGGGTGATCCGCGCCAGGGGGACCCCGGCGGCCAACGCCCCCCGAATCGCCTTGGCCGGAGGGATGGCATGGGGGTACCCGACCTCCGGCCGCTGCATCCCGGTGAGGTCAATACTGCCTCCTGCCCTCGCATACTCCAGGGCCTGCTGCCAGAGGTGGGGGTTCCGGTTCGCGTGGGTCGCCACCAGCCGACTCGCCGGGATCCCGGTCCGTCGCTGGACCTCCAGCAGCGGCGTCAGGCCCTCTGGCTGATCCCCAATGTGGGCGTGCAGGACCGCGCCCTTCCCTGCCAGGCGCCCGCCCGTGCAGGCCGCGTGGGCGAGCCGGCAGAGGTCGTCCAGGGAATACGCCGGCGCCAGCGGCTCCGAGACGGCGACCTTGATCCCCACGATCCGGTCCACGAAGGCCACGTCCGCCTGCGGGTCGCCCGTGAGCGTCGGGACCGGGTGCCTCCAGCCCCCCGTGTAGCAGTACGCGCTGATGCCCTCGGCCTCGAGCGCGGCGGCCCGGGCCAAGAGGGCCGGGATCGTCCGGCTCAGGCTGTCGGCGCCGAGCGGCGAGACCACCGTCGTGACCCCCGTGATTGCAATGCGGTCGATCTGGAGGTCGGTCGTCCGCGTGGTGGGGCCGCCCAGTCCGCTGGACCCCATGACGTGGATGTGCCCGTCAATCAATCCGGGCAGGACGATCCGTCCCGCGGCGTCCAGCACCTCCCCAGCGCCGATCCCCGTTGGCGGCGCGAGATGATCGGCAAGCGCCGCAATCCTTCCATCGAAGATCAGCACATCGGCGATCCCGCGGTCGTCGGGGTCGAAGACGTGTCCACCGCGCACCAGCATCCAGGCCATAGACACCTCACAACCATGCAACCGCAGATACACGCAGATGAACGCAAATGGTCAGAAACAGAAACAGACTGGCGATCCCCAACCTCTTGCAACCACAGATGCACACGGATGAACACAGATGACCATATCCCAGAGGGCTCGGAAGGGATCGGACCCCAATCTGTGTGTATCTGTGTTCATCTGTGGTTTCAATGTATGGATCCGTCCGCAAGAATCAGCGTGTATCTGCGTTCATCTGCGGTTGCATCTCCGTGTTCTTCAGTGTTCTTCAGTCGCACAGGATCCCGCCGTTGACCTCCACCGTCTCGCCGTGGACGAAGCGCGCGGCATCCGAGGCCAGGAAGGCCACGGTGTCGGCGATGTCCTCGGGGGTCACCGTCCGGCCGAGGGGCGTGTTCCTGATGATGCCCTCAATGATCGTCGGATCCCAGGTGGCGGTCATCTCGGTCTGGCTCGTGCCCGGGTTGACCCCGTTCACCACGATGCCGTACTGCCCAAGCTCCTTCCCTAACTTCTTCGTCATGGCCAGGACGCCGCCCTTGGAGGCCACGTAGTGCAGCCCGGCGAACGTGCCGCCGGTCCGGGTGGCGATGGAGGCGATGTTCACGATGTGACCGCGCTTCTGCCGCTTCATGATGGGGATTACGGCCTTGCAGCAGAGGAAGACCCCCTTCATGTTCACGTCCACCATCCGGTCCCAGTCCGTCTCGCTCAGCTCCTCGGTGGGAACGAGCGTCCAGATGGCGGCATTATTCACCAGGATGTCCACCCGGCCGTCGAAGGTCCCGAGAGCAGCCTTGACCATGGCCTCCACGCTGGCCGCCGACGCCACATCGGCCTGGGCGGCCAGCGCCTCACCGCCGTCTTTCCTAATGAGGGCTACCGTCTTCTCCGCGCCGGGGAGGTTGATATCGGCCACGACAATCCGGGCGCCGCCCCGGGCCAGCCGGCGCGCGATGGCCCGGCCGAATCCCCTGGCCGCCCCGGTCACGATGGCAGTCTGTCCGGTGAACTCCACGGGACGCTCCTTTCCCCTCACGCACAACGCCCACACGGTGGCGCTGGCGGACCCCTCGCCACTTCCGGCCGTGCCTGACTCCTGAACGGTATCGCTTGAATATCAATATGTGGTAGGGAAGTCAATCCGGGGGATGCGGAGGGGGATGCGAAGGTGCCTTCGAGCAGACCACCCCACCCTGTTCATCTCGTCACGGTTTTCTCGATTTCCCTAAACATCCCCACCCGCGTGGCTGGATACTCCGCCGCTGTCCCAACGTCGAGACCAGCGGCGGTGCCCCGGGATGGCCGGGTCGGGTCCTACCACCCCCACCTCACCTTCCGGCCCGGAGCCGCCCGTACTCCGCCACCAGCGTGGAGTCGTCCAGCGCCTGCTCAAACTGTCTCAGCCAGTGAAGGACGTAGCGGTCGTCCAACTTGTCGCCTTGCCGGCGAATGATACTTGCCGCGTCCTCGTGATCGCGCAGGCGGGTCGAAGCCAACTTGTAGATGACCAGATCTTCCGGACTGCAAACGCGGATCGTTGCGCCAGGCTCCACCTCGACACTCTGCCCGCGTCGAATCGCCTGCACGTCATAATGTCAGCTTCCTGCAGGCGCTCCTGGAGCCTCCGGATGGACCGAACCAGGCTCTCCATGCCTCTCCTGCCATTCTGCCAATCGGCGAAGGCGAGCTTGTAGCTCGGCCAAGGCCGACTGGCGCTCCATCCCAAAGAGCGCCGCCGTGTCCCGCAACTGGGGCTCGAATACCTGCTGCATCTGGAGCCACTGGCGGAGACTCTCCTGGGCGGTCATCCTGTAGGGCAGGCGGGCTTCTACCCGGTCGATCTCCTCCCACCCATTGCGCGCAGCGCTCAGGTCACGCACGGCTGACTCCTCAGCGAGGGCTCACTTGGAAGGGATTATACCACCAGCCATCGAGGGTGCACACAGGTACCTGTACAACGAGCCCACAGAATCTTGTTCCTCAGGAGGAAAACCGAAAAGCCGCCTTGGCCGGTTTTCCATTGTCGGTTGTCAGTTTATCATTGGCAGGCTTACTTTGCGATGACCCCGGCGCTCAGGAATCCGCCGTCCACGTAGACGACTTGCCCGGTCAGGTACCCCATGTCGGGCGCCGCCAGGTGTGCCACGGCGGCCGCGCAATCGTCCGGGGAGGCCAGGCGGCCGGCCGGGATCCGCTCCAGGCGCTTCTGGATCTGCGCCGGCGTGAGATTCGCGCGGACGTACTGGGTCTCCACGACTCCGGGCGCGACCACGTTCACCGTGATGCCGTGCGGCGCCAGGTCCACCGCCATGGCCTTGGCCAGGGCGTGCACCGCCCCCTTGGCCGCGGTGTAGGCCGCGAAGGGCACCATCATCACGGACCCCGAGATGGAACCGTAGTGAATGATCCGCCCCCACTTCCGCGGCACCATCTGGCGGGCGGCGGCCAGGCTGCACAGGAAGTAGCTGTCCACGCACACCTCGAAGGTTCGCCGCCAATCGGCATAGGTCGTCTCGAGGAACGGCTGGCGGACGCGCCAGGCAGCGGTGTTGACCAGGATGTCCACGGGTCCCAGAATCCGGGCGACCTCCGCGAAGAACTCGTCCACCCCCTGCGGCTGAGAGAGATCCAGGGCGCCGGCGTGGAATTTCGCCCCCACCTTCCGCAGATCCGCAATGACGACGTCCAGCTTGGACGGCGTGTGCCCGGTCACGGCCACGGCGGCCCCCTCGGACGCCAGGCGCAGGGCAGTGGCGCGGCCGATCTCGCTGGTCGCCCCCGTCACGACGGCGACCTTTCCCGAAAGATTCATGGAGTTTTCCTCCTGGGCCACCCCAACTCTCCACCTCTGGCCCGATGGCTCACCATCGAGGTGCATGCGGGGATGTCAATGAATGCCCTTGTTCTTCCCAATCCACTTCTCGACCGATTGACCAATTGACCGCTGCCTCTATCCCTTCACGGCCCCGGTCATGGCGCTGACGTACTGCTCGACGAAGAACGAATAGATGAACGCCACGGGGACGGACCCCAGCAACGCCCCGGCCATCAGTGGCCCCCAGAAGAAGGTGTCCCCGCGCACCAGCTCGCTTACCACGCCGATGGGGATCGTCTTGTTGGTCGCGCTGGACAGGAAGACCAGAGCGTAGATGAACTCGTTCCACGCGTGGGTGAAGGCGAAGATCCCGGCCGACAGGATGCCCGGCATGGCCACCGGGAAGACGATCCGAACCATCGCCTGCACGCGGGTGGCCCCATCGATCTGGGCGCACTCCTCCAGCTCCTTGGGAATGGTGCGGAAGTAGCCCATGAGCAGCCAGGTACAGAACGGAATGAGGAAGGTGGGGTAAGTGAGGATGAGGGCCCACAGCGAGTCGCTCAGGCGAAAGCTCCGGATCACCTCGCCCAGGGGGATGAAGAGGAGCGTCTGGGGGACGAGATAGGTCACGAAGATGCCGCTCCCCAGGGCCCCGCCCATGGGGAAGCGCAGCCGGGCCAGGGCATAGGCGGCCAAGAGCCCGCAGACGAGGGCGATGGCCGTGGACAGCACGGAGATGATCAGGGTGTTGAGCAGCCAGCGCGCGAAGAGCGTCTCGCGGAACAGCAGGGCGAAGTGCTCCAGCGTCGGCGCGAGGGTCCAGAAGGGGGCGAAGTGCGGCCGGTTCCACGGGATGTACATCTCCTGGTCGGGCCGGACGCTCGTCACCGCCATGTAGTAGAAGGGGAACAGCGTCCCGATGACGAAGGCGCCCAGCGGAAGGTAGAGGGAGAGCCAGCGCTTCCACCGGGCCCCGCTGACCGCCGCCATCAGGCACTCCCCCTGCCGCCCTCGCCGCGGCGGATGTACCAGAGCTGGAAGATGACCACCAGGAACAGGAAGGGGAACATGGCCAGCGAGGCGGCCGCCCCTTCGCCCAGTTTGCCGGTGGCCACACCGATCTGGTAGGCGTACGTGGCGAAGAGGTGCGTGCTGTTGGCCGGGCCGCCCCCCGTCAGGATGTAGACGAGCTGGAAGTCGGCGAAGGTCTGGATCACCGAGAACAGCATCACGACCGTCGTGACCGGCATGAGCAGGGGCCAGGTCACCCTCCAGAACCGCTGCCAGGGATTGGCCCCGTCAATGGAGGCCGCCTCGTACACGTCGGGATTGATGGTCTGGAGCCCCGCCAGGAGCGTGATGGCAAAGAAGGGCGTGCCCCGCCAGACGTTCACCAGGATGACGGAGCCCATGGCCATCACCGGCCCCCCCAGCCAGTCGATCCGGAGCCGGATGAAGCCCAGGTGGTAGAGGATCCAGTTCACGATGCTGAAGGTCGGGTCGAACATCCACTTCCAGGCCAGGGTGGAGAGGACCGTGGGGACGATCCAGGGCAGGAGCATGGACGCGCGCAGGATGCGCTTCCACCCGATCAGGTTGTTCAGCATCAGGGCCACGATCATGCCGAGCGTGAGCTTCAGGCTGGTGGCAAAGCCGGTATAGATGAAGGTGTTCGCCGCGGCCCGCCGGAAGATGTCGTCGTTCCAGAGCTTCACGTAGTTCCGGAGGCCCACGAAATCGCCCTCGCGCCCGACCACGGAATCCAGGAGACCCAGCCAGATCCCGCGCACGAAGGGGTAGGCCACGAACAGCCCCAGCATCACGAGGGCCGGGGTCAGGAGGATCAAGGCCAGGAGCCATTCCCGTCGCTCCGTGCGGCTGGCGCGGCGGAACCGCCCGAGGCCGATGGCTGCCAGGCGGGTCATGGCCGGCTTCGGCAAGGCCGTTGGGGTGGCGGATTCTGCCGGTGCAGGCACAGCACGTCGCTCCGCAGGAGAAGAATGGCCCGGCCCGGGCCCCACGCCGGGCGTCCTCGGGAAACGCCGGACGGACGCCCGGGCCAGGGGAGACGCCGGGTCAGGCGCTATAGATCTTCCTGAGCTCCCCGGTCGCCCACTTGAGGGCCTCCTCGGGGGTGACGCCCTGGATCGCCTTCACGAACATATCCAGGATGATGTACTTGGTCAGGGCCTCGGAGGCCTTCCGGCTCGGAGCCCCTGCATACCCGGGAGCCCGGGCGTCCTTGATCGGATCGCGCAACGGGGTCAGCTTGGGGTCCCGGGTCCAGGCCGGGTGGTCGTGCCACATCTTGGTCGGCATCAGCCCATAGCCGCCCATCACGTCGAACCACTTGCCGTACTGCTCCTTGGCCATGTAGTAGCGGATGAACTCTTTGGCCAGCTTCTGGTTCTTGGAGTGCTTCATCACCGAGCTACTGTGGACGGGCAGATGATAGAAGCGGCCGGCCGGGCCCCTGGGGTGGGGGGCGTGATTCATCACCCGGTGAATGTTCGGGAACTTGTCCCGGGCCTGGAAGTAGATGCTGGCGCCGTTGGTGGTGATGGAAATGCTCCCGGCGAGGAAGGCACGGTTGTTGCTGGAGTCGTCCCAGGACAGGCCGCCCTCGTCAAGGGCCTCCTTCCAGAGGGCGTTGTTCAGCTTGATGGCCTCCAGGGTCCCCTTCCGGTCCAGGACGACGGTCTTCCCGTCCCTCTCCACCTCGTACCCGCCGTAACTCCACAGCAGCGAATAGCTGTACGTGTTGGGATCATTCTCGCTGTGCCCGAAGGCCTGGCCAACCGGATGCCCCATGGCCTTGAGCTTCTTCCCCACCTCGCGGAGCTCCTCCCAGGTGTCCGGGAACCTGCTGACCCCCGCCTCCTTCAGCCAATCCTCCCGGTAGTTCATCGCCGTGGAGAGGGCCACCTGGGGGACGCCGAGCCATCGGCTCCCGACATAGGCATCGGCGCGGAACAGGTCGTAGTAGCCCCCCTGCTCCTTCTCGATGGCCTCGGCGACATCGCTGACGTCGGCGAGCCCGTCGGCGACCAGGTGTGGGAAGTTATTGTGGAGGATGATGATGTCCGCACCGGCCCCCGCCACGATGGCGGCCGTCGTCCGGGTGACGATGTCGTTCTGGCCGATCCGCTCGACCTGGACCTCGACCCCCATCTGCTTGCCGAACTCTTCGGCCTGGGCCAGGAAGATCTTGTCGGCCGTGGGAAAGAAATTCAGGCGCGTCAAGAGGTGCAGCTTCGTTCCCTTGGGATAGGCCGGGGCCTCGCCTGCGGCGAGGATGCCCGGGATCCCGCCCAGGGCCGCCGCGCCCGCGGATGCGGCTGCGGCCTTCAGGAACGCGCGCCGGGGAACCGGTATGCCGCGCGCTCCGTCGCGCTTGGATCGTTCTCGACTCATGCCGTCCTCCTTCCTGTTCGGGGCCCGTCATCGCCCGGGGCAGGTGCGCCGGCCCGGATCCCGACGGCGACCCGGACCGGCGCAAAGGTTGCCTCAGGCGCCGTAGATCTTCTTGAGTTCGCCGGCGCCCCACTTCAGGGCCTCTTCCGGCGTGGCTCCCTGGATCGCCTTGACGAACATGTCCACGATGATGTACTTGGCCATGGCTTCCGAGGCCTTCCGGCTTGGTGGTCCGGCGTACCCGGGCCAGAGCGAGTCCTTGATCACGTCGCGGAAGACGACGTTCTTGCGGTCCCGCACCCACACGGGATGGTCGTACCACATCTTGGTGGGCGGGACGGCGAAGGTGTCCATCACATCGAACCACTTCTCGAACTGGGGCTTGGCCATGTACCAGCGGATGAACTCCCTGGCCAGCTTCTGGTTCTTGGAGTACTTCATGACCGCGCTGCTCAAGGTCGGAAGCTGGTAGAAGCGGCCCGCCGGCCCCTTGGGCATGGGGGCGTGGTTCAAGTCCTTGAAGATGTCCGGGAACTTGTCCCGGGCCACGAAGTAGATGCTGGGGGAGTTTCCGGTCACCGAGAGGCTCCCCGCCAGGAAGGCCCGGTTGTTGGTGGCGTCGTCCCAGGAGAGGCCGCTCTCGTCCAGGCCCTCCTTCCAGAGGGCCGTGTTGTACTTGATGGCCTCCAGGGTTCCCTTCTTGTCCAGGACGACGGTCTTCCCGTCCTTTTCCACCTCCGCGCCGCCGAAGCACCAGAGCAGGGCATAGCAGTAGTTGTTCGGGTCATTCTCGCTGTGCCCGAAGGCCTGCCCCACGGCGCGTCCCATGGCCTTCAGCTTCTTTGCCATGTCGCGGAAGCCCTCCCAGGTGTCGGGGAACTTCTCGTACCCGATCTCCCGGAGCCAGCTCTCCCGATAGTTCCAGCCCCAGGAGTAGACGAACTGGGGCACCGCGATCCAGCGCCCCCCGGAGAAGGCGTTGGCCCGCGGCAGGTTGTAGTATCCGCCCTGCTCCTTGCCCAGGGGCTCGGCCACGTCACTCACGTCGGCCAGGCCGTCGGCGAACAGGTGGGGGAGGTTATTCGGGATGAGGATGATGTCTGGGCCCGACTTCGCCTCGATGGCGGCCGTGGCCCGGGTGCGCACGTCGTTCATGCCGATGCGCTCCACCTGGACCTCGACGCCCATCTGCTTGGCGAATTCCTCGGCCTGGGCCAGGAAGACTTTGTCCCCCGCGGGCACGAAGTTCAGCCACTGGAGGAGGTGCAGCCTGGTCCCTTTGGGATAGGCCGGCGCCTGCCCCGCGTGGAGGATCCCCGGCATCCCACCCAGCGCCGCCGCCCCTGCCGAGGCGGCGGCCGCCTTCAGGAACGTCCGCCGGGGAACCGATGTCCACCGCTTTCCACTGGTTCCGCGTCGCTCTTCACCCATGATGCCATCCTCCCTCCCCGGGCCGATGAAGACCCGGTCTCTGTGGGGGTGCCGCGCTGCCCTCGGCGTCGAGAGTGTCCCCGACCGAGGCGGGCGGGCACCCGGGGGACCCGCGCCCCCCTGCCATCATATCCTGGTGCGTTCGCCCACTCGCGGTCCTGCTCGGACCGCCGTCATTCTGCCTGCATCTCCTCGGCTTCTGCCTCCTTCTCCAGTTGCTCCACCGACCGCCGGATGTGCAGCCGCATGGCCGCCTCGCTGGCATCGGGATCTTTCCGGCGCAGGGCCTCCAGGATGGTCCAGTGCTCCTGGACGGTCTCCGCCGCGGGCCGGACCAGGCCGTCCTGGTAGGCGAAGAACATCATGTTGACCGAGTCCATGGCGTGGGCAAGTTGCTCGTTCCCCGCGAGTTCCACCAGGCGCCAGTGAAAGTGCCGATCCCGCTCCACGTAGCGGCGAATCGCGGCCGGGGTCGGCGCGACATCCAGGCCGCGGAACATCTCCACGAGGCGGTCCACCTCGTCCCGGCCGATGCGCGGCGCCGCCAGGCGGGCCGCCAGGCCCTCCAGCGCCTCCCGGACCTCGAAGAGCCGGGCCATCTCCCGCTTGGTGAACCGCTTGACGTAGATGCCCCGCCGGGACACCCATTCGACGAGCCGCTCCTGGGCCAGCCGCTTCAGCGCGTTCACCAGTGGGGTCCGGCTGACGCCCATTTCGCGGGCCAGGCGGTCCTGCAGGATCCGCTCGCCGGGGAGCATGCGCCGCTCCGCGATCAGGGCCTTGAGGCGGGCGTAGATCTTGTCGTCGAGGTTCTCGTGTTCGATGCGGAGCGAAGGAGGGTCCGTCGCGCGTGGCATGCGCCGCCCGCCGGGCGGCCGGGTGGAATGGGGCATGGCGTCTCCCGGGGTGGTAAAAGGGGAGGGACGACCATTTCGCATATTGAATGTTGAATGCAACATGCACGAAAGCGCATGGCCGTGTCAAGCGGAAAGTCTCGAAGGTCGGCGTTGGCCAGTCGACTCGAAGGAAAGCCGTTCGCCCGCGTGGCCATCAACCGTCCCGTTCCGATTGGGGAGGCTCTCCGGGTGGGGTCCAGGGCCGCTGTCGTTGAAAAAGCGGAACGGCTCCCCTAAGATGAGGGCGTTCCTGCCCGCAGCTGACAACCTCACGGGAAGGGGAGCCACTTCTTTCAAATTCCACAGTGCCCTGAGACGTCAGGAAACCACGAACCGGCCGACCTGGGGTGATCTGACTGGGAAGAAAGCCTGGGGGGATCGATGAAGAGAGCCGAGGAAGAAGCAAAGCGGATCTTCGGGCAGCGGGCGTCACGGTACACGACCAGTGCCGCGCACACCGATCCCCAGGTCCTGGCCCGCGTCGTGGACCTGGCCGCCCCCCAACGGGATTGGCTGGTTCTGGATGTCGCGACCGGGACGGGACATACCGCCTTCGCGCTCGCGGGCCATGTGCGCGCCGTCATCGGGATTGACCTGACGCCGCAGATGCTGGCAGAGTCGAAGCGCCTTGGCGGGGCCCGGGGCATTTCGAATGTCGCCTTCGAGCTGGCCGACGTTCACGATCTGCCGTTTGCCGCGGAGACCTTCCACCTGGTCACCTGCCGCCGCGCCGCCCACCACTTTTCTCGGATCGGCCAGGCCCTGAGCGAAATGCACCGGGTGCTGCGGGTTGGGGGCCGACTCGTGATTGACGACCGGAGCGTGCCGGAAGATGACTTCGTGGACGACTGCATGAACCGACTCGATCGCTATCACGACGCGTCGCATGTGCGCGAATACCGTCCAAGCGAATGGCAGCGGCTAATCGGAGACCACGGCTTTGCAGTGGAGGCGGTCGAAGGCTATGTGAAGCACCGCCCGCTGACGGCGTTCACCGCAGACGTGTCGCCGGAGAATGTCCGGAGAATCCACGAGGCGCTGGATGGGTTGACGCCCGAGCAGCGAGTGGCCTTGAACGTGCGCGAAGTGGACGGGCAGCCGTATCTCAACCACTGGTACGTGATGATCTCCGGCACGAAGGTGTAGTCCGTCACCCTAATCCGACGCTGGGGAGGAAGCACGGGGGGAGGACGGACGGAGGCGTTGCGGGGGACGCTTGTTGCGGATTCAGATCATCGCACGGTGAAGACCACCGTCTACGATCACCAGGCTGCCGGTGATGTAGCTCGCTCGCTCTGATGCAAGGAAGGCCACCACGTCGGCCACCTCCTCCGGCCGGCCCATCCGCCGCAACGGAATCGCGCTGGTGGCTTCGCTCTGCGCCGCTTCGAGACTGGTCCCCTTTGTCCGCGCGACATCCTGGAGGAGCCGCGTTTGCCGATCCGTCAGGATCGGTCCGGGGCAGACGGTCGTCACCAGAATGTTGTGAGCCGCCTCCCCATCGGCCAACGCCTTCATGACGTTCAGGATGCCGGCGTTGTTCAGGCCGATCGGCATGGACAGCGTGCTCGGCTGGAGTCCCGCCAACCCGGCGACGTTCACAATCCGCCCCCACGCGTTCCGCCGCAGATGCGGGAGGACCAGCCGGGCCATGCGGAGGTAGCCGAAGAGCTTGAGCTGCAGGTTTTCCAGCCAGAGTTCCTGCGTCAGCTCGTCAAAGGGGATCCCCCGCGCGGCCCCGGCATTGTTCACGAGGATATCAATCCGGCCCCAGGCCGCCGCCGTCGCCTCCACCACGCGCCCGGCCGCGGCCGGCTCCGTCAGATCCGCCTCGACCGTCAGGACCCGCCCACCGTCTATGGCCTCGAGCGCGCGCTGCGCCTCCGCGAGCGATTCTCGGTTCCGCGCGCACAGCGCGACACTGGCGCCCTCGCGGCACAGGCGCTCGGCCACGGCTCGGCCGATCCCGCGGCTGGCTCCGGTGACGATCGCCACCCGTCCCGCTATCCCCAAATCCATGCGTCCCTCCTACAGGACGCTAGACGAGATCGCACGCTTCCGGCGGCATCCAGCTCGCATCCTTCCCCTCCCACTTGACATTACAGCCGATGGGATTGGTGGCCGACGTGCTTACAGGCCGCCGCGCCAGAACCTCCTCCAGCGCCCGGTCAAGATCATTGATGGTCATCTCGGCCGTATTGCGCGGATTATCTACGCCGCGGCCAGTGTACACGAGCTGTCGATCTTGATCGAACACGTAGAAATGCGGTGTTCGGAGCGCCCCATAGGCCCTCGCAACCTGCTGGGATTTGTCTCGGGCATAGACCCATGGAAAGTGATGCGTCTTCATCCGCTCCACCATATGGGCAAAATCGTCGGTCGGCTGGGTGGTCTCACTGTTCGGGTTGATGCCGATAAACGCAACCCCCTTTCGCCTGAAGCGCTCGACCGTCGTCCGGGTCACTTCATCAGATCCAAGCACGTACGGGCAATGGTTGCAGGTAAAGAACACCACCAGCGCTTCGGAGTTGGCAAAGTCGGCCAGACTATAGACTTTTCCGTCAGTTGCCGGCACCTTGAAATCCGGAGCCTTATCACCGATCTGCAATGTGAACGCCATGGTTATCCTCCTTTGGTCCCCTTCCGGACTGGTGGCTCTTTGCATTCTTGGCGTGCCTGGTGGTGAAATGTTCGGGATCAGCGGCTGCGGCGGCGCTGCAGGAAGCGAAGGGCGGCGTGAAACACGTCCGGCCGGCCGAAGCCCCCGGCCTTGGTGATCACCGGAAGCTTGGGGCGTTCGCCCCCGACCAGGCGCCCCCAGGGGACGCCCGGTTCCACCTCGCCCCCCAGGATGATGCCGTCCGCGCCCAGCGCCCGGCAGGTGGCGACGGCGATGTCCCCGCCACAGAGGACCAACCCGCCCAAGCGAGTGGCGCGCCCCACGTCCCGGGCCCAGCGCCCCAGGAACTCGCTCAGGGTGGCGCTGGCGGACGGGGAGAGGGCGGTGGGCCGCTTTCTCCTCCCGGAGGTTCCACGGCGGGCGGAGGCACGCCGGCCGTCGGATTCCTGCGCCAGCGTGATCATCGCATCGCGACCGGTACGAAGCTCCGCAACGGTCTTGCCCAGCACCCGTTCCAGTTCTCTCCGGAATCGCTCCGGGCCGGCCAGCACATCCCGAATCTCCCCGCGGATCACGGCCGTAGATCCCCGATCCTCGACCACGGCGACCTGGGCGAGACTCGTCGGGTTGGGTGAGCCCACCACCAGGAGGACCGGATGGACCGCAGGGGTGGGCCGGGGGGTCGGCTGACGTCGCCAGGGCATCGTCTGGCTGAGCGCGGCGGCCAGGCCGGCCGACCCGGCCACCACGCCGAGCAGGCCGCGCTCGGTGATGAGCCGGGCCAGCCTGTGCAGGTCATTCGGGGTGCTGGCATCCGCCACCACCAGGCCCTCATCGGACGAGCACCAGGCCTGGATACACCGGGCCGCCCGGGGCCAGCGGGCCCGTAGCGTGTCGAGAGGAAGGTGGTGGATGTTCCGCCGGATCTGTCCTCGCAAGAGGGTCGGCAGGTGCGATTGGCGGACCGGTGCGACCGGGTCGCGTCCGATGGCAGTCCGGTGGACCGGAATGCCGCCGACGGTCAGGGTCCCGTCGAGGACGGCGCGATCGGCCGGCGGAAACGACGGCGCGATGATGACCAGGGGCGCCGGATAGACGTCCAGGATCGCATCCAGCTCGGCCCCGACGTTCCCCCGGAAGGTCGAGTCGATCTTCTTGTAGATGGCGGGGACGCGGGCTTTCCGCAGGGCCTGGGCCGCCACCTTGGCCCGCTGCGCGGCTGCGCCGGGTGGAAGCCCCCGGCTGTTGGTGGACAGCACCAGGACATCGGCGCGTCCGCCCAGCGATCCCAGGTCGTGCCAGTCCAGCGGGACGATGGTCCGGGCGCCCTGTCGGGCAAACTGCACCCCGGTGTCGTTGGCACCCGTGAGGTCGTCGGCGATCACGCCCAGCCGGACGGGCATGGCCTCTCCACGGCAAAAGAGCGCCACCCCCCCCGCGATGTATCGGGGTGCGGTCACGCCCGGAGTTTCTACGAGGGACAGATACGGAATCCGGGTCGGCTCACGTGGCCGACGAGTGGAGGCCCGGCCGGTGGGGCACCACCAGCGAGCGGGGGAAAGACCGACAACGTTTCACCTTCCTTGACGACCGTATTCTCAGGAGACTGCCGCCCGTTCACCAGCAGGATATTGGGAAGCTCCGGAGGGATCCCCAACTGGGTCAGGACTTCCCGCACCGTGGCGCCGTCTTTGACCTCGATCACCGCTCGCCGGTTCTGGGCGCCGGGCGGCAGGTATTTCGACAACGTCGCGAAGAGGGCGACCTCGATCTTCATGGCAGCATCAACCGCCAAGTGATCATGACCATTCCTGGTCACCACGAACCATGAAAATCTCGGCGCCCCTCACCCCATCCCTCTCCCCCCGGTGGGGAGAGGGGAGGTGAGGGGGGATTTTCTTCGCAGGCGCCAAGAGCGCCATGGGAAAAACAACTCAACTCAGGCGGGGGCGGCGGGACGGCTGATGGCACCCGCAAACTTGTTATCACGCAGGACGCGCCCCCAGAAGATGGGCCCGGCCACCAACTGGTCCTGCGTCACCGTGAAGGACTGGCGGCTCCGGATGAAATTGTGCAGGACCCCCGCCTCCGTGTTCACGTGGGGACCCACCAGGATCGCGCCCACCAGCTTGCCATCCTTGAAGACCAGCTTGCGATAGACGCGCTTGGCCTCGTGGAGGCTGCTGTGGATCTGATACTCCCTGGTGTCCGTCACCTGCCAGAGGCCCAGCGAGGCGATGGGGAGCCCCAGCACCGAGGTCACGTTCATGGCCATGGAGCCCTCGTACTTCGTGGGGACCCCCGCCATGTTCAAGCCCGCGATGCGCCCCTGGTTGAGGGCCTCGGGCCAGATGGCGATCACCACCCGCTGGCCCGAGAGCATGTCGGTGGTCTCGGCCACGTCGCCGGCCGCGTAGATCCCCTTGAGGCTGGTCTGCTGGTGCGCGTCCACCAGCAGGCCCTGTTTCTTCTGGATTCGCGTCCCTTCCAGGAACTCCAGGTTGGGCCGGACGCCGGCCGCCATGACCAGCAACTGGCAGGGGATGACCTCCCCCTTCTCCAGCTTGACCCCGGCGACTCGCCCGGCCTTGCCGAGGATCTCCGCGGCCCGCAGGCCGGTGCAGACCGTGTGGCCCTGCGCCCGCAGCAGGTCCTCGAAGAGCTTGGCGCCGGTCGGGTCCACCATGGCGGGCATCACGTGCGGCATCATCTCGATGGCCGCGACCTTTTTCTTGCGCTTGGCCAGGGCGTCCACCGCCTGGATCCCGATGAGCCCGGCGCCGATCACCGC
>JACPAT010000259.1 GCA_016180655.1 Candidatus Methylomirabilota bacterium | reverse complement strand
GGTGGCCCGGGTCCTCACGGAGGCGCGGCGGCCCGTCATCTACGCCGGCCAAGGGGTCCACTATGCCCGCGCCTGGCAGCCGCTGCGCGAGCTGGCGGAACTGCTGGAGGCGCCCGTGACGACGAGCCTCCAGGGCAAGAGCGCCTTTCCGGAAGATCATCCGCTCTCGCTCGGATCCGGCGGGCGCTCCGTCCCCCAGACCGTCCATGCCTTCCTGCAGAACGCCGACGTCATCTTCGGCATCGGCTGCAGCTTCGCGATCAGCAACTTCGCCGTCCCCATCCCCCGGAACAAGGTCATCGTCCACGCCACGCTGGATGCCGGCGACCTCAACAAGAGCGTGCCCGCCGACCACGCGCTGATCGGAGACGCCGGGCTCGCCCTCGAAGCCCTCGTCGCCGAGGTGAAGGAGCGTCTCGGCGGAGGCCCTCGCGGGAGGCGGAGCGAGGTCACCCGGGAGATCAAGACCGTCAAGAAGGAGTGGATGGCGCGGTGGTTGCCCAAGCTGTCCTCGGACGAGGTGCCCCTCTCCCCGTACCGCGTCATCTGGGACCTGCTGCACACCGTGGACCGGGCCGAGACCATCATCACGCATGATGCGGGGAGCCCCCGCGACCAGCTCTCGCCCTTCTGGGAGACCGTGGCGCCGTTGACCTACCTCGGGTGGGGCAAGACCACGCAGCTGGGGTACGGCCTGGGCCTGATGCTGGGCGCCAAGCTGGCCGCGCCGGAAAAGCTGTGCATCAACCTCTGGGGCGATGCCGCCATCGGTTTCACCGGCATGGATTTCGAAACCGCCGTTCGCGAGCGCATCCCCATCCTGTCCGTCCTGCTGAACAACTTCTGCATGGCCGTGGAGCTGCCGGTCATGCAGGTGGCGACCGAGAAGTACCGCAGCACGGACATCTCCGGCAACTATGCCGAGATGGCCCGGGCCTTCGGCGGGTACGGAGAGCGGGTGACCCAGCCTGGCGAGATCATCCCCGCCATCCGGCGCGGGATCCGAAAGACCCAGGAGGGCGTTCCAGCCCTGCTGGAATTCATCACCGCCAAGGAGATCGAGTTCTCCCTGTTCAAGTAGGGCACCTGCCCGGATGCCGATTTGTGATTGTGGGTTTGAGATTGAGGATTGTACGGAAAAGGAAGGACCCGCACAGGGCCGGGGAGGGGCGACCCCGCGTGGTTCGCTCCCTCCCCGGACCGTGCCGATCGTCAGCGCCTGTGCCGCCCGCTATGGCCTGAAATTGAAGCCCGGGCCGACCTGCGCCGCCTGCGGGATGGGGGCCAGGTCCGAGAACAGGCCCGCATGCTCTTTCATCACCTTCAGGATGTACTGGGGCGCGAATGCCTTGTTGACGTCGATCACGCTGGGCAGGTGCCCCAGCTTGTTCAGGCGGTCGTTGGCGCTGTGGAGCGCCCGATAGTTGTTGGCCGAGATCCGGATGTCGAGCTGCTGGACGTTGTACTTCATGGCCTCCAGGGCGATCTCGGGCCGGGTCCCCGGCAGCCAGCGCGCCGCGATCTGAGCCGTCCCTGCGGGATTCGCCCGCATCCACTTGTCCGCCTCGGCCCGGGCCGCCAGGAACCGCTCCACCGTGGCGGCGTTCTTCTCGGCCCAGCCCCGCAGCGCCACGAGGAACCCCAGGAACCCGATGACCTGGCCGCCCCGGATCACCTCGGAGCTGCCGGGCACGTCCTTCAGCGCCGCGATGGGCCAGGGGTCCCAGCCGCTGAAGGCGTCGATGCCCTTGGCCAGGAGCGCCACGGGCATCTCCTGGGGCGGCGTGTTGACCAGCGTGACATCGGCCGGCTTCAGGCCGGCCTTCTCCAGCAGGCCCAGGACGTAGAGGTGATTGATCGTCCCGAAGGACGCGGCGATGCGCTTGCCCTTGAGGCTCTGGAGGTCGCCCGGCTTGATCCCGGATCCCTCGCGCGCCACCAGGGCCATGGTGGCGTCCGAGCCGAGGCGCGCCGCGCTCCCCGTGTAGTTCCCCAGGATCACCAGGTCCATCCCCCGGATGACCGCCCCGATCATGGGCACCCCCACCTGGCCGATCTGGATCTCCCCCGCCTGGAGGGCGTTGAGCTGGTCCACCCCGGTCGGATAGGGCCGGGCGATGGTGACGTCCAGGCTCCACTTCTCGAAGAAGCCGCGATCCAGGGCCACCGGCGTCCCGAGCTGGTCAATGGCCCCCACGATCCCCGTGGAGACCTTGGTGAGGGGTGCGGCCGCCCCGCCGACGGCGGGCCCCGCGCTGGCCAGGCTCAAGGCGACGGCGAGCAGGGCCACCAGGAGCCCCGAGGTGGGTGTCACTCCCCGCATCAACGACAGCCTGATCTTCATGGCATCCTCCCTTGTGTGTGGGTCCCCATGCATCCGGAGTCACGGGTTCATTCCGCGACCCTCCAGTGGTGGAAGGATCATCCCGGCGACGCCGTGCCCCCGGAATCCGGCATCGGCTCCAGGCGGCGCACCCAGTAGTGGCGGGCGAGGCCCCGCACCACCTCCAGCCTGACGCCGCGCACCTCGGCCGTGTTCCCCAAGGTCCCGGAGACCCGGCCATAGCGCTGGAAGGTCAGGATGTGAAACCGCTCCGGCGGGAAGGGCAGCGTGACCAGGACGTCCACCGTCCCCCGGCCGGAGGCGGTCCGCACAAGGTCCGGCGCGATCTTCCGCGGCGCATCCAGCGTCAGCCACGCCTGCCAGAGCAGATAGAGCAGGACGAGCGAGGCCACGATGCGCCCGCGGCGCGTCGCCAGGACTCGGGCCAGCCACCGCATGCTCATCCGGAACGTTCCTGCCCGCCCGCAGGGTTGGTTGGAGGATCGCTATCCCGTACCAGGGCCAGCACCCTGGCCACCAGGGCCTTGAACCGGCCGTCCTCCACCAGCCGGCCCCAGGACCGCGGGCGCGGCAGCGGGATGGGCACCTCCGCCCGCACCGTGCCCGGCGACCTGGTCAGCACGATGACCCGATCCGAGAGAAACACCGCCTCGTCCACGTCGTGCGTCACGAACAGGATCGTGGGATGCTTCGCCTCCCAGATTCGCGTGAGCTCCTCCTGCAGCGTCATGCGAGTCTGGGCATCCACGCTGGCAAAGGGTTCGTCCATCAGGAGCAGCTCCGGACTGTTGGCCAGGGCCCGGGCCACCCCCACCCGCTGCTGCATGCCGCCCGAGAGCTCGGTGGGATACCGGGACTCCGCCCCGGCCAGGCCCACCAGCGCCACGTACTCCTCCGCGATCCGCAGGCGCTCCGCCCGCGGGACCCCGCGCATCTTCAGGCCGAAGGCCACGTTGTCCAGCACCGACTTCCACGGGAACAGGGCGAAGCCCTGGAACACGACGCCCCGGTCCGGACCGGGCCCCTTCACCTGGCGGTCACCCAGGAGGATCTCCCCTTCCGAGGGCGGGATGAATCCCGCCACCATGTTGAGCAGGGTGGTCTTGCCGCAGCCGCTGGCCCCGACGATGGACACGAACTCCCCGGTATGGATCTCCAGCGAGACATCGGCCACGGCCGTCACGTGCCGCCCCGCGTAGAGGTCGAAGTACGTCTTGCCCAGCTTGCGGATCACCAGATCGGCCATGCGGATCTCACCATGTGTGCTGCCCGAGAAATTCGCGACAGATGTCAGAGCCCCCGGGAGCTCCGCAGTATTCTTCGATCTTCTGACGGCACGCCAGCCTCAAGGAACATCCCTGCGGGCCACCACGCCCCACCGCTCGACGGTCGCCTGCTCCAGGGGCACCAGGATCCAGCCGTCCACCACATACCACAGGATGCCCAGGACGATCATTCCGAGCAGCACCTCGGTCACCTGGCCCGCCCGCCGGGCGTCGAACATCAGGAACCCGACGCCGCTCGTGCCCACGATCATCTCCGCGGCGATCAGCGCCCGCCAGCCGTAGCCCAGGCCGTTACGCAGCCCCGTGATGATGTTGGGCAGCGCCCCGGGGACGACCACCTCCAGCAGGATGCGCCAGGGGCGCGCGCCCAGGCTCTGGGCGGCCCGGGTGAATTCCAGCGGGATGGACCGCACCCCCAGGGCCGTGTTGAAGACCACCGGGAACAGGACCGTGTACACGATCACGAAGGTCATCGTGGCCAGGCCGAAGCCGAACCAGATGAGCAGGATGGGAAGCCAGGCGATGTCCCCCACCGCCTGGAAGAAGACGATGACCGGCCAGAGGCAGCGGTGGCCGATCCTGCTCAGGCCGACCAGCAACCCCAGCGGAATGCCGGTGGCGACCCCCGCCCCCGCCCCCAGCGCCAGGCGCAGCAGGCTGTCCTCGAGATATTCGGGCAGGATGCCCTTGGTGATCAGGTTCGCGAAGGACAGCACCACGTCCCACGGCCCCGGGAAGAAGATGCGGGGGAAGATTCCGGCCTGCGCGACGCCGGCCCACAGGAGAAGGATGGGGACGAACGGCCCGAAGGACTTGAGCCCGGGGGAGCCGTCCAGCCACCTGACCGCGCTGCCGATCGCGCGGAGATGCCACGGCGGGGGAAGGCTCGGCCTCGCTGCCACCGCCTCCATCTATGCCCCCGCCCGCCGGGCCAGGCCCCAGCGCTCGATGGTCCGGCGCTCCACGGGGGCCAGGATCAGGCGGTCCATGGCCAGCCAGATGGTCCCGATCAGGATCATGCCCAGGAGGATCACCTCGGTCCGGTAGAAGTCCCGCGCCAGGAACAGCATGTACCCCAGGCCGGCATTGGTCGCGATCATCTCCGCCGCGATGAGGCCGCGCCAGGCGTAGCCCATGCCCGTGCGGATGCCCGTCACGATGTTGGGCAACGCGCCGGGGAGCAGGACCTCCAGAAAAATCTGCCACCGCGTCGCCCCCAACGACGCGGCGGCGTTGCGCAGCACCTGGGGAATGCTGGCCACCCCCAGCATGGTGTTGTACGCCACCACGAAGAAGACCGCGTTGAAGATGACGAAGGTGATGGCGCCGAAGCCGTAGCCGAACCAGAGGGTGGCGATGGGGATCCAGGCGATGCCCGCCAGGACTGCGAAGAATCGGAGGATGGGGGCGAGGCAGGCGGCCACCAGGCGGTTGGTGGCGACCGCAATGCCGATGGGGACGCTGGTCAGGATCGCCAGGATCGTTCCGACCGCCACGCGGGTCAGGCTCTGCCGGATGTGCTCGAAGAGGCTCCCCCGCTGGAACTCCTGGAGGCCTGCCAGGAGAACGTCCCCCACGGAGGGGAACACGCGCAGCGGGACGTGGAAGGTCCGGACCGCCACCGCCCAGGCCGCGACCAGCGCGAGGAGCGGCGCCACGAACCAGACCGCATCGGTCACCCGAGAGCGCAGCGCGGAAGGCTGCGGTTGCGTCCCGGCCTCTCGGCTCACGCCGACTGTCCTCCCCGGTCCCGGGCCGCCGATACCATCCTGACGGCGGGGGAATTCCCCGCCCGCTGGCATCGCGACCGGTTCTCACCTGACCGGGATGACACGGGATTCACGGCAGAGGGCACACGACCTGCCCAGGGAATCGTCACAGCCATCGGAGACGGGCGGAACTGGCCGCGGCAAAGACACAGGTCAGGTGGGGGACTTATATCAGAGAACGTCCGTGGCCTCAACGGGATTTGGGGCAGCCTTCGAATTCATCCGCCCTGCTGCACCTTCGTGTTCGTGGTGAACCGCAGATTCCTTTCACCCCTTTCCGGCCTCTCCGCGTATACCCCAGTGATGGATCTAGGGGGCCCAATGATGGGCAGTGAGTGTTTCGCCGATGGGGCCGGTCCCGAGCAGCAGTGGAATAGGAGTCTGTAAGGCAGCAGGCGGCGCGAATTACGGGGAGGGGAAGATGTTCGAGGGGTATTACGCCGAGCGGGTGGTTCGCGATCGGGCTCACGAGAGGGCGCGGGACCTGGCTCTCACGGGCGGGAGCCGCACGGCCAGCCAGGGGGAGGAGCGGGCGGTCCTCACCGCGGACTGGAGCGGGTGGAGCTGGCGGCGGGCAGGCAGCGTCCTGGGAACGGTGGCCGTCGCCTTCGTCGCGTCCGCGGCGCTCCCGGCATCCATTCAGGGGCTGGCGTGGGGTTTGCGGGGAATTCTGGAACTGTTGGTTCGCTGACCCCGGGACGGGGGAGGTCAGACGTGGGGGCCGAGCCATCAACCGGTTGCCAGGCCATCGTGGCCCGGTCTATACTCCGCCGGTCCCCCGGATGCCGCGAGGCCGCCAGTGCCCCAGAGCCAAGAGAGCGATGAAGCGCTGTTTCGACGGATCCAGGCGGGCAAGCGGGACGCCTTTGCAGCGCTGGTGGACCGGTATCAGCGCCGCGCCTTCGCCGTGGCGCTGCGCCTCCTGGGCAGGCGCCAAGACGCGGAGGATGCCGTCCAGCAGGCCTTCCTCCGGCTCTACGAGGCGCGGGCGCAGTACCAGCCCAGGTGGCGCGTGTCCACCTGGTTCTACCGCATCCTGACCAACACCTGCGTGGACGAGCTGCGCCATCGCCGTCCCATGTTCGAGCTGCAGGAGAAGGACGAGCCCTCGGCGCACGGCCCCGATCACGACCTGGAGCTGGCCGAGCGGGACCGGCTCCTGCACGTGGCCCTGGCCGTGGTCCCCATGGAGGCGCGGATCGTCCTCACCCTCTACTACGCGGATGGTCGCAGCTACCGGGAGATCGGGGCGATCCGCGGCATCTCCGTGAACACGGTCAAGACCCACCTGCGGCGCGGCCGATTGGCCCTGCGGAGGGCCTTGCGGGTACGAGGGGTGGACGGAGCGTGAGGAAGCGACGGGACCGGCGAACGACCCAGGGGCGGGTGGCGGGACAGGGCCTTGGCAGCGAGGCCTGGCTCCAGGCAGCCTTCGCGCCGCCGACCGCGCCGTCCCATCTGGCGAGGCGAATCATGGAACAGCTTGACCTTCGGTTCGACGCAGAGAAGCCGGCCCTTACGCTGGAGCGGCTGGGTCTGGCGGCCTCCCCAGTCGGGATCACCCGGGTGTTCCTGCGCCGGGGCGAGAAGGCGCCGTCCCCCGCCCGCCAGGCCGGGCGGGTCGGAAAGCTCCTGGACCACGCCCGGAAGGAGCTGGCGGAGTACCTGGCCGGTGAACGGGCCTTCTTCACCGTCCCGGTGGACCTGTCGCAGGTCCCGCCGTTCGAGCGATCGGCGCTGGAAGTCGCGGCGCGGATCCCCTACGGGGAGGTGCGCAGCTACAAGTGGATCGCCGAGCGCCTGGGGAATCCGGAGGCGGCCCGGGCCGTGGGCAGCGCCATGGCGGGAAACCCCGTTCCCCTCATCATTCCCTGCCATCGCGTGGTACGGACGGACGGGGGCCTGGGAGGCTATTCCTTCGGCCTGGTGAAGAAGGAAAGCCTGCTCGACCTGGAAAGGCGGAAGACCCCGTACGTGGGCTGCATCACCACTCGACTCTTCTGCCAGCGGGGCTGCCACGCAGAGCGGCGTATCCAGGAGGGGAACCGGGTCAATTTCTTCTCGCCGGACGATGCGCGGTTGAGCGGCTACGGCCCGTGCAGTATCTGCCAGCCCGCCTGATGGTGTAACCGGGTCTCTCTAGCGACCTTCTGCCGACTGATCCGCATTTGTTTGCTTCTCCCCTCATCCTCCCCTTCTCCCCCTTGGGGGAGAAGGCTGGGTTGAGGGGCGGCTCTCGGCTCGCGGCTCTAGGCTCTCGACTCTCCCTTCACGCCTCACGCCCCAGCATACAGCGTCATCGTGTTCACTGGCTCACCCAAGAGCTTCAGGTAGAAGAAGAGCTGGTACTTGTGGTTCACCCAATGCTCTGCCATGCCCAGGCAGGTCCGCCAGAGCGGCATGGGCGGCCCCCACGGCACAGCCACCATCCGGGCCTGAAAGTCAGCCGGGCTGACCCCCGTCAGTGCCGCCTTGGCCTCATCCCACCCACGCGAGACCTCGCGGCCCGCGACCTCGGGTGTCTTCGTGTTCTTCAGGTCCTCCCGGACGAACTTATGGATTCCGCATATTCAACGAACTCTTTCGGGGTCATGGCTGTCCTCCTTTATCGGCGGCCAGGTTGGGGGATGGATCGGACGGGATTCCGCAGGGCTTGACAACTATCCGGTGGACTGGTAGAAATCAACTACTTTTTTGGGTAGTAAGTCTACTCTTGTTCTTTCAAGGAGTTACGAGTGCAAGTCGCTGGAAATGACGCCTCACTTCTGAAGGACCTCGGTCTCGGGACCTACGAGATCAACGCCTACCTCGCCCTCTTGTCCCAGGGGACCGCGGCGGCCAACGACATCTGCGCGCGCTCCGGGGTGCCGAGCAGCAAGATCTACGCGGCCATGGAGCGTCTCCAGGACTGCGGCCTGGTCCAGATCCAGCGGACCCGCCCGAAGCTGTTCCTGGCCACCCCGCTCCACGAGGCCATGGACCGGATCCTGGAGTTCAAGCGGTCCGAGCAACACCGGTTCGAGGCGGCCCTCCCGGAACTGGAGAAGCGACTCCAGCAGGTGATGGGGGAATCCCGCAGCCGGGCTGCCTTTGCCAGCGTCGAGCTCGGCGAGGAAAACCACATCAAGCGCCACGTGGTGCATCTCGCCCGTTCGGAGCGCACCACGGCGTCCCTGCTCTCCCCCACCTGCGTCGAGATCATCCAGCGAATGAAGCTCCGCCAGCGATTCGACATCCGGAAGATCATCGATCGCCACGACGAGGCCCGGACCATCCACCACCGGTACCTCTTCGGCCTGCCCGCGGGGGCCGAGGTCGCCCTCCTCCCCTTCCTCCAGCAACCTGCCGCCCCCGTGCCCGGGCGAGAGGCGCGGGTGATCCGGTCCCGCCTGACCCCCTTTCACGTGGTGGACGACGAGGTGATTATCCTGGGGATCGATCATCCCTTGGCCAGGGGTATGCGGGTGGCCTCTCTCCTGATCCGAGATCGGACCTTTGCCAGGGACCTCCTGGAGGGATTCGACGCCGTGTGGGAAAAGGCGGTGCCTGTTGCAGACCTACTGGCAGGGAGGAGCCTCGAGGCTCCCGCCGGGAAGGGGCAGGATCTCGCCGCGGACAGGGGCACGGATCAGGACGCGGCCCCGGCGTAGTAGGCGCAAAGCCGCCGCATGGGACAGGTGGAGCAACCGGGATTGCGGGCAGTACAGACCGTCGCCCCGAAATCCATGAGTGCCTGGTTGAACGCCCAGGCCTTTCCGGCCGGAATCACCGCCTCCGCCAGGGCCCAGAGCCGCCGTTCCCCCCCGGCCGGGCTCGCGGCCCGGCGGCTGGCGAAGATCCGGCTCAGCACGCGCCGGACGTTGGTGTCCAGGATCGGCGCCGGCTCCCCATAGGCGAAGCTGAGTACCGCACCGGCGGTATACCGGCCCACCCCGGGCAGGGCCAGCACCTCCTCCAGGCGCCGCGGGACTTTCCCTCCGTGCCGCCTCTCGATGGTCCGGGCCGCGGCGTGGAGGTTCCGGGCCCGCGCGTAATACCCCAGCCCCTCCCAGGATTCCCGCACGCGCGCCGGGCGGGCCGCCGCCAGGTCCTGGACCGTCGGGTATTCCTGCACGAATCGCTCATAGTATTCCCGGACCCGCTCCACCTGCGTCTGCTGGAGCATCACCTCCGAGACCAGGATCTTGTAGGGGTCCCGGGTCCGTCGCCAGGGCAGGTCCCGGCCGTTCCGCCGGAACCACGCCAGCAGGCGGGCCTGAAACGCCTGAACCTTCACCTCATCCAGTCGCAGCCTGTACCGTCGGCTCTTGCCCATCGTCAACAGGCCTCATCGCCAAGGCCTCATGGCACTCGGGGGAGGTTCATGTAGCCCTTGGCGCCTGCGGTTAATTGCTTAGGCTGATCTCGCCCTTCGCTATCCGGTCCACCAGCTCCCGATCCGCTTCCAGGAAATCATAGGCGGCAAGGTCGGCCCGCCGCACCCACTCGATCCGCTCGAAGGCCCGATTCGTCGGCGTCCCCACGTAGCGGGAAACCCGGAAAAACAGCAGCCGGACGGCAAAGCCGTTCGGGTACCGGTGCTCGGTCCGGTAGATCTCCGGCCCCACCTCGGCCTCGATGGCCAGCTCTTCGCGCAGTTCGCGGCGCAGGCAGGCTTCAGGCGACTCGCCGTCCTCCACCTTGCCGCCCGGGAATTCCCACTTCAGAGGGAACCCCGCCGTGGCGGGGCGCTGGCAGACCAGCATGCGCTCCCCGTCGGTCAGGATGCCGGCCGTCACCGCGATCACGAGGCGGACCGTGGGCCCCGGGCCCAGGCGAAGGTCCCGCCGGCCACCCCCAGCCCCAGGAGTTCCAACCCTCCCGTGGGGAACACCAGGAGCACCGCGGCGACCAGCAGCAGCAACCGCTGCACCCGATTCAGGGGGCGCCAGACGAAGCCGATCAGGGCCGCGGCCAGGCAGATCACCCCGAAGGCCGTCAATGTAAAGGCCTTGCCCACCGAGAGCCAGCTCCCCTGCAGGAGCAACGCCGACTGGTACACGAAGGCGAAGGGCACCAGGAAGCCGGCGATGCCCAGCTTGAAGGCCTCGATCCCGGTGGACATCATCTCCGATCCCGCCAGGTTGGCGGCGGCGAAGGCGGTGATGGCGTCCGGCGGCGTCAGGTCCGAGAGGACCGCGTAGTAGAAGACGAACAGGTGCGCCGCCAGCACGGCGACTCCCAGGTTTCCCAGGGCGGCGGCGCCGATCGTCACCGCGATCACGTAGGCCGCCGTGGTCGGGATCCCGGTGCCCAGGACGCTGACCACCAGGAAGATCAGGATCATGGCCAGGATCAGGCTCCCCCGGGCGGCCCCGACGATCATCCCGCCGAAGGCCAGGGCCGCCCCGGTTCGCGTCAGGGTCGCCACGATCATCCCGGATCCGGCCAGGGCGGCGGCGATCAGGGCCGCGCTCACGGCCGATTCGAAGAGGGCGTCGCGCACCTTGTCCCAGGTCATCCAGGTCTTCCTGTCCAGGAAGCTGAGCACGCACGTCACCACGATCACGAAGAAGGCCGCCTTGGTCGGCGAGTACCCCTGGGCCAGATAGAAGAGGATCAGCAGGAAGGGGGCGAAGTAATATGCCCGGCGGAGCATGGGACGCCAGGACGGCAGCTCGGCCCGGGGGGTGGCCGGCATCCCGGACCGCAGGGCGATGAAGTGAACCATGCTGAAGACGCCGATGTAGTACAGGATGGCCGGGATGGCGGCGGCCTTGATGATCTGGAAGTACGGGACGCCCGTCACCTCCGCCATGATGAAGGCGCCGGCCCCCATGATGGGGGGCATGATCTGCCCGCCGGTCCCGGCGATGGCCTCGATGGCCGCGGCCTGCTTGGGCGTGAAGCCGCGCCGTTTCATCAGGGGAATGGTGAAGGAGCCGGTGGCGTACACGTTGGCCACGGTGCTCCCGCTGACGGTCCCGTACAGGGCGCTGGCCAGGACGGCGATCTTGGCGGCGCCGCCCCGGGCCCAGCCGGCGGCCCAGACGGCGAAGTCGATCAGGAAATCCCCCACTCCCGCCTTCATCATCACGCCGGCGAACAGGATGTAGATGAAGAGGATGTTGGCGGAGATCCCCGTGAGGAACCCGAAGATCCCCTCGTCCCCCGCCAGGTACATGATCTCCACCATGCGGGGGAAGGCATACCCCTTGAAGTGCAGAACGCCGGGCATGTAGGGAGACGCGGCCAGGTAGCCCAGGAAGACCACGATGGTGGCCGCCATCCAGCGCGAGAGCGAGCGCCGGCAGGCCTCGATGATCAGGCCGACCAGGAGGCTCCCCAGGACCACCTCGACGGGCAGAACCTCGTCCACGCCCTGGAAGCGGAAGTTGAGGCGCTCCGCATGCCAGAGGACGTAGCCGCAGGCCGCCCCCGCGGTTCCGGCGGCCAGGTAGTCCAGGGAACTCGGCCGGTCCTGCGGGGAGCGTCGCGTGGCCGGGTAGAGGAGGAAGGTCAGGGGCAAGAGCAGGAGCAGGTGAATCCCACGCATCAGCCGCGGCTCCAGCGAGCCGTAGCCGGCGGTGTAGAGGTGGAAGAGCGACGCGGCGCAGGCGTAGAGGACCACCGCCCACTTGACCGCACCCGAAAGCTTCCGCATCCCCGATTCCGCCCCGCCCGTTGATTACCGGCTGACCCTCACGCGAAAACGCCCGCCCCGAGCGGAGTCGAGGGGCGGGCGCCGTCGCGTGCGCTTGGCCTTCCCTCTGCGCCTACTTCAGATAGCCCTTCTCCCGGTAGTACTTCTCGGCTCCGGGATGCAGGGGGATCCCGCTCGGCTTGGCGCCGTAGCTCGCCTGGTATGGCTGGAGGCTGGCGTGGATCTTCCGGAAGCGGTCCAGGTTCTCATTGATCCCCCTGGCCAGGGCGTACGCCACGTCGTCGGGAACATTCTTGTTGGCGACGATGACGCTGCCCATGGTTGCCGAGACAACCTCTTCATCGGCGTTGGCTGCCTTGGGATAGGTCCCCTTGGGGATGGTCCCGGTGCCCAGGCCGAACTTCGAGAGGGAATCCAGGAGGCCCGGCGGGAAATTCAGAAGGCGGAGGGAGCGGCCGATGGACGCCTCGGTCACCGCCGCGCCCGGCAGGGCCAGGAAGGTGAAGGTCGCGTCGACGTTCCGGTCCTTGAAATTCGCCGCCTGCTCCGAGTGCGACCCCCGGAAGAACTTGAATCCGGCCGCCTCCAGGCCCTTGTAGTCGGTGCCGTAGTAGGCCAGGACCTTGCGGAACACCCATTCGTCCGACGTGCCCGCGGGGGAAACGGCGATCCGCAGCGGCTTCTTCTGCTTGAAGACCTCGTCCATCGTCTTGAACGGCGTCTCCGCCCCCACGTAGAAATGGAAGGTGTTGACGCTCATCCCGCCGGCCACGGCGCGCAGGTTCTGCATCTTCCGGCCGGCATGGGGTGGCTTGTCGTAGGGGTCCTCGCCGTTCCAGGCGGCGTTGAGGACCGGCGGCAGGCCCCATCCGACCTCCGCATCCCCCTTGTCTATGATGGGAGGATTCTGCGTGCCGCCCCCCGGTATCACTTTGATAGTCATCCCCGTCGTTTCCCGGATCAGCTCCGCGATCCCGCCGGCCATCAGGTACCACCCGCCGCCCACCGGCCCCGCGGTCCAGGTCAGGCTGACCGCCTTCTGCTGCGCCTCCGCCCCCGACATGGCCAGGAGGATTCCCAGCCCTACGGCGGCGGTCCCACTCAGCCACCTTCGATACCGACGCATGGCTCCCTCCTCTTCCGCAGGATTAGTCCATCTGCGTTTATCTGCGTTTCCGCCTCAGGCGGACGGTTGCATTGGTTGTCCTCTTCGCGCCACACGGTATTCAAACCCCCACACCGGGTCAAGCGATTTTTCCGGCCTTCTCCTCCCTCCCTCGACTCTCGGCTCACGACTCTCGGCTCCCGCCCTGGCTCCTCCCCCTCTGCGCCTCTGCCCCCCTGCCCCTCTGCAGCCGTTTCGCCGGAAACACTTGCACCCTGACCCATCCCCCTGTACAAATAGGCGGGCGTTCAGCACTCGGCCCGCAGCTCCGACCCCGGACACGATGGGCAGCAGGTCTGTGGCCGACCGCTGACGGCTGATGGCTGTTCGCTCTCGGAAGAAAGGAGCCTTCATGGGAAAGCGTCGGTTGGTACGGGCGCCGTCGGGAAAGGAAAGGCAGAAGGCGAAGTCGCGATGGAGCACCTGGGCCTGGGTCGGCGGCCTGACGGCAGTCATCGGCGTGATCATCGCGGTTGTCATGATGCAGACCGGGACCAAGGCCGCACCAGGCGCGGCCGGCATTGCGCGCATCGGGCGGCCGGCGCCCGATTTTACTCTCCGGCTCCTCAACGGGCAGAGCGTGTCGCTCGCCAGCCTGAAGGGAAAGCCGGTCCTGGTGAACTTCTGGCACTCCAGCTGACCCCACTGTCAACGGGAGGCTCCCGTTCTGGCGCTGGTGTACGAGAAGTACCGCGAGAAGG
Source organism: Candidatus Methylomirabilota bacterium (assembly GCA_016180655.1). Lineage (GTDB taxonomy): Bacteria > Methylomirabilota > Methylomirabilia > Methylomirabilales > 2-02-FULL-66-22 > 2-02-FULL-66-22. The sequence goes on along the minus strand of JACPAT010000259.1, from coordinate 1,127 downwards.
GCCTGGAATTCCTGAGTGTCAACGTGACCTGGGACAGTGAGGGGCCGGCGAGGAAGTTCGTGGACCAGTACCGCCTGCCGTTCCCGGTGGGGCGCGACGCGGACGGGAAGATCGGCACTCTCTACGGGGTGGACGCGACGCCGGCCACTCTCTTCATCGGGAAGGACGGGAAACTGGCGGACCGCGTGGATGGCGCACCGGAACAGGTCGAGGCGATCAAGGCCGGGCTCGAGGTTCGGATCGAGAAGCTGCTGGCGAACTGACGGCCCCTAAAGAATCTTTTCGACGGTACGGTCGCCGCGGCCCTTGTTGCCCTCCCTCTTGAGCCGGATCCTCTCGGTGGGGAGTGTGATACATAAAGCCGTATGAAAACAACCGTAGAGATTCCCGATTCACTTCTCGATGAGGCCCGCCGGGTGGCGGCCAGGGAAGGGCGAACGGTTCGGGCCTTGGTGGAGGAAGGGCTCCGAAAGGTTCTGGCCGAGCGCAAGAGGTCTTTGGCATTCCGCCTGCGCCGGGCCTCCTTCAAGGGAGAGGGGTTGCAGCCGGATGTGGCAGGTGCCTCCTGGGAACGAATCCGCGACCTCGCCTATGAGGGCCGCGGCGCGTGATTGCCGTTGACACCAACCTGCTCGTCTTCGCCCACCGAGAGGATTCGCCCTAGCACGAGGCCGCGTATACCCGCCTGTCGGAGTTGGCGGAAGGCCGGGCAGCCTGGGCCATCCCATGGCCATGCCTCCACGAGTTTCTGGCGATCGTGACCCACCCGCGCATCTATATGCCCCCGACCCCCCTCTCGGCCGCACTGGACCAGGTTGAGGCCTGGATTGAATCACCCAGCCTGGTGCTCCTCGCGGAACCGGAGGGGTACTGGCGCGAGCTGCGGTCTTTCCTGGAGGCGGGCCGGATCACCGGCCCCCAGATCCACGATGCCCGGATCGCCGCCATCTGCCAGATGCACGGTGTGCAAGAGCTGTGGTCCGCAGACCGAGACTTCAGCCGTTTTCCCGGCTTTCTCGTCCGAAATCCGCTGGTTGCCTGACGTCCCATCTTCGGCAAGGCATGCGGTGGAACCGTATGGGGCGGTGAGTGCATAACCGCGATAACCGCGCTACGTCCCGCCTGAC
>JACPAT010000086.1 GCA_016180655.1 Candidatus Methylomirabilota bacterium | reverse complement strand
CCAGGACCTGCGGCAGTTTACGCTGGAGCTCACCGGGCACCTGCGCGACCTGGCGATCCTGCGACTGTGTCCCGAGCCGGGGCCGCTCTTGGATGGGGCGCGGGTCGGCCTGGACGCGGCCCGGCGGCAGGCGGAGCGGGCGACCCTCCCGGAGCTGGAGCTGATGATCAAGACGCTCCAGCAGGCGGAGGGGGAGATGCGCCGCGCCACCCAACCGCGGTTTCTCCTCGAGATGGCGTTGATCCGGCTCGCCGAGATCCGGCATGTGCAGGGCCTGGGAGAGATCCTGGGTCGCCTCGTCGCCCTGGAGGCCCGCTTCCCGGCCGGACCGTCGGCGACGGCCACGGCGGAACTTCCCCTCTTCGGGGGAAACCCGACCGCGCCCGAGCGTCCGACGCGGCCCATGCAGGCCGTGGAGACCCCGCCCCCGAGCGCGGGCGGGCAACCGTCGCCGGGGCCCGCCGTGCCGGACGGCACCCCCACCGTTGACGCCGGCTGGGCGGCTACGGTCGGACGTCTCCGGGGGCGGAAGCGGCTGGCGTCGGTGTTGTCCGAGGTCCGGCCCGTGAGCCTGGAGGCCGACACGCTGACGCTGGAGGTGAGAAACGGCAACGCCTTCGTCCGGGACACGCTGGAAGATCCCGAGACCCGCAGGCTGATCGCCGATGCCGCGGCCGAAAGTTTCGGGCGCCGGCTACGGATCGAGTACCGATTCGCGGCGGCCCCGCCGCCCCGCCTGGAGGCGGCGGGGGTGCGCAGCGCGCCCACGGCTCCGCCGCGGGTCCGGGAACACCCGCTGGTGCGGGAGGCCTTGAGCCTGTTCGGCGGCACGGTCGTTCGCGAGGTGCCCGCCTGAGGAGGACCCATGACGGGGCTCGGCGATCTCATGAAGCAGGCCCAGAAGATGAAGGCCGAGATGGATCGCATCCAGGCCGAGGTGGCGGGCCGGACCGTGGAGGGCAGCGCCGGCGGCGGGATGGTCACCGCGGTGGCCAACGGGAAGGGAGAGCTCCTCTCGGTGCGGATCGACCCCGAAGTCGTCCGAGGTGAAGACCTGGAGATGCTCCAGGACCTGATCACGGCCGCGGCGAACGACGCGCTGCGGAAGGCGCGGGACCTCCTGACCCAGGAGATCTCGCGCCTGGCGGGGGGGCTGGGCCTGCCGGGCCTGCTGTAGGGCGGAAGGAGAGGAAGCGACCGTGTCGGCCACGCCCGCCGCGCTGGCAACGCTGATCGAGGAGTTGGTGCGCCTGCCCGGCATCGGGCCCAAGACGGCCCAGCGCCTGGCCTTCCACCTGCTCAAGGTCTCGCGCGAGACGGCCGTGGCCCTGGCCGAGGCGGTGATCGGGCTCAAGGACCGGACGCGGTCGTGCCGCCGGTGTTTCAGCATCAGCGAGGAGGAGCTGTGCGCGGTCTGCCAGGATCCCCGCCGCGACGGCCAGCTCCTGTGCGTGGTGGAGGAGGTCAACGACCTGCTGGCCATCGAGAAGACCCGGGAGTTCCGCGGCCTGTACCACGTCCTGGGCGGGTCGCTGTCGCCGCTGGAGGGCCGGGGGCCGGATCGGATCCGGGGGAAGGAGCTGACGGCCCGGCTGGAGTCCGGCGGGGTGCGCGAGGTCATCCTGGCCACCAACCCCAACGTCGAGGGCGAGGCCACGGCGCTCTACCTCCTGCGGCTCCTGAAGCCGTTCCCGGTGAAGGTGACGCGCATCGCCCGCGGCCTGCCCATGGGCGGGGACCTCGAGTACGCGGACGAGGTCACATTGGCCCGAGCGCTGGAGGGCCGGCGTGAGATCACGTGACGGGTGGGGCCGGTGGGGATGCTGGGCGCGGACCTGACTCTCTACGAGGAGGACGAACGACGCTTGGCGGCCGTGCTGCGGAGGCTCTGCGAGGATGCCAGGAGCCGGGCGGTCTTCCTCATCGACAAGAGCGGACAGCTCATCGCCGCGGCCGGCGAAACGGCCAACGTGGACATCACCTCCCTGGCCTCCCTGACGGCCGGCAACATCGCCGCCAGCGGCGGCCTGGCGCAGCTCTTGGGGGAAAAGGAATTCAGTGTCCTCTTCCACGAGGGAGAGAAGGACAACCTGCACATCTCGGTGGTGGCCCAGCGTGCGATTCTGGTCGTGCTCTTCGATCGCCGATCCTCCCTGGGCCTGGTCCGCCTCCGGCTCAAGCGTGCCGCCGAAGACATCGGCCAGGCCTTTGCCGAGATGGCCCTGCGGACGCAGCAGGAGGCGGGCCGCGGCCGGGCGGCGTTCCAGGCCCAGTTCGCCCAGTTCACCGACGAGGACATCGAGGACCTGTTCAAGAGCTGAGGCGCCAGCGTGTCCTTCATCAACTACGCCGCGCGGGAGATCAACTGCAAGCTGGTCTACTACGGGCCCGGGCTCTGCGGGAAGACCACGAACCTGCAGCATATCTACTCCAAGGTGGAGCCCAGCACCAAGGGCAAGCTCATCTCGCTGGCGACGGAGACGGAGCGGACCCTCTTCTTCGATTTCCTTCCCCTGGAGCTGGGCAGCATCCGGGGGTTCAAGACCCGCTTCCACCTGTACACGGTGCCGGGGCAGGTCTTTTACGACGCCAGCCGGAAGCTGATCCTCCGGGGGGCGGACGGCGTGATCCTGGTGGCCGACTCCCAGATCGAGCGGGTGGAGGCGAACATCGAAAGCCTGGAGAACCTGGAGGCCAACCTGGCGGAGCAGAGCCTGAAGCTGGACCGCCTCCCCTTCGTGCTGCAGTACAACAAGCGGGACCTGCCCAACGTCGTTCCCGTGGAGGAACTCCAGACGCTGCTCAACCCCAACGGCGTCCCCTGGTTCGAGGCCTGCGCCAAGAAGGGCACCGGCGTCTTCGAGACGTTGAAGGGTGTGGCCAAGCTGGTGCTGAACGAGCTGAAGAAGAAGACCTGACCGCCCTGATCCGGAGCTAACTGGGTAACTGCTTGCCAATACAAAAAATGCTCCACCCCAGCAGGCGACGCTTGACAGAAGGGATGGACACGTGATAGCTAATGTCCATGACCGACGCTCACCGCCGCCGCCTGGGGCAGCAGCGGGATGCCCTCTTGGCGCGGC
>JACPAT010000135.1 GCA_016180655.1 Candidatus Methylomirabilota bacterium | reverse complement strand
CCCGGTCGGTTCGCTGGCCTGGAGGATGGCCTCCGCATGCCCGCCCAGGCCGACCGTGGCGTCCAGATACCGACCCCCCGGCCTGGGCTGGAGGAGCGCCTGGACCTCCACTCGCAGGACCGGGGCGTGTCCGATCACTAGGCGGCCAGGGCTGCCACCGCCTCGGGTTGGATCCCGACCAGGATATTCAGGGCAGCCTGGACCGACTCGAATGCCTGGAACAGGGAATCCACGCGCAGTTCCTGCATCCGCCCCGCCAGTTCCGGGCCCACACCGGCCAGCGCCAGCGTGCCGCCCAGGTCGCGGGCGCGGCACAGGCGCTCCACCAGGACGCCCAGGCCCATCGCCTCCACGCGCTGGACCCCGCGGCAATCCACGATCAGCGTTCGGCAGCCGTCGCGCAGCAGTGCGCCGACGGTGTTCTTGATCTCCACCATGGTGCGGATGCCCAGGTCGCCCTGCGGATCGATGACGGCTACCTTGTGGGGTTCCGACCAGCGAACCAGCATGGGTCTCCTCCTAGAGATAGGCGATGCGTCGGATGTGAGCCGGGTCCAGATTCGAGACCTTCTTTCGCCTGGCACCGAGGTCGTCCGGCTTTGGAACCTCCCGGAGGCGGTCCTCCCAGACCCGGCGGAACCAGTCGGGTGCCGTCGCCCCCAGGGTCCATCGTCGTGCGGGCCGGCGACGTCTGCGCGCCGGTTGCCCCTGCCGTGGCTGTGCCATTGTCACCTCCCTTGGAACCATCCGCCTGAGGCGGAAACACAGATGAACACGGATAATGATCCGTCTCATTCGAAACCAAACAACGGACAACCGATAAGTATCCAGGAGTCAGTTGTCCGCTGTCGGTTTTGGATTCCCCCCTCTGGAGAGGAACATCTGTGTGTATCTGTGTTCATCTGTGGTTGCATGAGTTGGAAACGTCCTTCTCTAGACTCCCAACTCGCCCAGCTTGGCCGAGAGTTCCTCGGGCGAGGGGGCCGCCCCCGCCTTCTCCGTCCAGCGGGCCTTGTCCCAGATCTCGATCTGGTCCATGACGCCCAGGATCACCACGTCCCGCGTGATCCCGGCGCGCTGGCGCAGGGCCTGCGAGATCAGGATCCGCCCCTGGGGATCGATCTCCACATCCTCCGCCGACGAGTAGACCACGCGGAGGAAGTCGCGCATGTCCCGCTTGAACGTCGGATTGGAACGGATGCGGTCCTCGATGACCCGCCACGCCTTCATCGGAAAGGCGGTGATGTAGGCGTCGAAGCTGGTGAGCACCAGCGTCTTCTCTTTCCTGAGCGCCTCGCGGAGCTTCGCCGGGATGCTCAGGCGCCCCTTGTCGTCTATGGCGTGTTCGAATTGGCCTCGGAACATGGTGCGTCTCACAAACCCCACTGGATGGGACTGGGATGGGATGTTAAACCATTCTCTCCCACTTCATCCCACTTAGCGGCGACAATATACATGGCCAAAACGCCGTGTCAAGAGAATTTATTGAGGTTTATCGAAGGGTTTCGAAGTTCGCGGTGGGTCTGACAACTGCGGGCCCCAAGACTGGTGGCGGACCACCCCGCCCCACCCCACGGCTGGGCCTCTGCCCGTCAGGTGGTGGGCATCCGAATCCGGCCGGTTCGTCTTGCGGATGATTGCCATTGCCTCTGATGGTGCACTGGAGTACCATATGGAGCCATGGAGTTCCAAACCCTCCAACCGGCCCCGGGGACCCTCCTGGACGCGGTCCTGGGGAGCAGCCCGCAGATCAGAATCATGCGGTACCTCTGCCGCGCCACCGGGCGCCACACCGGTCGAGCGATCGGGAAATCCACCCAGCTCTCCCATACCGCCGTCGCCCGTGCTTTGCGCCCCCTGACCATGCTGGGAATGGTTGACGCCGAGCCCCAAGGTCGGGCGATCCTCTACCGGCTCAACGAGGAGCACTGGCTCGTCCAGGACGGGCTTCTCCCGCTCTTCACGGCTGAGGCCCGGTTCCATGCCCGGCTCGGCGAGGCAGTCCGCCAGGCGGCTGGGGTGCGGGTGCGTTCGGTCATCCTCTTCGGGAGCGAGGCCCGGGGCGAGGCCCGCATGGAGAGCGATCTGGACCTCGTCTGCCTCACGGCGGCCGCCGCCGCAGCCGAGCGGGTCGAGGCCGGACTCGTTGCTGCGGCGACCCGGCTACGCCGCCGGTTCGGCCGCCGCCTGGCAATCCTCGTGTGGCCCGCCGCCGAGTTCGCCCGCCGCTACCGGGCCAGGGATCGGCTGATCCGGGAGATCGTGGAGACGGGATGGGTGATTGAGGGGGCGCCCCTCAGCGAGGTCCTGCAGTGATGGCTCCGAGGAAGATTCCCACCCGGCCAGAGCCGCGGGACAGCGCGGCGCAGTATCTGCGGAAAGCCGAGGAGTTCCTCCGGGCTGCGTTGGACAGTCTTACAGCCCGCCGGTGGAACGCCGCCGCGCTCGCGGCCGTCCACGCGGCCATCGCCGGCGCCGACGCCGTGCTCGTCTTCCGCACCGGTCGCCGCAGTGCAAGCCAGCGTCACGAGGACGTCGTGGATCTCCTCGCCGCGCGAGGGCCGACCGACGCCTCCACCCTCACGCACCTCCGCCGCATTCTCGGCAAGAAGAACCTCGTCGAATACGAAAGCCGGCTGTTCTTGCAGCGGGAAGCTCAGGAGCTCGTCCAGCACGCCGAACGGTTCCTCGGCTGGGCGCGCACCCAGATTACCCCGTCCCCCGCCCGCTAGACACCGCCTCACCACCTTCGACCCGCCCCCGGAGCAATCGGAGTTGTCGAGCCCCGTCCCGTCCGACATGCTTGCTTGAGGCCGCCCCCTTTGCCGTGACAGGCTCCGTGCCCGGCAAGCGGAGGAGCCAGGGCCATTCCAAAGTTGCTGGCCGGCATGCCGACCTCGCTGCACCGCGGGGGACTTGCTTCCAACGCAGAGGCCGGACGGAGCCCTGGGGGGATTGCCGTGAAGGCGGCAGGATCAGGAGGCGGGCAAGAACTGAGGTTCCGGCGTGTCAGGCGGGTGTGCCACGCCACAGGAGCGGGAAATCGGACTTCGCGAGCAACGCCCCGGCTGAGGGACGTCCCGGCTGACTTGCTGGATAGTCTAGTC
>JACPAT010000134.1 GCA_016180655.1 Candidatus Methylomirabilota bacterium | reverse complement strand
TCCCGCCCGAATATGGCGGGACCGGATTCGGCGAGCTGGGTTCGGTGGTGGCGCTGGAGGAGCTGTCCCGCACGAATGGCGCGGTCAGCATGGTGATCTGCCCGACCGCCCCGGCGGCGACCATCGCCCTGGCGGGGACCGAGGCGCAGAAGCAGCAGTACCTGCCGCCCCTGGCCCGCGGGGAACGTCTGGCCGCCTTCTGTCTCACCGAGCCGACGGCGGGATCGGATGCCACGGGGATCCGGACGAGCGCCGTGCGCACGGGGGATCGGTACATCCTGAACGGGAGCAAGCTGTACATCAGCCGCGCCGCCATCGCCGGCACCTTCATCGTGACGGCCGTCACCGATCCGACCCGGAAGGCCAAGGGCGGGATCACCGTCTTCATCGTGGAGCGGGACTATCCCGGGTTCAGCATCGGGTCCAAGGACGACGAGATGGGGCTCCGGGGCTCCGAAAGCGCGGAGGTGGTCTTCCAGGATTGCGAGGTCCCCGCGGCCAACGTGATAGGGGCGGTGGGCGGCGGGTTCGACGTGATGCGGAAGATCCTGGATCGGGCGCGCCTCTGGGCGGCCGCGCGGTCGGTGGGGGCATCCCAGCGGATCCTGGAGCTGAGCCTCCAATACGCCGTCACCCGCGAACAGTTCGGGAAGCCGATCGGGGCGTTTCAGGCCGTCCGGCTCAAGCTGGCGGACATGGCCACGCTGCTGCACGCCGGACGCCTGATGCTGTACCAGACCGCCCGCAAGATCGACCAGGGGGAGGAGGCCGTCCAGGAGGCCTCCATGGCCAAGCTGTTCAGCTCCGAGGCGGCCGGGCAGATCGCCGATATGGGGGTCCAGATTCACGGGGCCATGGGCTTCATGAAGCCGACGCCCGTCGAGCGATTCTATCGCGACGTCCGCGCCTACCGGATCCTGGATGGGACCTCGGACATCCAGCGACTCATCATTGCAGGGAAGCTCCTGCGGTCTCACGGCCTCAAGGTCGCCGTGGGGGAGTAGGCGGAGGTGCCAGGCTCTGGCGCGCTCGAGCCACGCCGGCACCTCGCCCCAACTTGCAGGCCGGTGTCATCACCCAGAGGCCCGACTGAGATGCGCTGCCCTTTGCTCTTGAAGATTCGAGGAGCCACTGGCTCGTATCTCCCGGCAGGGAGGTGGGACCGGACCTGAGGGAGTCATGATCACGGTGCAGGCACACGAGACCGACGTGGTGGTGGTGGGGGGTGGCGGCGCGGCGCTGCGGGCGGCGCTGGAGGCGGGCCGGACCGGCGCCCGGGTCCTGCTGGTGACCAAGGGACGGCTGGGGGCCACGGGGGCGACCTCGTTCGGCGTGGCCTCCCTGGCGGGCTTCGCCGTGGCGGACGGGGCGGGGGATCCGCTCGACAATCCGGACGTCCACGTGGAGGACATCCTCCGGAACGGCGCCGGCTGCGCCGACCAAACACTCGTCCGCATCCTGGCGGAGGAGGCGCATCTCGCCGCCGCGGCCCTGGAATCCTGGGGGGTGGAATTCATCCGGGACGCCCAGGGCAAGGTGCTCGTCGCCATGGGGGATTTCGCCTCGCGCCCGCGCAACCGCAAGATCTACGGGCACGGGCGGCCCATCGTCCTGGCGCTCAAGGATGCCTGTGCCGCCGCCGGCGTGGAGGTCATGGAAAACACGGTGGTCCTCGACCTGGTCCGGGAGGAGGCAGGGTGTCAGGGACTCCTGGCAATGGACCTGAACGGCACGCTGCATGCCGTGGCCGCGGGGGCCGTGATCCTGGGCACGGGCGGCGCGGGCCAGCTCTTCGAGTACAGCCTGATGCCCCCCGACGTGACCGGGGACGGCTACGCCCTGGGCTATCGGGCGGGGGCCGAGCTGGCGAACCTGGAGTTCATGCAGGCCGGCTTCGGCCTGATCCATCCTTTCACGAATATCATCATGGCCTGGTTCTGGTTGCTGGCCCCCATGTTCACCAACCGCCTGGGGGAGGAGTGCCTGGACCGTTACCTGCCGCCGGGGCTGGAGAAGGAAGCATGCTTCCGGGCCAAGGTCCGCCATTATCCCTTCAGCATTCAGGACCCCTCGCGCTTCCTGGAGATCGCGGCCAAGCGCGAGATCGAGGCCGGTCGCGGCACGCAGCGAGGCGGGGTCTTCCTGGATCTCCGCCAGGTGAACGAAGCCGAGCGCATCCCTCCCGGCAGTGACATCGCCACGATGTGGCCGGTCTCCAAGGAGTGGTTCAAGTCGAAGGGGATTGACGTCATGAGCCGTCCCCTGGAGATCGCGGTCTTCGGGCACGCCATCAACGGGGGGCTTCGCATCGATGCCGATGCGCAGAGCAGCGTGTCCGGCCTGTACGCGGCGGGCGAGACCTCGGCCGGGCCCTACGGGGCCGACCGCCTGGGCGGCAACATGCTCCTCAACTGCCAGGTCTTCGGCGCCCGGGCCGGGCGACACGCCGGCCAGACGGCGCCGGGGAAGCGTCCGCAGATCTCCGAGGGGCGCCGCCGCGACTTCGCGGCGCAGGTGGGGTCGCTCTTGGGGCGACCCGGCACCCGCAAGGTGGCCGAGGTGAAGCGCGAGATCAAGTCGGCGATGAGCCGCCATGTCCTGGTGATCCGGACCGGGCCAGGCCTGGAGGCGTGTCTCACCCGCCTGCAGGCCATCCGGGAGGAACTCCTGCCGGCCATCGGCGTGGGGACGCCCAAGGATCTGGTGGGACTCCACGAGACCATGAACCTGCTGGAGGTGGGGGAGCTGATGGCCCGGGTGGCCCTCATGCGCACCGAATCGCGCGGCAGTCACTTCCGCGAGGACTTCCCCGAACGGAACGACGAGGAGTGGGCCTGCCCCATCTTCATCCGCCGGGACGGGGGGAAACCCGGTCTCAGCAAGGGCCGGTTCGCATGACGCGCCCGGAGAACCCGGTTCTGGTTGAGGTGGCCGAGGGGGTGGCGACTGTCACCCTCAACCGTCCGGCCGTCCTGAATGCGCTTGACGATGCCACGTACCGGGCCTTGGACGCGGCGCTCGAGGAACTGGAGAAGCGGGACGATCTCCGCGCGCTGGTGGTCACCGGGGCCGGCGAGCGCGCCTTCAGCGCCGGGGCCGACCTCACCTACATG